>NZ_AMFF02000148.1 GCF_000297215.2 Piscirickettsia salmonis LF-89 = ATCC VR-1361
GTCAGTGCGTAAGGTGAGTACATAAAACCTCTCAAGATTTTTCTCTCTTTGCCGACCCCTATATATATTAAGTTATATTATTAAGTTCATATAAAATTATTTACTGAACAAAGATGTGTTATGAGTGAGAATGATAATGACAAGCACAATTACCACAATACCATCAACTGTGACCTAAAGGACATCATCAACAAAAATATTAACGAGATCTCACCTAGCAAAATTGCTGAGCTTCAGTATCTGCAAAAACTATATGAGAATAAAAAAAACATTGCCGAGAGAGCAAAAAGTAACAGTGAAATTGCTGATAAGTACCAGCAAGAAAAACACCATGAATTCAAAGAAATTGAAGAAAAAATAACCTTAACAAAAAGTCAGCATAAAGCTGATTTAAACCATCTAGTTAAAGTTAAAGATCAAGTGACTTATCAAGCAAAACAAGCAAATATTGAAGCTGATAAATTAAAAAAAGAAACTCTAAGAGCAGATGAAAACATACAAAAAGCAATAACCAAACAAAATAATATTATAGAAAAATTACAGTATCAACTTGATCAGGTTAATAAAGACCTTACAATTGCAAACAGTGAAATGAAAAATAAAAAAAATAATGCAGACGTCCAGCATAATGCATCCATTAAAGTCAAAGTCAGCGTCATTGAGTTTATTAAAAAATCAGTCAAACCAAATCAAACAACAAGCAATTCTTCATAAAAAAAATAGAAAAATATACCAATAAATTAAAATCAAAATAATAATTTACAATCAATTTAAAAATATTTTATTTTTATATTAACTTTAAGTTACATCTAGTTTTAGTTATATTAAATAATCAAATTTTATAATAATATAATATAAAATATATTATTGACTTAACATAATCAATACATTACAATCAATCATGTCGTTAATTTTTTTTAACAAAATATTGTTTTGTTTTAAAGTTACCAAAATTTGATATATAAGTTAATTTTAACCGGTCTAAAGTCAATAGAGTTATTGCAACTATTTAGCTATAAAGACAACGTCTTTTTTCATAAATTAGCAAAATAAGATTTATTTACAACCTCTAAAAATATATAAATTTTAAGGAAAACTATAATGAAAATAAAACGACTCAATGCCTTAGTCGCATCTAGCTTATTTGCTGTGAGTATCGCAGTAACGTCAGTTGCCAATCAACAAGTCGATTTGCAAAGTATCAGAGATATGTATGGCAACATTGCACAAGCACAAGGTTATGCCTCATATGATAATACGGCAACATCTGGGATCGCAATCAATAACTTTGTACGAATGCCTCCCTCTCACCCAACAGGTTCTATCGAATTTTTTTTTGAAGATGACTTAAATCAATTTAAAAAAGAATTAGGCATTTATACTTCTGTCGAAGTACCAATAAAAACAGTCAACGTTAAAGATATCGCTAATTTCGCAAGTGCTTATGTACAAAATGATCAAACTTTATCACTAATTTATAATGCAAATTGGGCCTACACCTATGGCATTACACCAAAACTAGGTACACACTTTGCACTGACAGCTGATGCAACTCAACTCTATCTCCAGTCTCCAGAAACTTTTTTATCAACCTATGGCAATAGCTTTATTAACCAGTTTCGTGCGGGAGCAAGTCTCTATGTCATGCTACAAATCCATTTTGAATCTCAACAATCGAAACAAAGCTTTTCAGAGCTAATTTCTGCAGGCAAAGAAGGTATTGCAGCGGTTATGCTCAAGCTTCAAGGCAGCATCAAACAAAAACACTTGAAGGGTACTATTAATATTCGTGCTCTGCAATTAGGTGGTGATCCCTCAAAGCTTACTGAAATTTTTAGCAAAAGTACAGGTGAAGGTTCGGGTTTCGCTGCCTTTAGTTTCAGCGATATTAATCAAGGCATGAAAATTGTAAACTCTGCAATTAGCTACAGCAAAAATCTCTCTAAGCAAGTTGATCCAGAGAATTACAGCACCTTATTTACTTTCGGTAATTTCTCTACCACACCTTATCATGCCATTGATCCAGATATACCTGCTTATCCTGAGGGTAAGTTCAATAAAAATACTCTAGCCGCACGCCAAACAATTAAACAGGCTTATACTCAACTTTTGGCATTAAAAGACTATAAAATTCCATTTTATATTTTAAATAATTTTTATAACAGTCTAACTAACCCTGCCCAAGAAGAGTTAAATACAGTCAATAATTATAAAAATAATTTAGAAAGTTATTTTAATAATGCACACGACACCCCGCAATATAATTGTTATCAACCTGGCAATGAAAATGCAACCTGTGCGCAAGCTGCGCAAGCTCTCGCAAACTTTACTCCAGATAACATCCAAACAGCCATTAGTGAACTAGAGCAATTTAACTACAGTGTGAATATTGCAGATCGCTATGCCGCTTATCCAACCTCGATGATCAATTACAACTCAAATGATATTAATCAAAGTTTTGTCCTAGAAAATTTAAATGGCAAAACATATCAAGGTACAGTTCAAGCCTCTCAACCAGAACATTTTGACCCCAAATTAAGTCAAGGGCTGTATACACTCTTAGCAGAACCTACAATCAAAAACTTAGATTATAATATTCCAAGTAGAAGCGGATCAAACTGGCTACACGCCAGTAAAATTGGCACAAGAGACTTCTTTAGTACTAAAGACGGCTATATTCAATTTACCAATAGCGTGTACCGCCCTTACCCTGCTGGAACTGTATGTCTTTACCTGCCCGCAGGAGCTTGGTTTGCAGGAGGTATCCTCAATGAACGCACTCATGAATATTCTCGTACTCCCGTCTTTCAGTCTACGAGTTTAAAAGCGCAAGTTGGTGATAAAATCACTATATATCCTGTCACAAATGGTGATGATAATGGTGCCAAACAATACTTTATTGTCTCAAAACCTGGTGAAACGGGCCTAAATAAAGATAATATTATGCAATTGCCTTTACAAACAACAGTGAATTTCTGGGGAACCGTATGGAATACTGATTACTCATTCACTTATAATGACAGCAACTGTCTCTAAGCCAAAATTAGCCCGCTGCTGCATAGCGGGCAATACACCTAAAGCTCTCGCCCCACACTCACCACTGGCTTAGCAGCCTGAAAGTATTGTTCAGCCTCCTCTGCTTGTTCAAAAGCTTGATACATAATATTTGTCTTATGAGTTCTAGTCTCCCAAAAATTATTATATTTGCCCGCATTATTCCTCAAAGAATAATCATGTATTGCAGAGATAAGCGCTTGCTGTAAATCTTTAACAGTCATCGTATTATACTGTAAAGTCACTGAAGAGCTAGAAAACCACTCTTCTACCACTAAGTGATTCGCTTTCAAAGCATTATATACGCCCTGAGGAATTTTATAATATTTTCCAGCAAAACGAATACCTTTTCCTCCTACGTCTTTAGAGCCATTACATGTATTTTCTAACAGGCTAGTAATTAATACCCCTTTCAATTTACGGCCTTTTCCACTTTGATGTTCATTTTGATGCTCATCACCTCGATATTTATTACGTTGAGGCAAATCTATACATTGGAACTCTGTTTCCAGATGTCTTATAAATTGACGAGATGACCTGTTACGCGAAATTTCGCTAAGTCCTGATAATCCAACATTATGCTGTTTTGTCACACGAGTACCCAATGCCGGATTCAAAATATCAATTATCCCATCTCCCAACCAGCTTCGATGATGATTTCCGGTCTGAGCTAGAATATCGGCTAATACATAGCAACACTCCAAACTTTGTTTTTCAGGATCATTAGGATAACTTGACTCAAACCCCTTAAGCTTTTTTGCTAGCTCATGGTGATGATGACGGCCAATATGCATCCCTACCTGATACCAGCCATACCACCCGTCCTCCTCTCCAAATTTCTCTAAGTATCTTTCCCCTAACGCATTTAATAGCTCAGGGGTAATACTTCTTATATCGCCTTCTCTCACTAATTTTTTAATCTCACCCAACTTCATTGCCAAATTCTCCTAACTACTTAATAGTCTTGCCTATAGTCAGGTTAATTTTCAGAGCAATAAAAATATATAGTGATATTTAAAACAGATCAGCCAGAATTGTAAAATTCAAGTAATTAATATCAAAAGTAATGTATTTATTAAATAACGTGAGTTCGATATAACTCAGCTGGTCAATAGATTACGCTGGATATTAAGCGATGGCTTCTTCTCCTGAAGACAGTAGGCTGCTAACGCTGCGAGCCATGGAGTGCTAAGCACGGGGTGAGTAGGCCGAGGTAGGTTCGGGTTTTTAGCAGAGCGGAGTTGCGAAAGACCGTTAGGTCTGTAGCAAGC
>NZ_AMFF02000149.1 GCF_000297215.2 Piscirickettsia salmonis LF-89 = ATCC VR-1361
GTCAGTGCGTAAGGTGAGCTTGTTATTACGAAAAACTATAAGCGAGCAAAATACTGGTTCAGTTAAAATTCATTGATTCTAAATTGATTCTAAGCAACAGCACGCTTAGTCGGAGGCTTATCGCCTAACTAAAAACATGCTATATTGTGCCTTGCAATTTTAAAACAATATGAACAAATTTACGCATAATTTCAAATTTCATTTAGGTGCCACAACGTCATGCAACGCAAAATATTAGCAACTACTGCTCTATACTATGCCAATGGTTCACTTCACTTAGGTCACATTATCGAAGCAATTCAAGCAGATATTTGGACTAGATTCCAACGTATGCGTGGCCATGAGTGCTATTTAATCAGTGGCAGCGACGCTCACGGCACACCGATTATGCTACGAGCAGAAAAAGAAGGCATTGCCCCAGAAGAATTAATCACTCGTTTTGCCAAAGAACACGAGCAAGACTTTAACGACTTTAATATCAGCTTTGATAATTTCTACACCACCCATAGCGCTGAGAACAAAGAACTGGTCTTTGAAATCTATAATCAATTAGAACGCAATGGCGACATAGAAAAGCGGACGATTACCCAAGCCTTCGACCCTGAGAAAAACATGTTCTTGCCCGACCGTTTTGTCAAAGGTGAATGCCCTAAATGTAATGCGGCAGATCAATACGGTGATTCTTGCGAGGTCTGCGGGGCAACCTATAGCCCCTGTGACTTAACTAATGCTGTTTCTGTAGTCTCTGGCGCCACACCGATAGAAAAAGAATCTGAGCATTATTTCTTTAAGCTCACTCATTATGAAAATATGCTCAAAGACTGGATTCAACAAGGCCACCTGCAAGAAGAAATTACCAATAAGCTTAACGAATGGTTTGACAGTGGCTTAAATGATTGGGATATCTCGCGCGATGCGCCTTATTTTGGCTTTGAAATCCCTAACGCACCGGGTAAATATTTTTATGTGTGGCTCGACGCACCTGTCGGCTATATGGCGAGTTTTATGGATTTTGCCAAGAAAAAAAATCTGGAATTTGATCAGTTTTGGAAGCACGACGACCAGGCTGAGCTTTATCACTTTATCGGTAAAGACATCGTCTACTTTCATAGCTTATTTTGGCCAGCAATGCTCGAAGGCGCAGGCTTTCGTAAACCCAGTAATATTTTTGTTCACGGCATGCTCACCGTGGATGGCCAGAAAATGTCTAAATCACGCGGCACCTTTATTAAAGCCAGAACCTATCTAAATCACCTAAGCTCCGAATATTTGCGCTATTATTTCGCCGCAAAGCTGAGTCGTCGTATTGATGATATTGATTTAAACCTGGAAGACTTTACGCAACGGATTAATTCAGACTTAGTCGGCAAAGTCGTTAATATCGCTAGCCGCTGTGCTGGCTTTATTAAAAAGCGCTTTGACAACCAACTGGCGACAACGCTCGATAATCTTGATTTATTTAATGAATTTAGTGCTCAGGCTGAAAAAATTGCCAAGTACTATGAATCACGTGATTTTGCTTTTGCCATGCGTGAAATTATGGCCTTAGCTGACAAAGCCAACCAATACATCGATCACTATAAGCCGTGGCAACTAATTAAAGAAGACGGTCAAGAAGACAAAGTCCATTTAGTCTGCTCGATGGGAATTAACCTGTTCCGCTTGCTAACCTTGTATTTAAAACCGGTTCTACCGGAATTAAGCCAACATGCAGAAGAGTTTTTAAATATCGATTCACTCAGCTGGGCAGACAGCCAACAGCCGTTATTAAATCATCCCATCAACACCTTTAAGCCATTGATGAAACGTATTGAAACTGCTCAAATCGACAAGATCATTGAAGAAACCAAGCAAGAGCTCGCCAAAGAAGCGAATATTACTGCAAACACAGCGGCTGCAATTAACAGTGATAAAAATAACCCAAAAGACAACCCATTACATAAAGAACCGATTGCAGACACAATTACGATTGAGGACTTTGCCAAAATTGACCTGCGCATTGCCAAAATTATTAAAGCCGAGCATGTCAAAGAAGCCAATAAATTATTACAACTCACCCTCGATTTAGGCGGTGAAACTCGTCAGGTCTTCGCCGGTATTAAATCAGCCTACCAGCCCGAAGCGCTGGAAGGTAAGCTCACTGTCATGGTTGCCAATTTGGCGCCACGCAAAATGCGTTTTGGTGTTTCAGAAGGCATGGTCCTTGCCGCAGGGCCTGGTGGTCAGGACCTCTGGATTCTTAACCCCGATGAGGGCGCACTGCCCGGCATGCGTGTAAAATAATCATGAAAACAGTCCCCGTTACAGCCATTGAGGCAGTTCTGCCTCAGACTCAATGCACACGCTGTGGCTATCCTGACTGCCATAGCTATGCAACCGCCATTGCAGAAGGCACCCCACACAATCAATGCCCTCCCGGCGGGCCTGAGACCATCGTCAAACTGTCTGAGCTACTCGGACGCAAGATGACTGCCTTAAATCCTGACAATGGCCAACATGGCCCTAAACTACTGGCACAAATTGATGAATCACGCTGCATTGGCTGTGTCAAATGCATCAAAGCTTGCCCGGTTGATGCTATTTCAGGCGGCCCTAAACGCATGCATACGGTCATTCAAAGCGAGTGTAATGGCTGTGAGCTCTGTGTGGCGCCTTGTCCAATGGACTGCATAGACATGGTCCCAGCCCCTATCCAATATAACCAGCTTGAACCAGACCAATATCAACAGCGTTATCACGCACGCACTGAGCGCTTAACCCGGGAACGTGAAGATAAATTAGGTGCACAGCGTCATGCCCGCCAGGGTGGTTTAAAACAAGTTCAATCTGACCAAGACACCGTTCAGGCCAGGCAAGACTTTGTCAAGGCTGCCGCAGCTCGGGCTAAAGCCAAACGCCTGGCCAAACTCAATAACAACGCTCAAGAACAATAATATGAAGGCCCTGCTGTGAACACTGCCAAGCGACACGTGATTTTTGAACGCTTTCACACTGATAACCCAAAGCCGACAACCGAGCTTAATTTCAGCAACCCATTTGAATTACTGATTGCCGTGATTTTATCGGCTCAAGCGACCGATGTCGGTGTCAATAAAGCCACTGTTAAACTCTTTGCCGTTGCCAATACTGCCGAGCGCATTTTAATGCTCGGTGAAGAAGGTTTAAAAAGCTATATTAAAACCATTGGTTTATATAACAATAAAGCGGCTAATATCATTAAAACCTGTCAAATTTTACATGAACAATACCAAGGTGAAGTACCCACCAACCGCAAAGCCTTAGAGGCCCTGCCCGGGGTCGGCCGCAAAACGGCCAATGTCGTTTTAAATACCGCCTTTGGCGAGCCAACATTAGCGGTCGATACCCATGTATTTCGCGTTGGCAATCGTACAGGACTCGCACCCGGAAAAACCGTGCGCCAAGTTGAAGATAAATTACTTAAAGTCATTCCTAAAGACTTTCTGCGCGATGCTCATCATTGGTTAGTTTTACATGGCCGCTATATTTGCCAAGCACGTAAACCTAAATGCAGTGAATGTATTATTAATGAGCTCTGTGAATATAAAGCAAAAACGTTATAAGCTATCATTAACTAGCAATTAAAAAATTTAAAATTTAAAATTTAAAACTAATAATTAATAATAGGCTAAATACCATGTTTTCAGATAATCGTACTGAATTACGTCAACAATTTTTCGATGCTTGGCAAAAACAGGAAAACAATGAAATACTTTCTCCCTTAGAGGCGACGATTTGCCAAGTTATCGCTGAGCACCCTGAATATCATTTTATTTTTAATCATATCGATCGTTATCTCGATCAAGATTATTTACCCGAACTTGGTGAGACTAATCCTTTTTTGCACTTATCCATGCACCTTGGCATTCGTGAACAAGTAGCAACTAACCGCCCTAAAGGCATCCGCCAGATTCATCAAAGCTTACAGGCCAAACTAAATAGTGAGCTAGAAGCCGAGCATTTAATGATGGATGCACTGGCCGAAACCCTCTGGCAAGCACAGCGTGATAATAAAGCCCCGGATGAAAATCTCTATTTAAAGCGCTTAAAAAAGCTATTAAAGCAGTATAAATAAATGTAATTCAGGGCGTTGAAAATATCAGTCCCTTGAATTAAACACACTCTTTATCGCCTTACCTACCAGCCTTTACATACAAGAATTAGCCTAATCACTTTCACTATAAGTAGCAATACAGTGTTAATTTTTCGCCTAAAAAATTTAAAATGTAAAAAAAACCACACAATTATTACTTAAAATATAAAAAATTTACAAATTTACAAATTTAATACATTAAACTTATATATAACACTTATTTTACCATAATTAAAATTATTAAATTAATATTAAATAGCCTCAAACTTTGATTATAAGGTTCATAGATAATGGCAAAGGACAAGCAATCAACAAAAGCATTCATAAAATCAAAAAATTTATATCATAAATCAATAAATGGATATTTATTAAAATTAATAACCTGTAAAAAATAAAATTAATTCAGAAATAATTAATAAAAACTCTTAATTTATATATAGACGTAACAGAGAGATTTACGTTCTAAAATTTTAATCAAAAAAGGATATAAAATATGCCAGATACTTTTAAAATAAAAAAAGATCCACAGCCAACCTCATCTAGAGCTTTATTTGAGCTGCTTGCCTCACCAGGCCCCCAAGACCTGGAGCGAGTCAGAGAACTCTTAGAATTAGGCGCTAATCCTAATGAATTATATTACGATATAGATAAACGCGGTACAAATGCTATAGCTTTAGCGATTCAATCAGCGAATTCTGAGTTAATTAAACTAGTTGTAAGCTCGCCTCAAGCTAATCCTCAATTGGTGCAACTATTCTTAGATAAAGCTGCGGAGAAATTTATATCTAGGGAGATATCACATAAAGGTGTAGGAAAAAAAGGCATCGGATATATTCAATGGGATAGGAGCTATCGTGCCCATATGCTAGCTATAGTAAGGTCAATCGCAGCAACAATGGCTGCAGTCACTGAACTTCCACAGTTTCGAATACCTTATGCCGCAAAAAACAGCTTACTTGGTTGGGCCGTTACTGAAAATAACATTGAGTGGGTAGAAAAAGCCTTAAAAATGGGAGCAAACCCTAATTCGCCTTATGATACTTTTATCGAATCCTTCACAAAGCCCTCCCCTTTTCAGATGACACTTAAACAAAGCAATCAAGCAATGACTTCTCTTTTACTAAAGTATGGGGCAAACCCCTATGGGGAATCAAACCGCCATATCCGAGTTCTATTGAAAAAAAAAGATAATCTTTTAGGTTATGCAAAAAAACATTGTCACGCTGATTTTTATAAATTTTTAACCGAAGAAATTGCCAGGCATCAGTCTCGTCAAGCAGCTATCGCCTTAGAGGGCTCAAAATTCTACGAATTAGATATTCCAAATCCTTTACATCACCTAACTGCTTCCTTTCTTGCTGGCCAGGAAACCACAGAACTTTCACGACAACTTCCAGATCAACTTACCGAAGAACAAGAAATAAGAAAAATACTATGGGCTAGATTTTGTGAGGAAACAGCACAGTCTTCCAGTAATTCCTGGTGGATTCATACTTCAAATCCAGATAAAGTTGCTGCTCTACGCCATTATAGCACTTATGAACCTGACACTACATCAATACGCGATTTCATTGGCATTGCCGCACAAAGAAGACGCCATGGCACAGGTGAAACATTTTGCTTAGAAACAGTCTGTCGTCTATTAAAAAGATCAGAGTATAGCTTTATTCGAGCAGAATTGAGTATAAACGAAGCTCAGGTAACTCCTGATAATTTACGCATGATTGCACGCTATGGCTGCATTAAAAGTGATAAAGCATCAATTCGCATGGCAAAAGAATGTTTTTCATCAACAAAAGTTTGTCAGGGAAATTACTCTAATGCAAATGAGCTTTTTCAAGCCATCACCAGTACATCATCACCCCGCTTAATGTTTCACGAACATCACAATACGCTTGAAGAGCATGAGCATACTACAGCCCCAGAAGCTAGAAGTTTAGCGTTAGAGTACACTTAAGAGTTCTCTCGTAAGCGTCGCTACCTCACTCCATGGCTCGCAGCGAAGGTTCTTGTCTGTAATTTAAAATCTTTTCGTTAATCAATTAAAGCCTGAGAAACACAAAGGTTGATATTCACACTTTTGTTTTTCCTAGGCCTGGGCTTTTAAGATCATCCAGCCAGGGCTAAAGTTCACTAGTTTTCCCCAAATAAAATCAACGTCTTTTAAAATTTCAGACTGACTACGCAATACCGGCAAACTGCGTAAGGTATAATTTTTATGTTCTTTTTCATCTTTCCATAAGCTCACTACAAAATGATGCATCGGGTTATGAATATCTTGCATCACCGCTGCACACAAAGCATGGGCTGCTTTTAATCCTGGCGCCCAAATGGTTTGCTGAGCATTAAGAAAATGATCCACACAATCTTCTTTAACAGTACACTCTGCCACCCGCATCACTGCACAATGCGCAATTGCCTTAAAAAAATCATCATAGTCACCTGAGATCATCAAGCTCAATTCAAAAACACTAGAAGATAGCAATTGGCATGACTGGTTATCGCCTACACCACATAACTCGATATGAGGGCGCTGATTAAATTGTTCAAAAGAGGCGCGATCTTGCCAAAAATCAAGGACACTGACATCATCTTCATTATGGCTATCCCAGCCACCTGCTTGAGCAACAAAACCAGAGGCTGCCTTCAGTGCATTTTGCCAATCGTTTTGCTGTTTGGCAAACGCTTCTCGTTGATTATCTACGACTTCTCCGCATATCCACTGCACTAACATCGCAGCTACCCACTATTACCCTTCATACTGTTAGGTTTAGGACATTTACATCTCATCCGTTGCATAAAAAAAATAAGTGTTTATTTGTAAGAGGAATTTTTACAAAAAAAACGTCTAAATCATTCTAAGTCATATAGAACCGAAGATAACCAACCGAATTTATTGAATCTTAATGCTTGCTCAAGTTCTAAAATATAAAACTATGGGAATATAAATTTTTATGAGGATATGTTTAGAAGGTCAATAAAGCAGAATCAGATAAGCTAAAGTCTGGCGGAGGGACAGGGATTCGAACCCTGGAAGGGCTATTAACCCTTGCCGGTTTTCAAGACCGGTGCATTCAACCGCTCTGCCATCCCTCCGTAAAGACGGCTTGCATAATATAAGAATTTGAGTTCAAATGCAAGACATAGCTTGATTTTTTTCCGGGCTATCGATAATGTTAAAATAGCATGTGAGTCAATTTTGGAGACGATGATGTTTGAACAAAAACCCACGATAGAGCGCCGTGGCGAGTCCATTCTCGCAACGAATAAGGTTCTACGTAACACTTATTTTCTACTGGCTTTAACGCTAGTCTTTAGTGCTTTAACAGCCAGTTATGCAATGGCTACACAAGTGGCCCCCTTAAACCCCATCCTCACACTGGTGGTTTACTTTGTCCTACTGTTCGCAACACAAGCTCTGCGTAACAGTGTGTGGGGACTCGTCCTCGTCTTTGCCCTCACTGGCTTTCTCGGCTATACCATAGGGCCGATACTCAATTATTACATTACCGCCTTTAGCAACGGTAATGAGTTAATTATGATGGCATTAGGCTCGACGGGTGTGGTCTTTTTCGTTCTCTCAGCCATTGCCATGACCACCAAGCGTGACTTTACCAATATGGGCACGTTGCTCTTTGCTGGGGCCATCGTTGTCCTGGTTGCTGTAGTCGCGAACCTCTTTCTAAAATTACCGGCACTAGCGCTGGCCATTTCCATCGTACTTGCTTTAATTTCAGCAGGTTACATTTTATACACGACGAATATGATCGTACGTGGTGGGGAAAATAACTATATCTCAGCAACCGTTATGCTGTATGTCTCATTGCTGAATATTTTCTTGACCTTACTTCAGCTTTTTGGCATGTTTGCAGGCAATCGCGACTAAGCGTCCTTAATTTAGACAAAGCGTCTAAGCTGGACCGTATAAAGCCCCCTGTTTTTGGGGGCTTTGTTATCTTAAAACAAAGCATTAAAACAGTAATATATAGACTAGACAATGAACAAAACGATATAACAATATGAAATTTGCTATTTTTATTCAATGCTCACCTTTTGAACACCAAGGTAGCCTAAGTGCCTATCATTTTAGCCTAGCGGCCTTATCTTCAGGCCATGATATTCAACAAGTATTTTTTTATCAAGGCGGTATCCTCCACGGGCTAACAAATACCACTCTACCCAGTGATGAGATCAATATAATAGAGCGCTGGCAACAACTGGCCAGTCAATATAATATCCCACTACGTTTATGTATTACTCAAGCAGAAACATATGGCATCACCGCACCACCCCCGGCCTTTAAACTCAGCGGTCTTGCTGAATTTTTTGCAGAATCTAGCCAAGCTGACCGCCTAATCAGCTTTAAGGCAAGCCAATCATGACAAGCCTTGCGATTATTTTACAAAGCGCTCCCTACGGCAATCATAGCGCACAGTCTGGCCTTAATGCCACACTGGCCGCCTCAGCCATCATTGAGAATTTAGGCGTGTTCTTTATCGCCAATGGCATCTTGCAACTTAAAAGCCATCAAGATACAAGCACACTCCAATGCAAAAACCAATTAGCGGTCTATCAGCTACTTGAACTTTACGAGATAGAAAACGTTTATCTAGATCAGAATGCGCTTCAGCAATACGGCCTGAGCACTCATGAACTTGACTATGATTACCCTTATTTAAACCGTACTGAAATTTATCAAAAAATTCGCTCTTACTCACACATATTGAGCTTTTAATATGGCAACTTTACACTTAATTCAATCTTCACCCTACCAAAATTCAGCACTTTCACGCTGTCTCACGCAATTAGAAAATCAAGATGGAATATTACTCCTCGAAAATGGGGTCTATGGTGCATGCAATGCTTACTCACTTAGCACGCAAATACGCCTCCTATCATCGCCCTGTTTCGCCTTACGTGCTGACCTTACCGCACGAGGAATTACTGACATAGACCCAATGATTACGATGATAGACTATCAAGCATTTGTCGATTTAATTGCCCAATTTGATAATAGTTTAACCTGGAGTTAGTTAAGCCATGACTCTTCACTTTAATCAGCAAACGATCCAAACAGATAGCCACGGCTACCTAAAAAATCCTACAGACTGGCAACCAGAACTGGCGCAAGTTCTTGCTAAACAAGAAGGTATTTCACTTACCAAAAATCATTGGGAAATTATTCACTTTGTTCGTAATTTTTATCAAAAATACCATACCTCACCCGCTATTCGCATGCTTGTCAAAGCACTGAAAGCAGAGTACGGTGCTGAAAAAGGCAATAGTCTCTATCTGATGAAACTCTTTCCACAAGGTGCAGCAAAGCAAGCAACTAAAATTGCTGGTCTGCCTAAACCCGCTCGCTGTATTTAAGCTGTATTTAATCAGTCGGTCTCAATTGATTACAGATTAAACTTACCCACGCTCTATCAATGATGGTTGATTTAGTCATTTACACCTAAGTTATCAACTCATTGATTATTTACTGCAATAACCGCAGGTGTTTCTTGGTTTAAGTGAAAAAAAGTATTCACCCCTGAAAGCAACATCTGCACAGACATAATGACCAGCAACATGCCCATCAAACGCTCAATTGCTACCAAGCCCTTCGCACCAAGTAAGCGCTGCAATAAAGGCGCAGAACTTAATACAATCAAGGTTAATAATGATGAAATACTAATAGCTACAAACCAGACCCAGGTATGCACAGGGTCTTTCATCGCTGAAATCATCACCGTCGCTAATGCTGCAGGGCCTGCGACCAACGGAATCGCTAATGGGACGATAAAAGGCTCACCCATTTGCACCTCGCCATCATTGTGGCTACTTGGGAATAT
This sequence comes from Piscirickettsia salmonis LF-89 = ATCC VR-1361, assembly GCF_000297215.2. GTDB lineage: Bacteria > Pseudomonadota > Gammaproteobacteria > Piscirickettsiales > Piscirickettsiaceae > Piscirickettsia > Piscirickettsia salmonis. The sequence continues at coordinate 9,949 of NZ_AMFF02000149.1, forward strand.
CATTTTTAAGGCAATTAAAAATAAAATCACCCCACCACCGATACTTAAGGCTGAGGTTGAAACCCCTAAAAATTTTAAGATATACTGGCCGCCAAACAAAAAACTCACAATAATAATATAGGCAATCAAAGTCTCACGTAGAATAATCCGTGAGCGACGCTTCGGGTCAACATTTTTTAATACAGAAAGAAACACAGGAATATTACCAATAGGGTCCATAACAATAATTAATGTAATGGTGGCGGTAATTAATGTCGTTAGCATGACCTGGTTTGCCTCTTTAATTCAGTGTTCAGCTATTTTAGCCAAAATTAGAAATAATAATACAGATAAATTATATAGATACATAATTTAAAAGACATCGATGAGCCCAGACCAAAGACAAAGTCCGCTCATTGGCATTGATTTACCTTAGCTTTTCCAGATAATTTTCACTTAAACTACCTTAAATGTAATATATAACAATAATTAAATAGTGATCGCTAATTGCTAATTAATAAGCAACAGTTAGTAAGGGTTATTTTTTATTGAATACGCAGATCTTTTAGCCCTTCAGGCAAAGGAGATTTACCGATATGATCAACCCCTTTAATCTCCCAGCCATTAAATTTACGCATATACACTAACGATAGGCGCCTAGCCTCTGTCACTTGTGCAGACGTCATGTGCTTTTGTACTTCACTGGCTTTTTTGGCAAACCCTCCAGAATTAAAAAAGGCAAATGCAATAATATTATTTTGCTTCACCCCCACCCCCTGGAAATGCATAATCCCCAAGGTATTTTTAGCCAATTCAGAGCCATTATGAGCGCCTTGCAATAGAGCTTGATAAGCACGGCGATAATTTTGCGTTACCCCCTCACCATTAAAATACATCATGCCAAGTGCATATAATGCATGCGCATTGCGGCGCGTGGTCGCCTTTTCAAGCCATTCTCGAGCTTGCTCATAACTTTGCCCCGTATACTCGCCTTCGTAATATAAAATCCCCAATTGCAGCATGGCCTCTGAACTGCCTCTTTTCGCGGCCTTCGTCAACCACTCAATTGCTTTTTGCGAGCTTTGTTTCACGCCAAGACCTCTTAAGTACATTTTAGCAAGCTCAATCTGTGCCTTAATATAGCCTTTTTTAGCTGCTTTTAAATACCACTTAAATGCTTTTTTTAAGTCTTTGTCAGTACCAACGCCTTCAAAATAAACACGCCCTAAATAATACATTCCGGGCACATAACCTGCTTTTGCTGCTTTAAAATACCATTGACCGGCTAATCGCTGTACATCAGTAAACAAGTTTTTAGAACGCAAATATGCTCGCCCAAGCTCAACCATTGCCGGTGCACTATCACTTGTCGCCGCTTTTTCAAACCAAACCATCGCACTTTTCATATTTTTTCTAACACCAAGGCCATAGGTATACAATCGCCCTAAATAAATTTGTGCGCCGGCATTGCCAGCCTCGGCTTTCTTTTTACAGGCAAAATAAAGCATTTTATAATCAGCAATCAACACTTGAACAGGAGGTGTACTGGTATCTAAACGAGCAAGGACTCGATCCGCACGGTTTTGATCTGCTAACCTTTGCCAGTATATTGCTTTAGCAATATTCAACGCAACCCCACGACCTTGACGATAAAAGCGAGCCATCGCATCCTGTGCCGCGTAGTTACCCGACCATTTCACCGCCTCATTCAACACATTAAACGCTTTTTTAAAGTCCCTATTTACCCCAACACCATAAGCATACAGCATCGCTAACTTATATTGGGCTCGTGATAATTGCTCCGCCGTTGATTTTTCCTTACCATGCTTATTAACAAAAGCGGCCGTTCTAGCAAAAAGACGTTTCTGGTATTGCCCCCAATTCCCACACACTTTCATCCCCTTAATAAAAGAAACCTGGACAGTGCGTGCAGTTAAGGAAAAACTCAAGCAAAGTAACAATAGAGCGATCAACCACCTCATTGCCTACCCCACTTAATGCCTAATAAGACCCCATGCTAAAGTGTAGTCTGATTTATTCTCTCTTTCTCGATACACGGCTTAATCACTTGACCTTGTGAAAGAAATCCGCTTAAATAGCCAGGTTGGCCGGATAGCTCAGTTGGTAGAGCAGAGGATTGAAAATCCTCGTGTCGGCGGTTCGATTCCGCCTCCGGCCACCATCTAGCGTACGTAATCAACTGAATTTACTTCCTAAAAGTCAATTTAAATTATCGTTTTATTTTAATTTTTAGTTTATATAACAATGTAGTTATGAACATTATTTTTAGTAATTATGGCAATGATTCTATTGCGCTGATTCAATGGGCTTATGAGAATAACCTGCCTGATGTTACTGTAGCGCACGTGATCACCGGCTGGCAAGGCACACACTGGCAACACCGTCTTGATCAAGGCCAAGAACTCGCTAAACGCTTGGGCTTTAATGTCACTCACTTGACAGCCCACCATGATTTTTCCAGCTTAATCAAGGAACGGCGCGCTTTTCCAACCACCAAATTTCAGTGGTGCGCAGGAATTTTAAAGGGCTTGCCTCTACTAGGATGGCTAGATGAAGAAGATTTTGACTGCAAAGCAACCATTCTTATCGCCCATCGCAGAGCAGCAAGCCCAGCCAATCAACAACTTCCGGAATATATAGAAGAAAGCGAATACTACGGTGACCGCAGGCTTTGGCACCCCTTGTACCTCTGTACAACAAAAGAGCGCGATGCACTAATACAACGTTCCGGCCTAAACAAACTTTCACACCGTGCACTTGAGTGTGACCCCTGTGTAAATAGCGATGAGGCGGATTTACTACGCTTAGATGCCGCCACAATCACAAGAACCCGCCAGCTTGAACATGCTATCAGTCAATCGATGTTTTCTTCTCAACGCTTTGCAAATGCCACAAACCTAACAGAGGTCATTCTCTGGCTCAAGCAAGAATACCCGAGCAACTCGCAGGCCAATCCAGAGCAATTTTTAGAGATGGGCTGTGGCTCACCCTATGGTTGTGGGCTTTAGCTCACAAACAGATTCTCACTCTACCTCTTTACCCTCTGGCACAAAATCGGTATAACTAAAGCTGTGCAAGGATAAGTACAATATTAAAGAGGGAAAACGCATGGCGAACTATCACTCTGAAACCATGGACGATACATTAAGTGAACTCACTGAATCAGTGCTTCGAGAAGTCAACTCCACCACTTCCCGACGTAACCCAAAGAAGAAAAAAGAAGATAAAGCCAAGGCCGTTGCAACTCGCCGCGCCTTAGAAAAACACTTTGAGCGCAAACGCTGGCAACGTCAATATGGTGGCATCGAACACTACTCTTCCCTTTAACACGTCTTTATTCTCTAACACGTCCTTTTATCACTTTTTCTCATGGGTTCGTTCACGTACAATACAGCAATGAGCCCAACCCCACTACAACCCATTCACCATCCACTGCTTGATAAAAAACAAGTCACGCTGTGGATCAAACGTGAAGACTTAAACCACCCTACTATTTCTGGCAATAAATGGCATAAGCTTAAACTCAACTTACAAGCAGCTCAAACACAAGGCTATGATACGCTTCTAAGCTTTGGTGGCCCTTATTCTAATCATATCTATGCACTAGCCACCGCAGCGCAAATTTATAACTTAAAAAGTATCGGCTTGATTCGCGGTGAGTTGCACAATAACCCCACCCTCAATGATGCAAAACGTCATGGCATGCAGCTCTATCCATTAAGTCGTCAAGATTATCGAAAAAAAGACGAGCCGCATTTTCTCGCCCAACTCACAGAACAGTTCGGCCCGCACTACCTTATTCCCGAAGGTGGTAGTAATGCACTTGCCGTCACCGGCTGTATGAGCATTATCCATGAACTTGCAACACAGATTAACTTAGAGCAGACGATTATTAGCTGTGCGTGTGGCACAGGCGGAACACTCGCCGGGCTAATTGCTGGCAGTGCAACAATCAACTGCCAGCTCATCGGCTTTCCTGTTTTAAAACAAGGTGAGTTTTTATATAGTGAAATTAAGCAATTACTCATTCAATCAGGCAACTATTCTTCTAGCCAGACTCAGCAATGGCAGCTAGTAACCGATTATCATTTAGGCGGCTATGGCAAAGTTCCAGCCCAACTCATTCAATTTATTCAAGACTTTGAATACTATAATCCAACCATCCTGCTTGACCCGGTTTATACGGCTAAACTGTGTTATGGCTTATTTGATCTAATCAGGCAAGATCGTTTTAATCAACAAACACTTATTATGATTCATACTGGAGGCTTACAAGGTCGGCGCGGTATTCCAGAGTTAGTACCTATTAGTACTTAAATACGCTTACTTTCTCTCATCATCCACCTCACCTTCAAGTAACGCCGCAAGAATGGGGCATTTTTCCAATTCTTTTTCGTGCTGGCACGATTGCACCAAAGCGTGTAACCCATCACGCATGCGCGCTAACTCCTTTATACGTCTCTGTATGTCGGCAAGGCGCTGCTCAGCGACTTCATGCACCTCATGATGACAACGACGCTGATCACTAAGTTCAAGTAACTCGCTGATTTCATTCAAAGAAAAACCTAAAGCTTTCGCACGCTGGACAAACAAGAGTTTATCAACCATGCCCTGATGATAATCCCGGTAACCATTCTCACGACGGACGGGCTCTTCAATCAGCCCTTGCTTTTCATAGTAACGTATTGTTTCTATACTAAGGCTCGTTTTTTTTGCTAATTCACCAATTTTCATCACTCAATTTCGTCCTTTACACTTGTAATTTAAACGGTTAGCTTGCTCTTTTTATTTAGATCTATAAACAGCAAAACCCAAAATAAACTATAAAGCCAAACTATACCTCATAAAGCTCAAATCAACTCAAATCCAAAAAGAAAGCACAAGCAAATACTGTTATACTCTCTAACACAAAATAGAGTGGATCCTATGACCGTTGCAATTATTATTAAAGACTCACAGCTTACCGAGAAGAGTCTAACTCTTGCCAGTTCTATGCATCTCCCATTAGTCGATGAAGTTAGCTCTTGCCACTATGATTATTACTTAAGCTATGATGCAGCTGGCTTAGCGCTAGCATCCAGCACTAACAACAGCTTTAAACCATTAAGAATAGACTTTGTTCACGGTAAAACAGCCCAACGTTTACAGCAAGCAAGCATCAACAAAGAAGCCATTGCGAAAGCCTTTGGTTTACACAAAGGTCGGCGCCCATATATCCTTGACTGCACCGCGGGCCTCGGTCGAGACGCCATGCTTCTCACTAAACTCGGCTGTCGTGTCGATATGATCGAGCGTTCGCCGATCATTTATGCCTTACTCAATGATGCCTTGCAACGTGCAAGCCTACACTCACTAACAAAAGAACTAAGCTCTCATATTCGATTGTTTCACACACAAGCCCAAAATTATTTCGATGATTACCCTAATCGTCATTATGATGCGATTTATCTAGACCCGATGTTTCCAGAAAAGAAAAAAAGTGCCCTCGCACAAAAAGAGATGCAGATTTTTAAAGAGATTATCGGTGGTGATCTAGACGCTCACCTGATCTTTAACGCCTGCCAAGGCTACTATACAGATCGCCTGATTATAAAACGACCTCGCTTAGCACCACGACTTGCTCAATCACCAAGTTACCAGCTCACAGGCAAAGCCAACCGCTTTGATATTTATCTAGCACCAGCTGGTTCAAACCAATCTACTTCTGCCTCAGGAGTCTCCTAATTATGCAATTTTCTCGTGATATCATAGAACAAAAATTTTTTATTCGCAGCTTTGAAAATAATACATTTAAAATCAATGATCAAAGCTATGAAACCTCATTACTTGTCAGTCATGACAGCTTGACTCCCTGGCAAAAAACACAACTATCAGAACTTACAGAGGAAGATTTTAAGACATTAAGTGCACTCGAGGTTGAAGTCATTTTATTAGGCACTGGTGCAAAGCAGCATTTCCTACCATTTCATCAACAGAAGATTCTCTTAATGAAAGGCATTGGTATCGAAGCGATGAGCACACATGCAGCCTGCAAAACCTATAATATTCTTGTCGCTGAAGGCCGAAAAGTTGCAGCCTTACTATTGATGCAATAATACTTGGGATATACAAAGATTTAAATCTCTCAAGGAAACTGCCATGAGAAGCAAACACCCTCTTCACTTACTCCCCTTCATCATGTTGCTTACAGGCTGTCAACCACTCGTTCAACAAAATAGTAATCAATCAGTTTCCTCGTTACAACCGGCTGAAATCAAGGCTTATTTAACCCATCACCCTGAATTTACCCAAGACTTTTATAACAACTGGCAAAAAAAGCAGGCTGAAATTAAACATAACCGCCAACAAAGCCATTACAATCACCAGGTTCAACAATTATTTAATAATTCACACTTCTTTACACTAGGCAACCCAACGGCCAATATTACTCTGGCCAGTTTTATCGATTACAGTGCAACAGCGTCTAAGCATACTTTAAAAATATTAAACCAGCTCATAACTCACAATAACAATATCCGTGTCATTATTATCCCTATCACCACATCACCACTAGCAAGCACATTAACCAAACTTGCCTTTAATGCAGATGCTCAAGGCAAACTGAATCAATTTCACAATAAGTTAAGCCAGGTCGCAGGACTCATTACCAATAAAGATCAACACAATATCGCCAAACAACTAAAATTAAAAACACAGTCACTCACCAATAATTATCAAAAAATTACAATCAATTACATTACCAGCTTAAAGCTACAATCCTTACCAAGTTACATTGTTGGTTTTAGTCATCAGACCACCTTGCGCACACCACTAACGATTACAGGTAAAACTAGCCTGCTCTATTTGCAGGGTCTATTAAAAAAATACCATGAAACTGAGAAGGCACGTCTTGCTAACGTTTTAAAAGAGAAAGAACAAAAAAAATTCACTCCAGCAATTAGTGTCAGTGAAATATCCACAACAACAGCACAAACAATAGAACACAGCGCATAAGCACTATACTTGGCTCGACTTGGCCTGGCTTAACTCAGCACAATAAAAAAAGGGCTAAATAGCCCTTTTTAAATCACCACATTGTCTACAGCGATGAATTAACCAACTTTTTTAGTTGCTTCTTTCTTTGTATCTTCTTTAGCAATTTTCATTAAATCAACTTTGAAGACCAGTGTTTCATTCGGCCCAATCGGAGAACCTGGAATACCTTGTTCACCATAAGCAAGCTTGGCTGGAACCACCACTTCCCAAATACCACCTGTGCGCATTAATGGCAATGCCTCTTGCCAGCCTTTAATCACCCCATTAACAGGGAAAGTCGCTGGCTCTTTACGCGCATAAGAGCTATCAAATGGCGAACTACACCACTTCCCTGCGGATTTTTTAATCTCATTTTTCCAGTTCTTAGATAAATTCTTAACTAAACAACCTTCATAGTTAACAGTTACTTTATCTGTCACTAGCGGCTTTTCGCCTTTTCCAGGCTTAATTACTTCATATTGGATGCCATTTTTCGCAACAACACCCGATGCCTGTTTATTTTGTGCTAAAAAAGTATCACCCGCTTTTTTATTCTCATCTGCGGTTTTTTTCAACACCACTTCTTGCTTTTTCATCTGCTCTTTTTGATAAGCTACGATAACTTGGCGCGCTTCCTCTTTGGTCATCAAGGGCTTGCCTTCACCCATACCTGCTTTAAAGCCATCAGAAAATGCATCTGGCGTGATAGACAGCGACTGAGCTTTGACGTTCTCACCCATTTGCAAACCAAAGGCATAACTTAGCTTATCTTCTTGATTTTTAAACTGAGAAGTAGCAAATGCAGTAGTTGAAACTGCAACTGCACCGATAACAAGCGCTAAAGCCCGTAATTTCATTTATTGTCTCCTAATTAATACAGCATTTTATGCTGCCTAATACTATACCCGAAAGCATAAATCCTAGCCAACTATAACGTAATGAACTTAAGACAAGCTGAAAAATAATCAAGAAAAAGACAATAAAAAACCCC
>NZ_AMFF02000150.1 GCF_000297215.2 Piscirickettsia salmonis LF-89 = ATCC VR-1361
ATTTTTCGCAACAGTGCCGGATAACTCGCTTATTGAATAAAGCCCCACAAACATCAAAAGACCTTTGGTTAAAAATTAAGACTGATGTTCGTGAGTATGAGGGACTTGATGATGGAGTTTTAGCCTTGGATGATATGATTGCTGAAAAACCCTACAGCGATGAAAATGATATTATCGCCTGGCATTATGACCATAGTAAAGGTCGAACAGTGAAGGGCATTAATATCTTGACAGCGATGGTGCGCTACGGAGACGTACGCTTGCCTATCGCTTATGAAGTGATAGAGAAAACCATTCGTTATAGTGACCTTCAAACCAAAAAAGAACGAAGAAAGTCTTCTTTTACAAAAAATGACCTTTTTCTAAAACTTCTGAATGTCGCTATTCGTAACGACTTAAAGTTTGCATATGTGCTTGCAGATCGCTGGTTTAGCAGTCAATCAAATATGAGCTATATCCACAATGTTGGAAAGAAATTTATCATGGGAATCAAAAGTAATCGATGTGTCGCACTGACTGAAAAAGATAAAGAGAATGGTAAGCATCAACAACTAAAGCAAATATCATTAGAAGACGGCATTCCTCAGACTGTGTACTTAAAAGGTATGGCTTTCAAAGTACAGGTTATGAAAAAAACATTCAAAAACGAAAATGGTAAGGAAAGTGTCTTATATCTAGTAACTAATGACTTGAGTATTGATGGCCAACCAATCCTGGATACCTATAAAAAACGCTGGAGTATTGAGGAATTTCACAAGTCAGTAAAACAAAATTCGAGCTTTGAAAAGTCGCCTACGCGGGTTGTCACATCTCAGTTGAACCATATTTATTACAGTATTCTTGGGTTTTGCAGATTGGAAAGATTAAAATTGAAAAAATCTTTAAACCATTTTGCAATAAAATATAAGCTGATATTAAGGGCTAATCAAATTGCACTTCAGGAGCTTAGAAGTATGGCTTAAAGGTTAAGCGCGTAACATGAGTGGTTAAGTGAACGCCGGTGGACACAAGAAAGCGTGATGATTAATGAAAGTATCTACTTAGCAAGAGGGACGCAGCATGGAAACTCATCCATTCAAGGTAATCAACATAAACTCTCAGTTGCAGAAAGATTACAAAGACTGCACGAAAAAAGGCAGAGAGAAGCAAACGATTAAGTTTGGGCCGGATATATCAATTTCAGAGTTTTTGGACAAGATGAACTTAATCAAGCCTTTTTTGAATAACAAAACGGATGAAGAAGTTG
>NZ_AMFF02000151.1 GCF_000297215.2 Piscirickettsia salmonis LF-89 = ATCC VR-1361
AGATCAGCCTACTCTCTATTTGAGGTCGCGGCCAAAAGTATGTATGGCTGCAAAAATGCCAATTGTAATCCCTTTATCTTTTGCAGTTTTAAGCAGAGTTTCAGCCGCTTTCTTAACAAATTCATTTAACAGCCAACGGTTATAGAGGAAAAAAATACGAAATTCTTTGGGAATGGTAAAAGTGATGTGTTGATACTCACACTGAGGAAGAACGGCATTTTGTTCCTCAATCCAAATCTCTGTTGCTTTTTTGCCACATGCACTGCAAAAACGTGACTTACAGGTATAAGGTACAACTTTGGTATGAGAGCATTTAGAGCTGCTACAACAGTATTTTGAGTGACCCATCACGGTTGTGCCGCATGCAAGTACTTTAATCACGTTTTCCACAACGACATCACGGTGCTTGTCCATGTTAGCTATGAAGTCACGCCACCAATTGTGGGCAGTTTGAAGAAGATGTTTGACTGTGTTGAGCAATTATTTTTCTCTTAAAATAATGTCCTATAGTAGTGATTACGTTGAATTTAGCAAGGCCTTCCTAAAGCTGCCGACGCAGGAGGCCTCTTTTAACTTCGCCGTCTCACGCATTTCCAACGTTAGTGGCTATTGATAAACAGCTTGTTTTAAACTTGCAAAAAGTTGGTATTGATTATGATGATATATGGAGAGATTGTAAGGATAATCTCGAGCTTCAAGCGTTAGCTGCGACTACTGTAAACTCTGTTGAAAGTTGGCAAAAAGCCAAGCAGTTCATCGTTGTTAAATCAGCACTTGAGTCTTTTAATCCTGCACAATCATATCAGACACCTTTTAGTTTGATCACTGTGAATAAACGAGAAAATTTGCGTGATTTAAGGGGGTTATGCTCTGCGGTTGCAGCCTCAGAGGAGCACAGTGGCCTATTGGTGGGTGAGCTTGCTAGATTATTAAATCTTCCTACTAATAATGCATTAAAATTGGAGATTTGCCCAGAGGGTAATGCTGTATCGATGAACGATATAGATAATTATGTTAGTGTGCGCGAGTTGTTAGAGGGAGATCGTCGTGCTGAAGGTGATTTAGAGGCTGTTGGTGGAGAGTTATCTATGTTAATGCTAGAAGCGCATACAAAAACATCAGAAGCTGAGCAATTAAACTCGATGTCTTTAACGCACTGAAAAAGCATTGAAAGTTATAATAATCAGTTACTTTATGCTCAGTTGTGATGAAATAAAAAAAATAGTAAAAGCATTGTGTATGTCAAGTTAAAGGTGAATACATTAGCAGCATATGGGCATTTATGTTTAAATAGAGGACGATTTTAAATATTCAGTTATGAATATAGGGAAAATAAATGCTCGAGATTTTATTGGTTGTTTTTATTGCTTTAAACCTTGTTTTTATTGGGTTAAGTATATGGTTGATACGTCAGCGCAAAGGCCAATTAAACCAGCTGGATCAGCTTAATTATCAACGTTTAGAATGGACATCAGAGCAGGCGAAATTGCTTGAAAGAGTACATAATCATGAAGTTCAATATACGGGTTTAAAAGCAGAGCAGGCGAGAGATCATCAGGAATTAACTGGGTTATATCAGAAAACTGCTGAGCTTAAAACGGCTTTGAGTGAAAGAGAAAAGAAATTAATAGAGCAAGAAGAGTTTGTTCAACATGCAAAAAAACAGCTGATTGTTGAGTTTCAAAATGCTGCCAATGAGCTCTTTCAAGAGAAAGCCCAGTTATTATCCGCCCATAATGAAAAAGAACTGTCTCAACTTTTGCAGCCTTTTCGTGAGCAAGTAAAGCAGTTTTCTGAGCAGGTGAGTAAAACCTATGATCAGGAATCTAAAGACCGCGTGGCATTGCATCAGGAAATTACTCATTTAAAGGGTTTAAACCAAAAAATTGCGCAAGATGCAGTCGATTTGACTCAGGCTTTAAAAGGTCAGTCTAAAGTACAAGGGGATTGGGGGGAGCTGATTTTAGAGCGTGTGCTTGAGCTCTCTGGTTTAGAAAAAGGGCGTGAATATGAGACGCAACAAAGTTTTTCTACAGGGGGGCAGCATGTTCGCCCTGATGTTATTATCCGTTTGCCTGGGCAACGTGACGTGATCGTAGATGCTAAAGTCTCTCTAAGTGCTTATGAGCGTTATTGCCATGTTGATGATGCAAAAGCACAAAAAGACGCTTTAAAGCAGCATGTTATGTCACTACGTCAGCATGTTAAAGGCTTGGGAAGTAAAGATTATCAGGCATTGGCTCAGGTCAATTCATTGGATTTTGTCCTGTTGTTTGTTCCAATCGAAGCGGCGTTTTCGTGCGCAATGCATGAGGAGCCGAGTTTGTTAAATGAAGCCCTGGCTTTAAATATTATTTTAGTCACACCAACAACGCTGCTGGCAACGTTAAGAACGATTCAAAATCTATGGCGTTTAGAGCATCAAGCACAAAATACAAAAGAAATAGCGGATAAGGCTGGCCGTTTATATGACCGCTTTGTTGGTTTTATTGCTGATTTAGATAAAATAGGCCGAGGTTTAGAAAGTACGCAAAAAGCGTATGAAAGTGCTTATAGTAAGCTTTCTACTGGGCGAGGGAATTTGGTCAGGCAATCAGAGGCCTTAAAGAAGATGGGGGCCAATACCAGTAAGGCGATACCTGAACATTTGCTTGACCGTCATGATTATTCAGCGGAAGAGGTTTAGTCTTACTAAAATTAATTAGCTGGAGAGAAGGGCTTGAAGGTGTATGAAGCAATATGCGCTGTGGTTTGAGTTTGCTTTGTTGTAAAAATATGGCTGCGTACTGTTACTGTTATAAGATGTAGAACTTTAGATCTAAT
>NZ_AMFF02000152.1 GCF_000297215.2 Piscirickettsia salmonis LF-89 = ATCC VR-1361
CTTAGTCAAGTAATGAAGTCAATGTCAGAAACTATTCGTTGAGCGCTATAACAGCTTACTTTGTATAGCCTTACTCAGCTGAATCACTGCGTTTAAGTATACGCTTACTATATGGCAGTTCTTGCTCATCATCACCAAGTGCAGCCCTGACATCCCTTTGTTTGTTTGAGCCAGAAACAAATAGCCTTTGCTCTCATCACTAATATGAAGCCGAGCAACACCATTAATATAACTCTCTGCGGTATTGAACTGACCATTTTCCAATGCAGCGGCCAACCCTGACTCGCCACTTACACTCGCTGCGGCCAACAGCGCAACAATTCCCTCACTTTCTTCAGGCTCTAGCACTAATAAACTGTTCAAATACGCTATAACAACATGCCCACGTCCATTTTTTAAGGCCAAATATAAATCTGAGCTACCATCCTCTTCTCTTACGTCAAGAAACTCTTTGATATCCCAATGTTCCTGGCGAATAATATTGATATAGGCACTAATCACTTGCTGATTGCCTATAAGCAAGGCAAATTTTAACCCTGCAGTGATTACTATTTTTTTGCTTTCACCAGATAAAGTAGATCCAAGAATCGCTCGAATATAATCAATAGAGGTTTGCTGATGACCCCTTTTTAGCGCTAAATAAAGCCCTAACTCTCCACGTGGCCCGGGAGCCAGCAAAATATCTTTTTTATCTTCTTCACTCAAAAAATTTGAATCTAATACAGCTTTTATATAACTTTCTATCGCATGTGAGTGGCCGTTTGCTAAAGCAGCTGCAAATCCAGCGACTATTATCAGTTCCTTAATATCATCAGGGCTTAAGCCTGATGAGCACACAGTATGCACATAGACTTTAACCGCTTGACCATATCCTTGCTCTAACACGGTAGCTAAAGCTTCTTTTGCAGCAAACAAGCGCTTAATACACCTCATATCAAGGCCTGATGCTAATACAGCCTCCATATAGGCTGTTACAGCGTTAAAATATCCTTTTTCCAATGCTAACCCAAGCACATCAGGTTTTAATAAACTTTCAATAAGCGTTAAATCATTTAATTTAGATATCCCTTCAATATAAGCTTTAACCGCACTGTCATGATTAAGCTCCATGGCGTAATGAAGCCCAGGGCGGCCATGCTTTGAAGCAGCAAGTAATACCCTTCTTTTTTCATTTGTGCTTAAATTTAATTTAAAAACACCCTCAATATAAGCGGCAACAGTACGACCATGTCCCTTAATCAAGGCATAGCTGAGTAAATAATATTGAGCTAAGTTCTCAATTAAAAGTACTTTTTTAGCCTTCTCCGATAAATTCGAGTTGATTATATAATTAAAAAAAACTTCAACTGCTTTAAAGCGACCATTTGCCATAGCCTGTGCTAAACCAGACTCACCCTCTGGAGTACAAGCATGAAGAACTCACCTTACGCA
>NZ_AMFF02000153.1 GCF_000297215.2 Piscirickettsia salmonis LF-89 = ATCC VR-1361
TTTTAAGGGAGGGTTACCCAAGCAAGTGATGAGACTAACAGTGGCATGACAGAAAATGGTGCCGAGAGAGGGGCCCAAGCAAGCGATGAGACTGACGGCTACATGGCAAAAAATGACGTCGGTGAAGAAGTCAAAGATAGGGAAGAAGGAGTAGGTAAATTAGGAAAGAAAGGCTTCGCCTCTTCTGTAGATAAGCACGATACTATCCAACAAGCGGTAGCTAAAGTTAAACAGCATAAAGACATAACTGGAGCTGAAGGTGAAGCCGAGGTAAGACAAAAAGAAACTGAAGCAGCACTAGACGCTTCCTCAGGACAAGCTCCAGTGGGTGGTACTGGTCCTAATCCTGCACTCCAACAATTCGCCCTCTTATTCCAGCAGCAACAGCAACAAGCTGCACCTACGCAACCAGAACAACAGCAACAAATGGGTTTATAATTGATTTAGGTCAACAAGGCAAGTCCCAACCCGCGGGACTATGCCTTATGGGCCCTACCAAGCAACTTACTTATCCTTGTTATTCTTAAGTACAGACTATTAAATACTAGAGCTAAATCGCTAAATTTTTCTCAACTTCTTCATAGCTCATCACACTATCTACTTATTAAGACCCCGTGTTTGAATAAAGACAGCTAGCGCAAGCAGTAATAAAATAACTAAGCCAATTAAATGAATGCCATCACTAACCCATGGAGTAGCTCCTTGCATAGTGGTAATCTCACCTGTAATTACCTCAGAGTGATCCGGTTTTGCTTGGTTAAGCACTTTACCCATAGGGCTAATGACAGCAGTAACACCACTATTATCGACATTTAAAAAATATCGACCTGTTTCAAGGGCCCGCATTTGCGCCATTTCTAACATTTGATATTTAGCAATACTGTGGCCAAACCAACTGGAATCACTTATTGCAACAATAAAGCCTCCCCACGGTAAACCTTCTCGCACGAGTTCAGGAAAACCAACTTCATAACAAATTAAAGAGATAAAGGACATTTTACCTAAGCGCATCAGCTTTTGATTCTCTTTACCCCCAGTAAAATCTGACATCGGTAAATGTAACCAACGACCAAAAAATTCAGACCAGCTCGGCCAATACTCACCAAATGGGACGAGGTGACGCTTCATATAAGCACCATGTGCATTTCCCACCCCGAGCATGCCATTAAAAAACTGTCCACGAAATTGCAAGGGAATTCCAAAAACAAGACCAATATTTCTAGCGTTTGCTTGCTCATTAAACTCAGCCAATGGGCCCGGAATTTGATGAGCTAAAATAGGAACAGCCGTTTCTGGCCAAATAATTAAGCGCGTTTTATTATTCAAAAAAAGCGGCTGAGATAACTCTTGATAATGTTCAATATTGTCAGTCCATTGTTCAGGGTCCCATTTCATCGACATGGTGACATTACCCTGCACAAGGCCCACTTGAAATGGCTGACTATCTGGCTGTGTCCACGGTACTTTTTTCAAAACCAGACCAAAAGCAAACAAAACAACTAGCCCAATGATTGATAAATAACGCCAATTATGGCTCGGGCCACGTAAAATAATTAAAATAAACGCTGCCGATAAAACAACAGCTAACGTGACACCATACACACTAAAAATAGGGGCAAAACCCGCTAAAGGTGTCGTCAGCTGACTATAGCCTAGATAAAGCCAAGGAAACCCTGTAAATAACCAGCTTTGTAACCAATCAATCAACACCCAAATTGCCGGCACTGCCGTTAGCAACACCAAAGGCGAATGCAAGTTAAAAAAGCGCCGCATTAACATACTTTTAGCCATTGGAATAAGAGCAAGCATACTTGCAAACAACAACGCTAATGCCCCAGCACCAATGACACCCGCCTCACTATACGTCGCGATGCTCACATAAACCCAGCTACTGCCGGTTAAAAATAACCCAAAGCCATACAGCCAACCACACCACAGTGCACGGCGCACACTGACATCTCGTAAGGTAAAAATCAATAACAATGCAGATACGATTGCTAAGTAGCTAAAGTTGAAAGGCGCCATGCTTAAGGTGCCTAAAGCACCACCCAGTAAGGCAATCCCATCGCCCCACCAGCGTTTAAAATTCAGTAATTCCACTGATGACATATTGATCTGCGCTACCTGCATTAAGCCTACAATCTCTCAATTGTACACTGATTTTAATTTTTTACAGGCTCTGCTTGTAAAAGTTGAATACGCCGCCCCGAAGTACTAAGGACTGTAAATTGATACTGCGCTATAATCACAGACTCACCTTTTTGTGGTAAATAACCAAATTGATGCGTCACTAAGCCACCGATCGTATCAAACTCTTCATCATCCAACTCTGCTTTAAAAAACTCATTAAAATCATCAATAGGAGTTAAAGCCCGCACTATATAACAATCTTCAGCTTGTTTTTTGATAAACTCATCAGCTACTGCATCATGTTCATCTTCAATCTCACCGACGATTTCCTCTAAGATATCTTCAATGGTTGCAATTCCCGCAACACCGCCATATTCATCAATAACAACAGCAATATGATTGCGCGTACTACGAAATTTATTCAGCAACGCATCCAATCGAATACTTTCAGGCACAAACAGCACCGGCCGTAACAATGTAGCAAGCTCGATATCTTCTTCCTTACAAAAGCAATAAGGGAGTAAATCCTTTGCTAATAATAAGCCAATGACTTCATCTTTGTTTTCCCCAATCACCGGAAAACGTGAATGTGAGGATTTAATAATCGTCGGCAAAAAGTCATCAGGCTTTGCATCATGATCAACAACAACAACCTGGCCTCGTGGCACCATGATATCGCGCACTTGCATTTCAGAAACCTGCAAAACGCCTTCCATCATGGTCATTGTTTCTATATCAATCAATTTACGGTCTACGGAATCTTTTAATAACTCGAACAGGTCTTCTTTATCCTTAGGTTCACCTAAGAATCCTAAACCAAGACGGTCTAACCAAGAACGGTTCGAGGTGCTACTGCCGGGGTCATCGTTCATACAGGGGATACTTCCTTCTGTTGGTAGGGATTTGCATAGCCAAGTTGGCTTAAAATATCAATTTCTAGCGTTTCCATCGCATCAGCGTCTTCATCATCAATATGGTCAAAGCCTAATAAATGCAACGCACCATGAACCAGCATATGCGCCCAATGGGCTTCTAATAATTTTTCTTGCTCAATGGCTTCTTGCTCAACAATCACTTTACAAATAACAATATCACCTAATAACGGTGATTTTAGCTCTTTGGGCAATTCAGCAGGAAAAGACAAGACATTGGTCGGCTTATCCTTATGGCGATAAGTTGCATTGAGTGCATGAATTTCATCTTTTTCAACAATACGCACGCAAAGTTCAGCCGTTTGTCGACGACCTTGTAAGACACACTCTAGCCAATGTATCATTTTTTCTTCACTGGGTAAGCCCACACTTATCTCACCAATTAAGCCATTTTGAAACTCAATATCAAGCGCTAGTGCTGTATTAGCGTTCATAACTTAGTCATCTCGCTCTGCGCCATGATTGTCATAGGCTTCAACAACACGTTGCACCAAAGGATGACGCACCACATCACGCGCACGCAAAAAGGTAAAGCTAATACCTGCAACATCAGATAATACTTCAATCGCATGCTTTAAACCTGACATTTTGCCTCGTGGTAAATCCACTTGGGTAATATCGCCAGTAATCACCGCTTGTGTGCCAAAGCCGATACGGGTGAGAAACATTTTCATCTGCTCTGCTGTGGTATTTTGACTTTCATCCAAAATCACAAACGCATCATTCAGTGTTCGTCCACGCATATACGCCAATGGTGCCACTTCAATAATATTACGGCTGATAAGCTTATCGACTTGCTCTATACCCAGCATCTCATACAATGCATCGTAGAGCGGCCGTAAATAAGGATCAACTTTCTGTGCCAAGTCTCCAGGTAAAAAGCCAAGGTTCTCACCCGCTTCTACTGCCGGACGCGTCAATAAAATACGTTTGACCTTACCCATTTCAAGGGCACGCGCCGCACAAGCAACTGCCAAATAGGTCTTACCGGTGCCTGCAGGTCCCACACCAAAATTAATATCATAATTATTAATATTTTGAATGTAATAGCTTTGGTTTTTGCCACGTGGTTTAATCTGCAATTTGCGCGTATGAATCACTAGACCATCATCATATTCACAAGCCTCAGCCGATTCTTTATTTTCAACTAGATCATTACTTTGTTCTTGCAGATATAAATGCACCTGGTTAGGGTCTAAATTGCCTAATGTTTCTGCATCTGCATATAACGATTGAATAATACGCTCAGCCACCCGTACCGGTTTTTTATAACCAATAATCTGGAAGACATTGCCCCGACTGCTGATTTCAACGCCTAAGCGTTGCTCGATTTGACGCAAGTGCTCATCACACTGACCACAAACTTCTGCTAAGCGATGATTGTCTTCAGGGAGAAGCTCTAGCCGACTGCTTTCTAACTGTGTATCCAATAATTTCCGCTTTATGTTAACGTTGTAATTCACATTCAACCTTAAGAATAACGACTTTTTTATTAAATAATCAAGCCTTTGTTAGTTTCCTAATTAGAGTGCGCCCTTACCTCTTTAGTTTAGTTTATTTTCTAAAGAAACGAGCTCACCGCGTAATGAAAAGCCCAAGACCTTCGTCACCTTTACTTTGGCAAAGCCACCAATCGCGGCGATTGGTGCAATAAAATTCACCACCCGATTATTCTCAGTACGCCCTTGTAATTCATCAGGATTTTTCTTAGATACCCCAGTCACTAACACGTTTTCTACATTGCCGAGCATACGCCGACTAATCGCCATAGTTTGCTGCTTAATGCGCTCTTGTAAGCGCTCCAAGCGTGCACGCTTTACTTCCATCGCGATATCATCAGGAAGATCCGACGCCGGCGTGCCAGGGCGGCGACTATAAATAAAGCTAAATGAATTATCAAAACCGATATCCGCAATTAAATTCATCGTGTCTTCAAAATCTTTATCCGTCTCACCAGGAAAGCCGATAATAAAATCAGACGATAAACATAAGTCAGGGCGTGCCTTGCGTAATTTACGAATTTTACTTTTATATTCTAGTGTTGTATGCCCACGCTTCATCGCCGCTAAAATACGATCAGAGCCCGCTTGAACCGGCAGGTGCAAAAAGCTCGCAAGTTCTGGCACTGTTGCATAAGCTTCTATTAAACTATCAGTAAATTCAACAGGATGCGATGTGGTAAAGCGAATTCGATCGATGCCGTCAATGGCCGCGGTATAACTGATCAACATCGCCAGATCAGCTTTTTCTGCCGTATCATGCATCACCCCACGATAAGCATTGACATTTTGGCCTAAAAAGTTAATTTCACGCACACCTTGCTCAGCCAAACTGACTACTTCGGCTAAAACATCATCCAAGGGCCGTGAAATTTCATCACCACGGGTATAAGGCACCACACAAAACGTACAGTATTTACTACAGCCTTCCATAATGGAAACAAAGGCGGTTGGGCCATCGGCTTTAGGTTCTGGCAAATTATCAAATTTTTCAACTTCAGGAAACGAAATATCAACCACAGAGCGCTTATCGTTTTTCGACTCTTGCATCATCTCAGGTAAGCGATGCAAAGTCTGCGGACCAAAAACCAAATCAACAAAGGGTGCACGTTTAACAATATTTTCACCCTCTTGGCTAGCCACACAGCCACCAACGCCGATTATAACATTGGGATTTTTCTCCTTGAATTTACGCCAACGCCCTAACTGATGAAAGACCTTTTCTTGGGCTTTTTCACGAATAGAACAGGTATTAACCAGCAATACATCCGCATCATCAGGGGTATCTGTTTTAATAAAGCCTTCACTCTCACCTAATAATTCAGCCATTTTTGCTGAATCATACTCATTCATCTGACAGCCATAAGTTTGAATATATAGCTTTTTGCTCATTATCCGCTCCAACACACCCTGAAAATTCGCTAAACAATCTACCTCTAAAAGACGCTACAGAATAGCAGAATCTACAAAAAAATACCATGCACAGACGCCCATATCTAGACCGATATCCACGCAGATATTCTCTATCGCCTTTAGGTATAATTAACTCACCTTACGCACTG
>NZ_AMFF02000154.1 GCF_000297215.2 Piscirickettsia salmonis LF-89 = ATCC VR-1361
TTTCCTAAATTCAGGTGAAGCATCATTTGTAACTTGGCTCTTTAGTACTCTGTGGATAGGAGGTTATACAGCACAGTTAACGTTTTTCACTTTGACTAATCTAGCTCTTTACAGTAGATTCAAATTGAATACTAAAGAGCTTTACTATGCCCCTCAACCACCCACAAAAATCCTCGAACTCCTCAAATCAGGCGAAGAACTGACACGCCCCAAGGCTTACAAGTTGGGTTTCGGCCATTGTTTACCTACCTTTATCTGTCAACTCCGCAAGGAAGGCTATAATATACGTTCATGGAAGGGGGAAAAGGGCTACTACCATTATCAGCTTGATACTCGAAAGCAAGTCCAATCCGATTTGTTTGAAGTCAAACAGCTTACTTTTGATTTTTAAAACGCAAGGACCATACTCAGTATATGGCAATCTCAAGTAGCCAATTTTAATCTAGCTCCAGATCACTGCTACTTGAGTTTGCCGCCAAAGACTAAGCGCTCTTAACTCCCCAAGCATTACACACTTTAATCGTGTTACTCGTTTGGGTAATAAATAACTGCTCTTCTGGTGCCGGACTAAAACCCGTAAGCGTCGCTACCTCGGTAGGTATTTTGCACATCCAATGACTACTCACCCCGTGCTTAGCACTCCATGGCTCGCAGCGAAAGTTAATCTGGTAATTTAATGGCGATTGCACCAACTTCGATGGTTCTTTCTCAATAAACCCAGCTAATTTACCCCGACTATCGCACAGTATTTCACCTTTCATTGACTGTGCGTCACAGTGAAATGCTTTGAAATATTGTTTAGCATTGGGATCATATTCAAACATCTCAACCTCAAAGCTCACGCTGGTGTTGTCCATACTATTACTAACATAGCTCGATAAGTCAGCCGTATTCGTATGACTCGAATAAAAACGCATAAACAACGGTGAAGTTTTTTGCTGTCGCCAACCTAAATAACTCCCCACCCCCACAACAGACGATTTATCGCCAGTCGTTGGGTCTATGACTTCAAAATCAGGGCTAAGCGTTATAGTACCTATTGTGAGGCTTTTAACGTGCATTATTCGGTTTTGATTGTTGCGGTTAAAATTAAAGCCTTGGAGTAAATTGCAATCAGAGTCTATTTCAAACATTTGTATCATCCTGATTATTACTTTTATTTATTTTCGCTTTCCCATATTTGTACATCACAATATAGAAACCAAGAATTACTACTGTAAAAAAAATAAGCTTCAACGCCCCCCAAACAATTATCATAATCCAACACCTCGAGTCTTCGCATAATAGTCCATTATTCCTTTTACCTTGGTCAACTTAGCTGTAGAGTCAATAATATCTGCTTTTGCCGCTTGCCATGATCGAGTAACAACTAAAGTTTTTGCTCCGACCCCTAACGTTTTCAATGTTCCACCTAAACCTAAATCGGTCGCAGTACCTTGAGCTGTATCAACAGCACGAAAGAAAAAACTTTCTCCTGAATTTTTTTCCCAATTCCCAACTAATGTAGATGTAAACCCTGCACCAACTGTTGCCATTTTGATACTACCAGCTGCATATTTCTTCAATCCATAAAAGATATTTCTACTTTGTGACCCTAAAGTTTCACCAATCTCAGCGCTACGAATAGATACCAGAGCATCAGTTAAAATCGCGGTTCCTTCAACAGCCTCACTGACACCCAAAGCTAACCAGCCAAAAGGAGTAGCAGCGACAAATATAATCCCTGTAGCCACAAGAATCTCGGCATGATGGTTACTTATAAAGTCATTTACAGAATGTACAGCAGATACCCCATTTTTTTCTACAACATGAAAGAAGTGCTTTGTTACAGACCACCAACTTTTATGACAGCCCTCTTGATTATGTGCCACAGGTGCAACAAATCGAGTCCTTACCGGCCACATACTTTGCTCGGTCGGCAAAACAGCATGATCGGTTAAATCCGTATTAAATGCCAAGCACATCGTCGCCTTGTCTTCCACCTCTCGCCAAGCCTGGCCTGTGATTTGCTGTAACGAGTTTAAAACATCTCTAATATGCGGCGCTTGATTGTCCATTTATTATGATTCCCTATAATTTTATTTCTGCAACATCTTATCATATAAAAATAGGGAATATTCATAGAAATATACTGTTTTAGATGCACTTAAGGCTATGTTTTATTAAATAACTTATTTTTGATTTTTAAAGCGCAAGGACCATACTCACTATATGGCAGTCTCAAACAGCGAATTTAACCTAGCTCCAGACACTGCTGCTTGATTTACCTAGAAGTACTCTGACAACCTCACATCAACAATCAACACCACTCCCCTCAAACTAACCCACAGTTTCAGTACATAACCATGTGGATAATCACTTAAATCAGCTCAGAACATTAGCTACATATATGAAGCCAAAATAATTTCTCTAAAAGTTACTTTTAAGCTAATATATTGGCTTAAGAAACCACTGGAATAGCTAACGTTTATAAACGGTGAAAATTGTTGGATCGGTCAAGAAAACTTAAAAAAGAGTTAAAGGTCTAGGAAAAAAAGTTTGTCAAAGAATGTTTTTATACTTTAGAGAAGAAGTGGAGCCTCACAAGACGAGGCTCAGCAAAACAACTGGTCTACCAGCTACTTTGTCTTTTTTCTTGTGGCTTAGCCATATTGACTTTTAAGTTACGGCCACCAGAGTCTTTCCCATCAAGCTCAAGAGCTGCTTGCGCTTGTTCCTGAGTTTGAAACTCAACAAATGCAAATCCTTTTGAGCGACCCGTATCACGATCAGTAATCACTCTTGCGCTAATCACTTCACCGTACTTTGAAAACATCTCTACTAGGTCGCGGTCTTCAACAGAATATGTCAAATTCCCTACATATAATTTCTTCATAAAAAATCAGTCTCACTAAATCATTCTTAAGTTGCCGTGTTCATACCCGGCTATAAATGGACTCTAAGGCCCAGCTCCATATTGAAGCTTGAATTTCATCAAACCAAACATAGATGCTACATATTAACATAAGCAGTCATGATCAGATAGTTTTGTGATAACTACATTGAGCAATAGCCTCCTTCGTCGGCATTTTGCCTCTGTTTTAGGGCACCGACTGTCTTAGTGAATTCACAGTTTTAGATGAATATGTTTTTGTCGCTTTATATGGTTTTTCTAGATGTCGTGCGGGATTCCAGGGGGGATCCTAGGAGAAAAAATATAAATAATTTTAGAGCTATACAAATATTGATCAATTACAACCTTTCCCAGTAATACAAACCATCAGAATCCACTTTCCTCTTCCTAATCAACTCTTGCAATACTGGTTGCAAACTACTGTACTCTACTTTTTGAGAGCGTAGACGATCTAGCACTTGGTCTTGTGTACACTTTCCGAGGAACTTCACCGTTGCGAATACGGCAGCAATTGGGCCTATATCTTGTTTATTCATAGCACTCAGTCCTAATACGCAAAAAACTCTTGCAGAGTATCGCTAATTTCAATCGCAACTTTATCACCGATGTGCCCCATTTTCCCGAGAAAACGGTCTTTAGTCACAGTTCTAATTTGCTCTAACAAAACAAGACCTTCTCGGCCTTTAAATGTGCAAGAAATTCTAAACGGTGTTTTACGTGACTGACTTGTGAGAGGTAAAACAGTAACAATACTTAAATTATCTATTAACTCTTGTGGAGAAATGACAACACAAGGGCGTGAGACCCCTCTTTGCTCACTTCCCTCTGTTGGGTTTAAGCGAATACTCCATACTTCAAAACGATTGATAGGTTTATCTACCATTCCCATTCATCCTCAAGGTCATTATTATTGCCGTCATTCGCCCACATTTTTTCTTCTTCGGTCATCCCTTCAGCCTTCAACGTCTGCGCAGCTTCTAGCCAGCCTGCACGAATAGGTTTAGCAGGGCGTATTAAAATGCCATCCGGCCGCTCTATAAGCTCGTAACTGTCACCAAAACTTAGATTTTTTCGCATTGTTGCAGGAACAATTACTGCTTTTGAATTCCCTAAGTTACTAAAATTCTTACTCATAATTAACCTTATGCAAAGTTATTACATATATTAATAAATTATAGCATGTAATGTTATTACATGTATATACTTTGACAGAGTGAAAGCTTTTTGTTTCCTTCAAAACAAGAATAGGCTCGCACAGCTCGCGACTTTCGGATGTCCGTGCTAACACCCGTCACTTTACCGCTTATTAACTCACATTAGTCTTGTTAGATCT
>NZ_AMFF02000155.1 GCF_000297215.2 Piscirickettsia salmonis LF-89 = ATCC VR-1361
GATTTAAACCCGATCGAGCATGTATGGTCACCGCTTAAAAATAGGGTTCGCATGAAGCTTGATCAAGATGAAATAAATTTAGAGACAGCGCTTAGTCAAGTAATGAAGTCAATGTCAGAAACTATTCGTTGAGCGCTATAAATGCTTGCGCTCAATGGCCTGTGTGTTTTTTTTGCCAATGAAGTGAGAATCTTCTGGCAAAATACGCTGATAAGAGCCCCAATCATCTGTATAGTAATAACGAATGTTAAACGATGAAAGTTTTGATTTAAGCGCAATTAAAGCCTCATCTTTACGCCGGCCAAAATGATAGGCAAGAATTTTTCGGGTTGAGTGATCAATTGCATGCCAAAGCCAGCGCTGGTTTTTCTTATGACCAACAAAGCTCCACATTTCATCCAGCTCAATATCGTTTACACACACTAATTCGACTTCTCTTTCTTCATCACCGTTTAGCAGCTGGGTGTTAACAGAGTCAAGACACTTGGCTTTTTTTTAACTCTTTCATGACGGTGTTTGTGCTGACTTTTAACACACGAGCGATATCCCGAATTCCACTGCCATTCATACTCATGTCAATAATTTTTTCTTTTGTCTCTGGCAAATCACCTGGCCGCTTATAGTTCAGTAGGAATGTATCTTTATCACAGCCTGTATTTTTGCATTTATAACGCTGATTGCCTGAAGCGTTCCTGCCAAATTTAATGACAT
>NZ_AMFF02000156.1 GCF_000297215.2 Piscirickettsia salmonis LF-89 = ATCC VR-1361
TCCTGCCAAATTTAATGACATCATTCTCACTGCATTGTGGGCAATTGACTTCGATATGAGGCATGGATAAATCTCTAAATTATTGTTAACTTGCTTCGAATTGTACCATAGCAATCAATAAGATACATCACCTTAAAATTTATAAATAATTTTTAAGAACTGTTAACTTTGCTCTGAGTCTTCTGTTGTAATAGTATGCGCCTGAGTACGGCGTGTTGTGCGTTTTTCTTTTACTTTGACTAGCTGTTTAGTTACTTTACTGATTGCTAAGCTTAAAATATGGTACATATCACGGCCGTTGGCGTGAGATACTAAATTATGCCCTGGAATTGCAACCTTAACCTCTGCTTTATTCCGCCCAGACTGATGGGTAAGCACGACATCAGCATGCAAAATTTCTTCAGAATGCTGTGATAATTTACCGAGCTTTTGTTTAGTAAAATTACGTAAAGAATGAGATAGAGGAATATGATGACCTGTTACTGTAACTTGCATATAAAACTCCTGCATGCAGTTGATTGAGCTAATTACCGTCTACAGTACTAAGCTATGGCTTTTTTTATTAAATTTCAAGAGGGAAGTGTAAATTAATATTGATAAATAAAAGCGGTAGTTAATAAGTTATAAAACTATGATTACATTAAGGCGGTTGTTGGGCTATTAGCTTAGGCGTTTAGTATACGGTAACTGGCAATTATTAATGTGGCATTCAGTGCTATTTAAATTAAAGAGTGTATAATTTGGATTCGGTAACAGGATCTTTTGTGGCTTTTATCCATGAGAAAGAATCAAGTAAAATAAAGCCAAATAAAATAATGGTTTGATTTTAAAATGTTTTCACTACTTTTAACACTGTTGATACGATTGTATCAATTGATAATCAGTCCTTTATTGGGGCCTCGCTGTCGTTTTTATCCTTCATGTTCTCATTATGCGATTGAAGCAATACAAACTCATGGTTTTTTTCGTGGAATAGCCTTGACAGTCAAGCGTTTACTGCGTTGCCATCCGGGGTGTGAGGGCGGGATTGACCCTGTTCCTGAAAAAGCGACTAAATCCTGTGAAAAATAAGCCGATATAGTCATAGCCCGTATTTATAATTTATGGGAGTGAATATAGTGGATAGCTTATCTGTTAATTCAACGAGCTCTGCTCTGGCTGTAATGTATAAAGCGTCTGTACAAGCTGCGATGCTAAAGGTATAATGCTCCCGATTTTTCAGACAGAATAGTTTAACAATTTATTCCTGAAAGGTTAAAATGATGTTTAACATTTTAGGAGCTATGACATGAGTCAAAAAAGAAAGAAGCCAAGCGCTGAATTTAAAACTAAAGTTGTCTTAGAGGTCATCGAAGGAGATCAGACGCTCAACCAAATATGTTCGAAATATGAACTAGTCCCTAAAACTGTTCAAAACTGGAAAAAGGTGTTTTTAGCAAATGCAAGCCTGGCTTTTAATATCGATAGCGCTGTGGCGGAGTTTAAGGATGAAATTAAAAC
>NZ_AMFF02000157.1 GCF_000297215.2 Piscirickettsia salmonis LF-89 = ATCC VR-1361
CACTCCATGGCTCGCAGCGGCGGTCATTTTAAATGGATGCCAGACCCTCTCCCTACTTTAAAGAAATTAGAAGTACTCACAAAAGAACGAAGTGGCTCTCGAAAGTTGACGATGGTCAGCATATTTTTTGGCTCTTATCGGGATGCACAAACCAAGGCAGCGTATGCAAATCTTCACCAAAAAATCACATCACTATTATAAATAAATATGAGAAAATTCGTGATTGGACAAAGCCTATAATTTTAAATTGGATTTTATAGTTATCAGACAAATCAACGCGCTAAAGAAGTGCTATAACAGCTTCGCTTTTCATTTTTAGCGCATTTTTCTTAAATTAAGCTAGACTTCTAATCAAAGTACCGTATAAAAAGATAGTGCCATGAAAGCGATGATCATCGACCAATTTGGTGACTCTGATGTTCTACAACTCGCCGACATCCCCGTCCCATCGATTAAAGATGATGAAGTGCTCATACAGGTATCTCATACCAGTGTTAATCCGGCTGACTGGAAAATACGCGCAGGTCTGTATGAATATTTACTGCCCTACAAATTCCCGATCATTTTAGGCTGGGACGCTGCTGGAGTCATCAGCGAGGTAGGCTGTAAAGTTAGTCGATTTAAAAAAGGTGATCGCGTTTTTAGCTATTGTCGCAAACCAGTGATTCAACAAGGCAGTTATGCTGAGTACCTTGCTATCGATGCCGATGCTGTCGCTCATATTCCAAACAATATCAGTTTTGCAGAAGCGGCAACGATTCCCATGACAGGCCTCACCGTTTGGCAATGCCTCTTTGAAACCATACGTCTAACTGCCGGCCAAACAATACTCATTCATGGCGGCGCAGGAGGCATCGGCAGCATTGCGATCCAACTGGCGAAATTACAGCAAACAACAGTATATACGACAGCCAGCTTACATAATCATGATTATGTTTACAGTCTAGGTGCTGATATTGCCATTGACTATCAAAATCAAGACTTTGTGAAAGAAATCGCCGCACGGGAACCTGCTGGCATTGACTTAGTCCTAGATACTCGCGGTGGTGAAGTCCAGCAAAATAGCTATCAAATTATTAAAAAAGGCGGTCATTTAATTTCCTTAGTCACTCCCCCTGATGATGATGAAGCTGCCGCTTATCAGGTGCATGCAGAATTCGTCTTTGGCTATCCCAATGGCGAACAATTAAAAGAACTTGCTAAATTACTAGAAAAAAAACAATTAAAGCCTACTATTTATGAAGAAATGAGCTTAGAAGGTGCGGCGATTGCCCATGATATGAATCGCAATGGCCGCCTCGAACGCGGTAAGCTGGTTCTGCACATTACACCTAGCTCGTAATCAATTAATTTAATAGAAAATTCCACTTATTACTTAATATTACTTATACTACTTTAAGTACTACTTTAAGTACTACTTTAAGTACTACTTTAAGTGAGAGTTACCATTTCAATAATGCAACCAACAATAAAAGGCTAGTCAACTCTTCTACTAAGGCTTTACATCTACAAACAAATGCGTATGATTTTAAATTAAAGGCATATCAGCAGGGAGATCGTTATGCCCTTGGATCATCAACTTACAGATAATCAATCACTTCAAGATCAATTTATTCATTTACAAGATGAATTAAACCATCATATTATCGGCCAAAAAGAATTATTATTAATGCTGCAAATCGCTCTACTCGCCGATGGTCACCTCCTGGTCGAAGGCGCCCCAGGACTTGCCAAAACCACAGCCATTAAAGCACTCTCACACTATATAGAAGGCGATTTTCAACGTATTCAATTCACTCCTGACTTACTGCCTTCTGACATTACAGGAACAGATGTCTTCAGGCCACAAACAGGTGAATTTCACTTTCAACATGGACCACTATTTCACCCGATTATCCTTGCCGATGAAATTAATCGCGCTCCCGCAAAAGTTCAATCTGCTTTACTCGAAGCGATGGGAGAGCGTCAAATCACCGTAGGCAGCACAACCTATCCACTACCACAACTATTTCTCGTCATGGCCACACAAAATCCACTCGAGCAAGAGGGTACATTTCCCTTACCTGAAGCTCAGCTTGATCGTTTTTTATTGCATGTAGAAATAGGCTATCCAAATCGTCAAGAAGAAGCCGAAATATTAAAGCTCGTTCGTCAAAATCAGGACACGCTGCAACCACAAAATCAAATCAACCATTATTTAAGCCAAGAGGTAATTTTTGCTGCACGCCAAGAATGTCAGCACATTTTCCTCTCACCAGCCATAGAAGAATATATAGTTCAATTAGTCATCGCAACACGCCTGCCAGAGCAATACAACAAAGAGCTAGCACACTGGCTACGCATTGGTGCTAGCCCACGTGCCACGATTGCTCTAGAGCGTTGTGCTCGCGCTCATGCCTGGCTTGCAAACCGCAACTATATTGCACCAGACGACGTACACCAAGTGCTCTTTAATATTTTGCGTCATCGTTTATTACTCAGCTTTGAGGCGCAAGCACAAGGTATTACCACAAATCAATGCATACAACGTATTTTAGAGACCGTACCAACACCTTAAACAAATTTTAGATGGAGAAGCCCGAAGATGTTCACAAGCACCACACACATCGAACCGGCTAAAGGGACAGCCAGCCATATCGCAGATCTATTACAACTCACTCAACAAGCACGCCGCCTCCCCATACGTCTTGCTCACTTCGCCAAAAACCCAACTTCAGGGCCTCACCCCTCTATTTTCCGTGGCCGCGGCATGGAGTTCGAAGAAGTCCGTCACTATCAACCTGGCGATGATGTTCGAGCCATCGATTGGCGTGTCACCGCACGTACAGGGCAGCTACATACAAAAATATTTCGTGAAGAACATGAGCGACCATTCCATTTCATAGTCGATCATAGCCACAGCATGCAATTTGGCACACGTGTGTGCTTTAAGTCAGTGATGGCCGACTATAGCTGTGCAGCACTTGCCTGGCTGGCGTTTCACCATGGGCATCGTATCGGTGGTGCGATTGTTCACGAACAGTCCATTTGGCTAAAAAGCCAAGCGGGAAAAAAAGGCTTATTTAGCCTTTTAAATAAAATGACAACAACTCATGCTCCTCATCAGAGCCAGCAACTTCACAATACCCTAGAACAATTTATCCATCATAGCCGTGGCGGTGAAATATTCATTATTTTTTCCGATTTCTTTGATTTTTCAGAGCACACGCAAAATTTATTAAAACAACTCTCTTATCATTACGATATCGCTTGTATCCATATACAAGACCCATTAGAACAACGGCTCAATCAGCAAGGAAACTATCATTTCTCTAATGGCAAACAAACAGTTAATATTGCCATTCATTCACAAAAAGATGAAAAATACTATAGTGATTACATGGAGAAATTACATAAAGAAAAGCAACATTTCTTTATAAAAAATGGTATTGCTTATTGTACAATTTCCACCGACCAAGATCCCATTGTAGCTTTAGAGCAAGCGATTACAGACCAAGCTTTATTACGTAGGCAACTATAAATAATCACCAAAGAGTAAAAAAGCAACCATATTAGCAACAATGAGTAACCACAGCCCTCTGAGCTTATTAAAAGATATTCATGCCCCCAACGCGGTCAGCGCCTGGCCACCTGCACCAGGTTGGCTCATACTAATTAGCATTCTAATTATACTCTTTATTGTTTTAAGTTTTTTGCTAAAAAAATATTGCAATAAGAAAAAAATTAAATTATATGGTTTAAATTCTTTACACGATATTCCGCAACACTCAAACTCCCATTATGCCAAAGAGTGTAATGCATTATTAAAAAGAGTAGCCCATTATTATTTTCCTGAACAAAATATTAAAATATTATCTGAAAAAAAATGGCATGACTTTTTAATTTCAAAGCTCCCTAAAAAACACCACAATATTGCAATAACACAGGCTAATTATTTAATTACTAGCCTTTACCAACCAGAAATAATAAGCAATATAGAATTAAAGCAATTTGTACAACTATGGATCAAGGAGTGTCGATGATTCAATTTGCCTGGCCTTGGTTTTTTACTCTGCTACCATTACCTTTTCTTGTCCCTTTTATTCTCCCCTGCGCCAAACAAAATCAAGCATTATTACAGGTGCCTTTTTTCCAGCAGCTAAATCAATTTTCGATCAATCAAAAAAAACACAAAAGACAGTATAAAGATAAATTCTCCGCCTATTTTATCTGGGGACTATTAATTATAGCCGCAGCCAATCCAGTGTGGATAGGACAGTCAATTTATCAGCCGATTGCTGGACGTAATATTCTACTTGCTGTCGATATCTCAGGCAGTATGAAAGAAAAAGATATGCACCTGAATAACACACCCGTCACCCGCTTAACCATTGTTAAAAAAACAGCCGCCTATTTTATTAAAGAGCGCAAGCACGATCGTATTGGTTTAATTTTATTTGGCTCAAATACCTATTTACGCACCCCTCTGACCTTTGATCATATTACAGTACTTAGTATGCTAAATAATGCTATAACTGGCCTTGCTGGCCCTAAAACTGCTATCGGTGATGCAATCGGCTTATCGATTAAAACCTTAATGAAATACCCTAAAAACAGCCGTGTGCTGATCTTACTGACCGACGGTACCAGTAATAGCGGTGTCTTATCGCCCACTCTTGCCGCTAAGCTTGCACATAGTGAAAAAATTAAAATTTATACGATTGGTCTTGGTGCTAATGAAATATCCGTCAAAACTCCTTTTGGCACACGCTACCTTAATCCTTCTCACAACTTAGATACAGCGACGCTAAAAGCGATTGCCAATATCACCAAAGGCCAGTTTTTTCGTGCTCAAGACCTCAATTCGCTTGAACAAATTTACCATGCAATCGATAATCTGGAGCCTTCAAAATCAATATCCCACAACCTCAGACCCGAGCATCCTCTATATCAATGGCCTTTAGGCATCGCCTTATTACTTAGCCTAGTTACTAGCTTGCGCTTTATATTAGTCAATTTAAGATCAACACAGAAATTAAACAAGTTAAAAAAAATCAAGGAGTAAACAAAGTACATCATGCTTATTTTCGGCATTCACTTTCAAACCCCTTTATGGTTACTTTGCTTGCCTATCGTCATTATTATTATTTTATTTCTCTGGTGGCAAAACAAAAACCATCAACACTTACATGCGATTTGCGATTCGCATCTATTGCCTTATTTATTACAAGGCCAATCTTCCGGGCAAAAGCTAATATTCTGGATACTCGGTTTATCCTGGCTTATCGCTATTTTTGCCCTTGCAGGCCCAAGCCTTAAACAAAATAAACCACTGCTTTATCAATCAAGCTATTCACGTATTTTTGTCCTTAATTTATCCAAAAGTATGCTTGCCCAAGATACCCAACCTAACCGCCTGAGCATTGCTCGCTTTAAGCTACTAGAATTACTCAAACAAAGTCAGGATATTCGTACAGCCCTTATTGTCTTTTCTCAACGCGCTTATATCGTCTCACCACTAACCAAAGACAGCCAAACTATCAGTGCTACAGTTCCCCTGTTATCCCCCGAATTGATGCCAGCTACAGGCAATAACCCAGCTGCCGGTCTAGATCAAGCATTAAAACTATTTGAACAAGCAAAAACAGGTCAAGGCCAGGTGATTTTAATCACAGACAGCGCAGGTCAGAAAAAAACGTTAACCGCCGCTAAAAAATTAAAAGAAGCGGGATTCTCTTTGGATATTCTAGCGATTGGCACTGAAGAAGGTGCGCCTATCCCTGAAGAAAATGGCCAATTTATTAAAGAAAATAACCAACTTATTATCAGCCAACTATCACCTCAGCATTTAAAGGCACTTGCCAAAATAGGTGGCGGTTCAGCTTATTTTGCCAGTACAACCAATCAAGATATCCATAATCTATTAAAACAAGGCAACCGACATACACATTACAATCAATCAACACAGGCACACTCATCATCAATCTGGGAAAACAAAGGTCCCTATATCGTTCTTCTCCTACTGCCTTTGGTATTATTTGCCTTTCGTCGTGGTTGGCTTAATCCACTGGCTATTGCCTTTATTTCCACCAGTTCGCTTCCTCCTTCTCCCTCCCATGCGAGCATTTGGCCAGATCTTTGGCTCAATAAAAATCAACAAGCCATAAAGCAACTTACTCAACACCAATATGAAAGCGCCGCCCACACATTTACTGACCCACTATGGCAAGGTTATGCGTATTATCGTGATAAAAAATATAAACAAGCCTTAGAATCATTTCGCAAAGAAAACTCTGCATTATCTTATTATAATCAGGGGAATAGCCTCGCTCAGCTCGGCCATTATCAGCAAGCCATCAATAATTATCAAAAAGCACTAGAACAAGACCCTAACAATCAAGATGCTAAATTTAACAAAAAATTACTAGAAAAACTTCTTAAACAAAAATCGCAACAAGACCAGAATAAAAACCAGAATAAAAACCAGAATAAAAACCAGAATAAAAACCAAGATAAAAACCAAGATAAAAACCAAGATAAAAACCAAGAAAAAAACCAAGAAAAAAACCAAGAAAAAAACCAAGAAAAAACAGTCAAACAAAGTGAATTAAGTCAATCACTCTCTCAGTGGTTACGACAAATTCCAGATGACCCTGGTGGATTATTAAAGCGTGATTTCAAACGCCAAGACGAGCAACAACAAGGACAGTAAAGTGCGTCAATTAAGTTGTATTTTATTATTTTTTATTATACTTCCTGTTTATGCTGCCACTCATTTGTCAGTATATACTTCAACACTAAATCCTATTGTTGGAGAAGCTTTTGACCTTTTTATATCTTCAAACCAGCCTTTTCAACACGAGCCAAATACTCAAGCACTTAATAAAAATTTTGAAATTTTTGGCCTTAGTAAAAGCTCCCAGATAAAAATCATTAATGGTAAAACACATGCTGAATATCAGTGGATTTTGTCTCTTTCAGCAAAAAAGTCAGGCCAAATTATTATTCCGGCAATTTATGTTGGCAAAGATAAAACCCATGCAATTTCTTTAAATGTAATTAAAAACTCAATAAAGGCTATCAATCCTCAGGGGATAGTTGAATTAACAGTCAAGACCTCTCCAAAAATTATTTATCCACAGCAACAAATTACCTATACAGTCATACTAAAGATCGCCCAGTCTATGGCTACACGCCTTAAAAATGCGAGCTTATCTCTTCCTCAAGTAGAAAATGCTATTATTAAATCTCTCGGTCATGATAAAAGGTATCAGCAACGAATCAAAAATACAACATATACAATTATTGAACGCCGTTATGCTATTTTCCCACAACACAGTGGCAAGTTAGAGATCAAAGCTCCTATTTTTCATGGCGAAATAGAAGATTTACATGCACAGTCACTTAGCTTACCCTTCGGCTTTTTTGGCCAAGAAATCAAAAGAACAGCTCCTACCCTTACATTAGCTATTCAGCCAGCGCCAAAACAACATCAAACTGCCTGGCTTCCTGCTAAAAAACTAACCCTACATAGCCACTGGGAGCAAGAGCCCCCGATATTTCAGGTAGGCACTCCCATCACGCGAGTCATTACCATAGAAGCTACAGGGCTACTCAGTAGCCAACTACCTAACACCCTGCTTAACCTTGATAAAGCCAATGTCTATTCAGAAAAACCAATATTAAAAGACACTGAAAAAGGAAATAATATTATAGGTTCACGTCAAGATAACTTTGCAGTGATACCGACTCAACCAGGAAAATTGGTTTTGCCCAAAATACAAATAAAATGGTGGAATATCACTAAAAAACGTTTTGAGCTCACAACACTTAAAGAGGAAGTTATTCATATAAAAGCAGTTGCAAAACCTAACGTAACACCAACTCATCAAAAAACTCAAAAAATAACTCCAGACTCAACTCGCAAACAGTCAGCAAACAATACTTCGACCAAGCTAATTAGCATGTCCTCAACCTGGCCACTGATTAGCATCACTTTACTTATATTATGGCTAATTACCTTATATTCTCACTATCGTTACCGCCGTAATAGTCAGTTTATTAGAAAATCAGCAGCAACAAGTGATATTCCTATACCCCCAAATATCACTACTAGCAAAAATTCATTAAAAGAAGCCTGCCTAACAAATAATCCACAGCATGCCAAAGAAGCGTTGATTCAGCTAGCTCAGGAGCTTTGGCTATTATCCACACCAAACTTATTAGCTTTAAAGCCTTTTATCAATGATCAAGCATTCCAAGAGATTTGTTTGCTTAATCAGTCCCTGTATGCAAATCATAATAAAAATGACTGGCAAGGCAACAGTCTTTGGCAAGCGATTTATCCTGAGTTAAAAAAAGTAAATAAAATAAAAAAAACAAACTCTCCTCTTCCTCCTCTGTACCCTCCGTAAAAAAAGCGTTATACCCTCTCACGCTCATACAATTAAGAGGAAATTATCCCTGTTGTTTAACCTACCCGCTGTAACAATCAAGGAGGCCTGTCGCACAGCAACAAAAATAATTAAAAAACTATAGACAACAAATGATAAATTAATTAATATTTTATTAAGATTAATTAAAAATATAAGAGAGTAGTTAACGATACATTTACTTAAAATTTAATAGTTAACTTTATTTGAAGAATTAAATATATAACTCTGTTTATATTTAAGGAATCTCCTATGCCTCTATCAAAATATGAAATAAATTCTAGTGACATAACATTTGATACGGATAGCCATGAAGTTACAAAATCAGCCCATACAGTAAAAAAAGGGCGAAATAAGACTAACACAGAAACCTATTTTTATAAAGCATTCGTAAGCGTCGCTACCTCGGTAGGTATTTTGCACATCCAATGATGCAAAATCGCCGAGCAAAACGCGACGACTATAAACCCTCGGCTGTCCGCGTCACACAGCGTTGCGTGCCTTGAATCGGCATAGCACTCCATGGCTCGCAGCGTGAGAGTAAAAGTCATTGTTATGATGCTATGGCATCTTTGCTAGCAGAGAAGTGGTACAAAAAATTTGCCTTAGTTTCTGA
The DNA here is from genome assembly GCF_000297215.2 of Piscirickettsia salmonis LF-89 = ATCC VR-1361. Taxonomy (GTDB): domain Bacteria; phylum Pseudomonadota; class Gammaproteobacteria; order Piscirickettsiales; family Piscirickettsiaceae; genus Piscirickettsia; species Piscirickettsia salmonis. The sequence goes on from NZ_AMFF02000157.1 coordinate 9,028, forward strand.
AACTCGTATAGTCATTAATAATGAGGATTATAGCCGCCCCATCGGCTCTGCATCAGTGGGATTGCAAGGCTTTATAGAAACACAAAGGATATTAGATACCTTAACAGATGGCAACAAGAAACTAGAACTCGCATTTGCTGATAGTGATGACTCCTCTTCAAAATTTAAGTCAGACTTAAACGAATTCTTTAACAAGTATCAAAGCCTCATTAAGGCACTACAAAACCCAAGCAGCGCCATCCCAAATAAACAATATGCTGATTTTTGTAATGACTTTGATAAAATTTTTACTAAAAAAACATCAGTCATTATCGATAAAAAAAATATAACTTTAGAAGAATTAGCTTATGGTCTGGTTTCTGGTAAGGCCGGTGCAGATATCGCACTCATGTTATATCCTGATGGCGACAATCACCAGTGTAATAATGGTGTATCAATCAATCAAGCAGGTCGGCTTCAGTACTCAAAAATAGACCATGATTATAGTTCGGCACGACTACAACAACACAAGTCTCCCGATGAATTAAAGTGCAAAATGAATGAAGCTATCGTTGCAGCTTTAACTCATGGCAACCCCGTGCCACTACAAATGACAAGACGTTTTGATTCAGCAAAACCTGAAAATATTCTTCTCAGATTCGCACATAGTTTTAGAAGAAAGAAAGGCGGATCAAAAACAACAACCTCCGAAAAAGATGCTTTTTGGACTCGCGCCATACAACTAAGACATAGAGCGCTTTATCAAGTAGAAACAGAACAAGCCTTACTAAAAGCAATTGCTTTAAATCCCTTAACACCAGCAGAAAGCAAGCAATACTATAATTTCAATTTAGATTTACTAAAAGAAGAATATGGTCCTCTCTCAGATCAAGCACCAAACCTGACTGCAACTCTTTCAACTCGAACAAAAAGCAGACGCGGTTTCAAGCGACTAAAAGAGCATAATAATGCCCTAAGAGCTGAATCTGAAAGTATACTTGAGCGATATCAAGGCTTCTTGTTAAAAAATCAACAACAATTATACAGCATATTAAAAAAATTAAATTTTAAAAGTAATTTAGACGATTATCTCTATCTTAATCAACTAGACCTGAGCCAAGATCAGACTCTACAAATAATTGAACGCCCTGATTTTCTCAAAACGATTGCTCGCTTAAATTTACATAAAGAATATACTCAAAAAGCACTGAATAACCCTGAATTATTCGAAACAACAATTAAACTAAATTTAAATAAGAGTCACACTCAAAAAGCACTGGATAATCCTAAATTATTCGAAACAATCATTAGCCTAAATTTAAATAAGAGTCACACTCAAAAAGCGCTGGACAATCCTGATTTATTCGAAACAATCATTAAGATACATTTAAATAAAGAATACACTCAACAAGCACTGGATAATCCTGAATTATTCGAAAAAACGATTAGCCTACATTTAAATAAAGAGTGCACGCAAAAAGCGCTGAGCAACCCTGAATTACTCGAAAAAACAATTAACCTACATTTAAATACGAACTATACGCAAAAAGCACTGAGCAATCCTGATTTGCTCGAAAAAATCATTAGCCTGAATTTAAATAGACGATGCATACTAGAAGCACTCGATAACAGTCAGCAGTTTATTCAAAATTATCAAGATTTAAGCAAACTTCATACTGCTTATAATAGCATTGTTGAAGGCATTAAAACCAACCGGTTTCAAGCACATGGACTAGTCGCAGGCAGCCTCATCACCTTTCAGGGAAAATTAAAAGCGGTACCAATAAAAATCGGTAAAATATGGAACTCAATTACTGATGAATACGGTGACTTTAAATTAGTCGATAATACCAAGCCTGTCCTCGCAAATGCTCAAGCAGCAGCAGCCAACGACACCAGCCTAAACCACCGAGGAAGCGCTTTCGCTGGCATGTTCTTTAATTCACGACAACGCTCTCAAAGCCAAGAGATATATGCAGAAATTAGTCAAATGCTGTGCCAGTGATAAAAAAATAGCTTATTATCAAGTGGCGTAAATAAAGTAAGTGACCGGCCCTTATCTCTGAAGATTTAGGGCCAATATCAAGGCGAACCCTTAATTGCTCCTATGTGCCCCACCATTTGCAACAAAATCCCCTATACTTGAGTTTATGATAAACAAGAGAACTCAAGAGTTGTTTAATGTTGGTTCCTCAGCACAAGTATGAGCAAGCACAAGAACAAATCGATCAACTGCTTCAAGAAAAAGAAAGTCTTGAACAAGAGATCAAGCAGTTAAAGCAAGGTGTCCATCAAGACAGCGACCTTGCTGAGTCTCCTGAGCATCTTGTAATTTTTATGGAGACGATGAAGCTATTTGGCAGCACCTTGTCTTCTATACAAGGTTCCTTATCAAATTTTTCTAAACTGGCACTTGAAGAAAATCAGTCCGCTCAGCAAGCGGTCAACTCGTCTCAAAAAACACAGCGCTCAATTGAAGATATTTCAGGGCGCTTAATTAATATGAAAGAAGCAACATCACAAGCATTTCAAAGTGTTGAGACCTTAAGTTTACGTGCTGAAGAAATCAGTGGCATCGTTGAACTTATTAAGAATATTTCAGACCAAACGAATTTACTTGCGCTAAACGCAGCAATTGAAGCCGCACGCGCAGGAGAGATGGGACGAGGCTTTGCGGTCGTTGCTGATGAGGTAAGAAATCTTGCCAAACGTACCAATGATGCGACCAGCGAAATAGAAAGCTTAGTTGGTATCATCCAATTTGAAACGAATGAATCTTCTGATGTCATGGAAGATATTAGTAACAGTTGCTTAAATTTCAACGAAATGAGCCAAAATACCTCGCAACAAATGAATCACTTACTAAACAAAATCCAGTCAGTTGAGCAAACATCATTTAAAGGCGCCATATTTAGTGATATCGAATCCTTTAAAGTAGACCTATTAGCACATAAATTTTCTTTATATCAGCTACTGATGGGGACAATTGACTATAACGCACTGACTTTACCAGATAAGCAGCATTCTCGACTAGGTCAATGGTGTCATCACCATCAAACCACCCCCATCGGTCAGTTGGATGCATTTCACCACACGGATTACACCCTTAACCAGTTTTATCAAGCTGCTGAGCATGCACTGACTGCAATTATTGATGGTAATCTACAAAATGCTCACCAACTCCTTAAAAATATGGAAGAACACAGTATTGAGTTAATTAACGCCCTGGATAACCTAGCTGCAGCCATCAAAAATAAAAACATGCTGACTCCTCCTCAAAGCCAGCCTCCAGAAAATCAGCACAAGCAGAGAAAATCTGCGGCTAGATATAGAAATCTTCAAAAACGCCATGCCAGTAATCACCAAGATCAAGAGCAACATGATCAAATAAATAAAAATAAGAAATATACTGAGCATAACGATCACTCTAACACTCGCCTGCCAAGACAACGTGCAGAACGCAATCACCACTCTTTAGACTCAAGAAAACCCAAAGATAACAGATATTATACAGATGGGCATAAACCAACACATGACCAAACTCAGCAGACTTCTGGCCGGCCTATTGATAAACTAAGAAAAATCAATAGTCGCCCCCGAATAAAAGCATCTCAAACCCATCAAAACCACAGAAAAAACCGCCAACAAACTACCCACAACTCAGAGTGGCAGCATACCTCGCCTTCTAGGCATCAACGACCATTACAATCAGAATATTACAGAAGTTTACAAGAGAGAGCAGAAAGAGAAGAAAACAGTAATTCACTCTTTGACCACCAAGACAGACCGCAGCCAAAAAGACGAATAGATAAAGATCGCAACAATAACATTGAGCGCCCCACGAGTAACCCGTCTTTAAGGCAACAGCCAAATCGACGGTCTATGCATGCACTTAAGCAACGCTATCAGAATAATACACACCATAACTATGACCACGGTGGTGATGATGACATGGATGCACGCGCACGCCATCCTTACCAACAACCCAAACGCTCACAACGGCCACTGCGCAACCAGCCTTTACGTTCTTCTCAAGCAGATTATTTTTCAGAGCAGCCAGAGCCAAATAGTCAGCGTGCTTTACCTCGACACCGATCTACTCCACATTACCCTAATCATGATGATGCACCAAACAGCTGGCAACAGCCGCCTTCATCATCATTAGGAAGAGATGATACCCCACGACGACGACCTCATCACCATCGTAATGATGATGACTATGACTACCCTCAAAATAACAGTGAATATAGTGACAGTGACTATGATGATAGAAACGATAATAATAAGAATTTATCGTAAGCGTCGCTAC
>NZ_AMFF02000158.1 GCF_000297215.2 Piscirickettsia salmonis LF-89 = ATCC VR-1361
TTGAAGGTCAGTCAGGTCTAGGTCATATCCATGCCTAAGATAACCGGCTAGAGCCTGGTGATGGCCAATTCAAAGCTGTATGCAAAAAGGAAAAACACCGCTTTTCTGTAGCAGCTTAAATAGCCATTTAGATAGTGTAGTATGAACCCCTTTTTTGATAGATTATTGATTATAAATCACTATATTCGGTTATTTTGCATGAATTCACCTCTTTACCCTGACAACATTAGCGATTCTGAGTGGACTTTGATAAGGAAATACTTGGTTAACAGTAAAAAGCTAGGAGGGAGACCACCTAAATATGGGAAAAGAGTCATGTTTGATGCAACTTTGTATCTACTAAGAACAGGATGTTCCTGGAGGCACCTACCAAAAGACTTTCCTCCCTGGAAGTCAGTGTATACACAGTATCGTAGTTGGATTAAATGTAATATTTTTGAAAGAATACATGCTATTTTAAGGAATAAGCTGAGAAAACTTGATGGTAAAAAGCCAACACCTTCAGCAGGAATTGCTGACAGTCAATCTGTTAAAATAACGGATCGTGGTGGCTTACATGGATATGATGGGGGCAAGAAGATTAATGGTAGGAAAAGGCATATAATCACGGATACAAGCGGTCTTCTTATCAAAGCAAAAGTCACAGAGGCTAACCTTGGTGACAGAAAAGGTCTCACCCGCCTTTTAGACTCCATTGTTGGAAAATTCCATCGATTAAAAACTGTTTATGTTGATATGGGGTATAATGGCTATAAGTTTTCAAATGAAATAAAGAAGAAGTTTAATAAAATAATAGAAGTGATTAAAAGGCCTAGAAAATACTTTTGGGTCCCTTCTGATGTAACCGATGTTGCGAGTTACCTTGAAAGTATAGGTTATGAGGTTGTTGATGGGTTTAAAGCACAATCAAAAAGGTGGGTTGTTGAAAGAACTTTTGCTTGGATTGGAAAATATCGTCGACTTAGTAAGGACTATGAATATAAAGTTAATTATAGTGAGAGTTTAATTTACCTTGCGATGATAAAGAATATGCTTGGAAAAATCATAAAAAAAGGGGTTTAAAGACACCCTCTACCATTGGCGTAAACGAGATTTCATCTTTACAGCTTTGTG
>NZ_AMFF02000159.1 GCF_000297215.2 Piscirickettsia salmonis LF-89 = ATCC VR-1361
AGATGACGGAGGGCGATTTTCTACAAAACACTATCAGGAAGCTACGAGAATATGAAAACAGTTCACCAAGTTTTTTAAAATTTTTAGGTTCTGATACGCCTGAGTTAAGAGCGGCAAGACGTGGCTATGCTCACGATCTAAAAGTAATATTGGAAGCCACTGAAAGAGATTGTGAGACATATGGAGCGAGTTTTTTTATTTAAACAGAGATAGATATCAAAGACAATACATAGTGAGCATAATGCAGTCTGTTGCAATGCATCGGCTAATACCGCGATTATTGAAATCGATACAATCTGCCGAAAGCCAATTTAATAACATGGGACGATTAGGTAAAATTCTTGCTGATATAAAAAGTACGTGTCTAGGCTTTAATAAATCCCTGAAAAAAGCATCACCGCAAGCGAAGTCTGATTTTAAACTGGCCGGTGAGCTTATTGAAGAGTTGGATGAGCGTTTAGATGAGTTAAATAGGCGTCAAGAAGAAGCTCGGCGCCATCAGGAAAGGGAAAAAGTGAGACGGCATCATCTTAATGAATCGATAAGGAACCTTAAAAAAGAAATCGACCTTGCTGATGAGGTAGTGAAACCCTTCGAAGAGGAATTAGATAAACTGGATAAAAGTCTTCGTCTCGGCATGGATTTCTCCCCTATGCATGAAAGAATTAGTCAAATTCAGGAGAAAGTAGATTATCATAAAAGAAGAAGGAATAAAGCTGTGGCTTTATTATGCTTTGATGAACTTTGTAATCCGCCATTGCCTAGAGAAATCTATAATCAGGAAGTGCTTGAATTTATATCGCCGACTGAGATGACAATGACTTAACTATTCAGTTAGAAACTGGCACTTTAAAAGTTACTCAAAGAGCTTTTTAAGGTGTCAGCCCCTAAATAATACTAATCTATAAGCCAAGTGAGTTTACAGTTATAGATTAATCACTCTGTTTGAAGTACACATAACTCTCTCTTCTCTCTATTCTTTAAAGATATTTTAAACATGATTAACATCATAAAACTTAAAACTAAAAAATAACTTGGCATTGGCCATAACGTATGATTATGCAGCCAGCCCATAATCCAAGTTAAAACTGATAGAATCAGATAATACATCAAGCCAAATAACGCACCTGCCCGACCTAAACAATCTTGATACTGAACCAGTGCCTTACTTAACACAATGGGAATAACCAAGCCAAAACTTCCAAAACTAATCAACATAAAAGGTAACATAATGGCTAAAATACTTATTAATGCATTATTTTTACCAACTAAATGCACAGCCAAGGCGCTTAGCATGAATACGCTGCCAATAAAGCTAATGAGCACACCTAAATAGATAATTTTCTCATCAGCCCAACGCTTTTGCAAAGACCGATAAGCACCGCCTCCCAAAATAGCTGCTGCTGCAATAAATAGCCCTAACAACCCATAACCACGACTCGATAAGCCAATATGATTAATAAAAATAAAAGGGCCTTCAGCATAAAAACAAAAAGTAAACGCATTTGTAATACTAATAAAGCATGCGGATATTATCACATGCTGATCTGTGATTAAACGTTTAAATACCTGTGATAATGATATTTTTTTACTTTTATTATTCCCATTTAAATTCAATGTTTCAGGCAGGCTACAAAAAGATAAAATCAAAATAACTAGGGCCATGACCGATAAAGTCAAAAAATTACTACGCCAGCCTAAATAATCACTCAACACTCCTCCCATCACAGGACCAATTGCCGGAGCAAATGACAGAGCAACGGCGACACTTGAGAAAACACGCCCACGCTCTGTTGCCGTAAAATATTCACGCACCATTATCTGCGTAATCACAGAACCAACACTGGCACCAAAAGCTTGCAACATCCTAGCAATTAATAAATAAATTATCGATGGCGAAAGCAAACATAGCAAACTGCCAAAAAGATAAACAATAATGCCGAGTAACATGGCAAAACGACGACCAATATGATCAGATGCCTGGCCCCAAATCAACACACCCAAGGCAAAACCAAAAAAATAAATACTTAAGGTCCATTGCACCAGATAGTTATTTGTTTGCAAGCTCATAGTAACCGCAGGCAGTGCAGGTGAATATATGGTTTCGCTTAACTGAGGAAAACCAGCTAGCAGAATAATCAACCATAATGATAACTTTCTATTACATGGAGACTTCATAAATACAGCTTCTTTATCACCTTTAAAATATTATTTAAACTATGATAAGGCAACAAGCCTTGCTTTATATGTGATATATGGACTAATATTTTCAAATAGTGGACAAAATTCAACTTAGAACTTAGATTAAGACAAATCAAATAGCATGCCTAATTATTCAACTAACCGCCTACATTTTGAACCTGATGACAAACCCTATCCAATACTAGGAATTGCTACAGATATTTTTAATCACCAAGATCCGATACACCAGCATGTAAAAGGGCAACTGCTCTATGGCATTTCAGGCAGCATGCAAGCCATAGCTCAAAATAGCATGACCTTGCTGATTCCTAATAAAGCACTTTGGTTACCTGCTAAAATTCCACATAAAATTACCACTCAAGGACTGCTTAAATACCGCAGTCTTTACTTCGATCTTGAGCATTTTCCTAATGCACCTAAGCACATCAGTTTAATTACAGTAAACCCCTTATTACGCGAAATGATCAATGAACTTTGTTTTATTGAGGAAAAAAACTTAACTTCTGCAGTTACATTACGTCTTGCACAAAGCTGTATGGATCAAATTATCAGCGCAGTCCCTTTAAGTTATAACCTGCCCTTAAGCTCCCATAAACTTATTGCAAAAGCAATCAGCCATATCAAATCAAATTCTCATGTTATTCTAAACTCTGATGCAATTGCCGACCATGTCGGCACCAGCAGCCGTCACCTTAATCGTCTATTTAAAAAAGAGTTGGGTCTAACCTGCCACCAATGGCAACAGCAATTAAAAATTATTCAAGCACTCGAACTATTAACCAGCACCCAATCAGTTACAATCACGGCTGACCGCTTAGGCTTTAGCAGTAGCAGCGCATTTAATGTAATGTTTAAACGACTGATTGGCAAAGTGCCTTCAGATTATATAGGAATCTAACTGTAATATATTTAACTTTAATAATTACCAGCGAAAAATTTATTATGGCGCTGTTAATTTACTATTAAGATTTAATATACGCATGATTCATACCTAAATCCTGGCCATTATGTCAATACAATTAATTGGGTATATCACCGGCATCCTTAACAAAGTTGTCATATTTCTTTATTTTTAGCTTAATAAAAAAAGTTTAAACTATTTCCATATCAGCAGCAGTGCTATACAAAAAAATCATTGATAGTACCCTCTCCTGATCAAAACAACCTGTTTAGCTCTAATAACAGCCTAAAACCCGAGGAGACATTTTATGAACAAAGTACTTAACTTTTTCGATAAAATATTCAACAACGATGCCCTTATCCTGCATACTAAATACGTAATGGGTTACCATTTATTAGATGATCAAGCACGTCAAAAAATTGATGAATGCTTTAAAAAAAGGCCCAACCGAAGCTAGCTCTACTAAATAGCGGCTAAACGACCTTAATCTGCCTATTTTCCATATATTTTTTGATCATTATGGCAACTATAAACATAACTAAACCAATCAATAAGGTGATGCCTCCCATTGCTAAGTAATACTGAGTATACAAACCGATACCTCCTAAAGCCGTAGCCTTTTCAGCAGGCAACGCAACCAATTGAGCTAATTGCCCCGAAATCACATTTGACATTGCACAGGCCAAATACCAAGCCCCCATAGCAAAGGAAATCATCCGCATATCACAATATAAACCAATCATACTTAGACCAATCGCACTTACAAACAACTCTGCAACCGTCATTAAAAAATAAGCCAAAACTAAATAATTACCACTGACAATGCCTTGATGAGCATGAGCACAACCATACCACATGACCAATAGTGCGGTGCCTGCTAGCATCACACCAGCAGCAAATTGATAAGGAATATTAAAACCGGGAAAACGCCGATAAAACTTAGGCAGCAATAATCCCATGATAATAATAGCCACCGGATTCACCACCTGGAAATTAGCCGCCGCAACTTTTAAACCAAACATATGCAGATCAGAATTATGCGCAGCAAAGACCACTAATGTCGAATTCATTTGATTATAAAGCACAAAAAACACAATCGCTTCTACAATCAAAAGCACAGCGAATACTGTGAAAGTCTGAACCTAG
>NZ_AMFF02000160.1 GCF_000297215.2 Piscirickettsia salmonis LF-89 = ATCC VR-1361
GTGCGTAAGGTGAGTTAATAAGAACGGGGTTGATGATTTTTGAGCGCTCTGTGATTTAAACTTAGGGTTGCAGCCCCCATAAAAAAGGGCTGCTGAGGCTTTATTATTATCTAGTGAGATAATTTTAATACATTAGAAATTGTAAGTGATACCCACAGTGATCATATCGATAGGGGCAACTTTATTAACATCATCTTTAATTGATATGATGTTGTTGGAAACCTGTGGCTTAGTGCCAAACGTATGACTGGCCATAACATTTAGACCAATACCATTGTCGAACCCATATCCAGCGCCAAGGGCAAACTTGGGTCGCATTTTGCTTTTACTATCAGCGGCAAGACTGAGGATGCCTTCCCCAGTTGTTTTTTGGCTGACATAGGAAAGACCGGCTTTACCGAAGATATTCCAGTTTGGGTTAAGGTTATATTGAACAACGCCTAAGAAATCAAGACTGCTACCACTGTAGGTGAAATTATATTTTTTGCCAAAAGATACTGCGGTGTACTGGTTATTAGCATAAGTGCTATAGCCTAGTTCAAAACCATAGTTTAAGGCACCTTTGTTCCAAAGGTAACCGGCATTAATGCTACCTGCAAAACCGCGTGATGAATGGCTATCATTTGCAATATTATGAAGCTTTGTAAGGTCAAGATTAGGAGTATCCATTCCACCATAACCTAAATTAAGGCCAATATAAGCGCCTGGCTTTGTCGCTAGAGCAGAGGCTGAAATTAAAAGTGCTGTGATTGCAGTTAATTTTATAATCGCTTTCATTTATCTTCCTGTAAGATTATTTACTTAAGTGTTGGATATAAGATCATGTTCAGTTGATTGTTTGAATCTTAATTTTTAGGATGAATTCTACATTTATTCAATACATGCACTTTATTTTATAGTGTCTGTGATATGAAGTTAGTTTGATAACACTTTGATTTATGATTTTGTTGATTTTGCCCAGTGATTATAAATATTTACTTGGGGGGATATTGTACATTTTGAGATGGATGATAACGTTAGCCAAGAAAGTAACTTATAGTGTGGTGAATGAAAGGGCCGTAAGGCCCGTGAAATGGAGAAGTTAAGAGTTTATTATTGCCTAAACTACTCATTAGAAGTTGTAGTTGACACCTACTGTAACCATATCAACTGGAGAAACCTTATTGAGGTTATTTTTAATTGTTTGGTTATTATTGCCAGCAAATGTTGATTGGTTACCAAAAATATGACTCGCTGTTAGATTTAAGCCGATGCCATTGGTAAATTCATAGCCTAGGCCAAGAGCAACTTCTGGGAGTAACTTACTTTTGTTTGCAAACACATGACTAAACTCGTTACTTCCGGAGGTTGTTTGACTGACATAAGCAACACCCGCTTTAGCAAGGATATTCCAATTAGGGCTAAAATTATATTGAGCAATTCCTAAGAGGTCGATATTATAGCCTTTGTATGTAAAGTTATATTTTTCCCCGTTTTTACCTAGTGCTGAATATTGGTTATTTGCATAGGTTGCATAACCTAGTTCAATACCATAGTTTAGTGAGCTTTGGCTCCAAAGATAGCCAGCATTAATACGACCAGCAAAACCACGTAAGGATGCGCTGCTGCTTACTTCGTTTCTGAATGAGTTTTTGGTTAGTTGGGCTGTATCCATTCCGCCATAGCCTAAATTAAGGCCAATATAAGCGCCGGATTTTGTCGCTAGAGCAGAGGTTGAAATTAAAAGTGCAGTCATTGCAGTTAATTTTAAGACTGTTTTCATTATATTTATTTTCCTGAAATTTTTTATTTTTAAATGCCGTACTATCTGATCATTTATACTTATTTATTCAAATCTTAATTTTATTAATTATTTTTTAGTTTCTTGATAAGATTTGCTTTTTTTCTAAATATTGTCAGAATTATAGCTAAAAATAGTATGCAGTAGGTGAATAGGAGTGGGCTGAACTATAAGTTTCAACATCTTTTTTTAGATGTTTTTTTTATAATTGATATTGAGCTATCTGCTACTTTAGTTGCTGCATGGCCTTCAAGTGACGATTATCTCTTTGATTGTATGGCATGTTGTAACCTAGATTTAGGCAATGTATGAGTTAGTTGCTGACTTACTGTATCATTTGGGTTGGTTGCTGTATAAGCTAATTGACTGCAGTGTTTTTTACACTTCTTAACATCCTCTTAAAGTTGATCTTGTAGAGTTATAGCGCTGAGCTTGGTACAATTTTAGAGAGTTTATGGAGTGGCCATAGCATTTTGAGTTGTATTTAACTTAACTTGAGTTAAGGATTTATTTTTTGTTACGTAAAAAGTCGACATTATTATTAATTATTGTCTGTTTAGTGAGTCTTATTGTTAGTTTGGTTGTGGTTTCAAACACGTTACGACAGCCGGAGCCGAAAAAAAATATGGCAATTGCTGTGCAAGAGGTTACTGTTAAGACAATCAATTACCAGCCGCAGATTCAAACAGTAGGGACATTAAAAGCACAGCAAGGTGTTACGCTTAAAGCTCAAGTGGCAGGAACAGTGACAAGGGTTGCCTTTCAGTCTGGCGATAAAGTGAAGCAAGGTCAGTTATTAGTTAGCTTAGACTCAACGACGGCAAAAGGGCAGCTGGACAAAGCGGAAGCGGATTACCATCTTAGTTTATTAACTTATCAGCGAGATCAATCTTTATTTAAGAATCATGTACTTTCTGAGCAGGAGCTAGATCAGGTAAAATTTACGGTCAAGGCGAACTGGGCTTTATTAGAACAGGCACAGTCAGCCTATAATAAAACACAGGTTAAAGCGCCTTTTAATGGCAACATTGGTATTAGTGATATTACAGTAGGTAGTTATTTAGATTCAGGTGATACGATTGTTAGTCTACAGAATTTAGATCATTTGTGGGTTGATTTTAATGTATCATCACAAGACTCACGGCAAGTTAAAATAGGTGAAACAGTAGACATTACCACGCAGGCTGAGCCCATGCAGATAGCTAGCGGTAAAGTTGTAGCGATAGAGCCACAGATTAACTCAGATACTGGGACACTGACATTACGCGCACAAATTAATAATACACATTATCAGCTGTTACCTGGTCAGCTCGTTAGCGTGAACTTATATACAAGCCAGCCTCAGCAACGTTTGCAGATACCAGAGACAGCGGTGCAGTATAACGCAAAAGGCGCTTATGTTTATATCATTGGCTTACATCACCAGGTGATACAAACTTCGATTGTATTGGGTGAAAATAAAGAGGGTCAAGCGATTGTGCATTCAGGTTTAAAGGCAGGTGAGAAAATTGTATTAAATAACGTAAATTTGCATGATGGCGCAACTGTAGCTGTCATTCAAGGATAAAGTAAGGTAACTATAATATGCAATTTACGGATCTTTTTATTAGGCGTCCTGTGCTCGCTTGTGTCTTGAGTTTGGTAATTTTTTTAACAGGATTAATTGCTTATAATAAACTGGCTGTGCGTCAATATCCAGCAGTTAGCGCTAATGTGGTGACGATTAGTACCGGTTATTCAGGAGCGAGTGCGAGTTTAGTTGAAGCGTTTGTTACCACGCCTTTGGAGCAAGCGTTGCAGGGGATCTCCGGTGTTGATTACGTGAGTTCGGTTAGCTCTGCAGGGAATAGTCGGATTACTGTGAGTTTAAATCTCAATGCGGATTTGTATCAGGCGTTAATTGAAATAAACAATGATTTAACACCAGTGTTAAAAAAACTACCATCGGGTGTAGATACGCCGGTGATTAAAGAGGGAGATTCTAATTCGACGCCGATGATGATCATTAGTTTTTCAAGTAGTAAGCTAACGCCTGAGGCGATTAATGATTATTTGCAACGGGTTGTGCAGCCACAATTAGCAAATTTATCTGGGGTGGCTCAAGCTAATATTTTAGGGCCTCGAGTGTATGCTATGCGTTTATGGTTAAACCCTGCCAAAATGGCGGCTTTAGGGGTGACGACAGAGAATGTTAGTACGGCTTTGGCTGCTAATGATTTATTTGCTCAGGCGGGTAGTATTAGTACAAATAGCCAAGTGATTAATATTAATATTGAGTCGAGTTTAAATTCAGCGACTCAGTTTAATAACTTGGTGATTAAGAGTCAGCAAGATCAGTATGTTCGCTTAAGTGATATTGGCTATGCTGAGCTGGGTGCGCAAACCAAGGCATCTTCTTTATATGTCAACGGTAAGCCTGCGGTTGGTGTTGGGATTATTACTAAAAGTGATGCGAACCCATTAATGGTTGCAAATACAGTAAAGAATGAGGTGGCAGAGATTCAAAAACAGCTACCACAGGGTCTTTCTGTGCGTATTGCTCGAGACAGTTCTTCTTATATTCAAGACTCACTGAGTGAAGTAAGTCATACAGTAATGGTTGCTATTGTTATTGTGATTGCAGTTGTTTTACTATTTCTTGGTTCTTTTCGGGCGTTAATGATTCCGCTGGTGACCATTCCAGTTTCTTTGGTTGGCACGTTTGCGTTAATGTATTTATTAGGTTATAGCATTAATGTGTTAACACTATTAGCATTTGTTTTGGCCATTGGCCTGGTGGTTGATGATGCAATCGTGGTTCTTGAAAATGTTCATCGTTATATAGAACAAGGTTTTACACCCTTTAAAGCAGCACTTAAAGGGGCACGTGAGATTCGCTTTGCAATTATTGCGATGACATTAACATTAGCTGCAGTTTATGCGCCCATTGGCTTTAGTACGGGAATTACTGGGTCATTATTTCGAGAGTTTGCTTTTAGTTTGGCCGCTAGTGTTATTTTATCAGGTATTGTTGCGTTAACTTTATCGCCAATGATGTGTGCTCGGATGATGAAGGCTCATCATCAGCCGGCAGGTTGGCAACTTAAAATAGAAGCGTGTTTAACCAAGTTACGTGATTATTATAGTTTATTATTAAACAAGGTATTTAATAATAAAGTAAATGTATTGATTATTGCTGGAACAGTTATTGTCTGTGGAGGAATATATATTATTCCCTTGGTAAAAAATAGTACACTTGCGCCCAAAGAAGATCAAAATACAGTGATTGGTATTGTGCAAGGCTCAATGGCAGCCAGCGTAGTCAATACCGAGGCTTATACTGCCAGGTTACGTGAGCTTGCAAGTAACGTTTCTGGAGTAGAGAATGTCACGGTTATTAATGGTGCAGGTGGTGATCAAAGTCATGCAATGCTGATGGTTCAATTGGCAAGTAAAAGTCAGCGCTCACTGAGTGCAGGGCATATTGCTGGGCAATTAAATAAAGCGGCTGCACGTATTCCAGGAGCGAAGGCGATGTTTGTTTTGCCGCCTAGCTTACCAACGTCCCATGATAATTATGATATTGAATTTGTAATTAAAACCAATGGTGATTATGCTGAGCTTGAAACGCATGTCAATAAAATACTGCAAGCGATTCATCAAAACGCAGGATTTGGTCGTGTAATGACGGATTTGCAATTTAATAAGCCTGAATATAATGTGACAATTCAGCGTGATATGGCGACTCGTTTAGGGGTATCGGTTAGTGGTATCGCAAGTGTATTAACTAATGCATTGGCAGAGCCACAAAGTAGCGAGTTCGTCAATAATGGGCTTAGTTATTATGTGATCCCGCAAGTCATCGCATCAGGTCAGGCATCAATTACCGGTTTAAATCAATTGTATGTTACGGCTGAGAGTGGCGCTAAAATACCTTTGCGCGATTTAATTAAGGTGACAATGACAGTAAACCCATCAAGCCTTAATCATTTTCAAAGCCAACGCTCAGTGACCATTCAAGCAACGTTAAGTCATAGATATAGTACAGAGCAAGCGTTAAATTTTTTAGAGGTGATCGCTAAAAAAGACTTAACTGCACAAATGTCTTATGCAACCTCCGGAAATACCCGTCAATATTTAGAGGAAAGTAGTTCCGTTTATTTTATTTTTATTGCTGCATTGCTCTTTATTTATTTAAGTTTGAGTGCTCAGTTTGAAAGCTTCATTGATCCGCTGATTATTTTAATGAGTGTGCCTTTTTCTATTGCCGGAGCGCTAGGCACTTTATTTTTAATTGGTGGTAGTCTAAATATTTATACGGAAATTGGTTTAGTGACGTTAATCGGCTTAATTGCAAAGCATGGCATTTTAATTGTTGAATTTGCGAATCAATCCCAGAAATCAGGGGAAAGCTTATTAGTTGCAATTAAACAATCTGCTAGGGTACGTTTTCGCCCAATTTTAATGACAACTGCTGCAATGGTGTTAGGTGCTGTGCCCTTAGTTTTTGCTAGTGGTGCTGGGTCTGAGGCGCGCTATCAATTAGGTTGGGTGATTGTGGGAGGGATGATGATAGGGACAATGATGACTTTATTGGTATTGCCCCTTATGTATTACTTAGTTAATACAGCTAAAATGGCATTTAAAGACAAGGGAAAGTTTCGATTAAATTTACTTGAGCGTTGATTTAATTGGTAGAATGCTTGCTTGTCAGTATGGTGTGAGTGCTCTACTTTGCCATTAAGCCTTGGTGTTCTAAGTTTAATATAAACATGATCCATACTTAAGTCTTATATATGTATTAAATATTGCTTAAATATTGAAGAATTTGAAAGTTTCAGCCGGGTTAATGGATCATTTTTTAGTGAAGCAAAATTTGAGAGATTTGACCTGAAGAACAGAAACTATTCTTAATTATCGGCAAAAAGTATCACATATGGTGCGTTTTATCGTTTTTGGACGGATTAATCCTATGCAGGCTGAATTAAAGCCGGACCTCCTTCATCTTCGCAAGCTTTTCATGATGTTGACGCAACTTCGATAAAGGGGTTGAGTTTGTGAATCCAGAGAGTCTCATTTCACTGCCACAAAGTATGCAAATGAGAGGATCTACTGCATAATTGGCTTTCATCAGGCTGGAATAGGTAACAGACTGAGCAGCTTCAATGGTCTGATCTAATAAATCATAGACTTTTGGTAACAAGGTTTTTCTGACTCGATTCGCTAAAAAGCCGTAATACCGTATCATTTTGAAAAACTTTTCTGGTATATGTTGTGTCAATCGCTCAATAAACGCCTCAACTGAACACTCATAATTTTTGTGCTTTTTTTCTTTGTGATCGTAGTAATTAAAAATCACGCTGCGGCCATCATAATGTCGAAGACGTGAGTTTGCTAATGCAGGTCGCTTCAAATAACGACCGAGATAACTCACATTGTGATGATGATTTTCATCAGCAGGAGAGAAGTTTACAAACCAGTATTTTTGATATTGATTATTCAAAAGGCGATTATAACTGGTGTAGTCAGGGAATTGATCACGACATTCATCAGGCATGATGAAATCCTCATGATTGTAGGCTTCACGCAACAGAGAGATCACACGAAATCGCCACATAGGCATAATGACTTTATCCGCAAAATAAATACTTTCCCAGGTATCACTAGCTTTAGTCATAACCTCCACGTGTGACGGAGATATGAACATGTACATTCCGAGCGCCACGAGGCGCCAATAGAGCCTGAGGGTAAACCTCAGCACTAGCTGATGAAAGTTCAGCCCTGAAAATGCAGCTCAGCATATCAGGTACCGAGCCTTGAGTAAGTACTGGTAACAGTGCGTGCTAAGCGTAGGCAGGGAAATAATAGGCCGTAAGCCAAAGAGCTGAAGTGATTGAGCCTCGTAAACATAATACTGAGATAGCCGATGATTTGGAATGTATCAGAAGGCAATATCGAATAGGACGTTAAGAGAAGAAATATTCGACATCTCCGGGGTCTTAGAGCATGGCATGTTATTAAAGTCTATTGGTGAACGTGGGAGATCCTGCAAACTCTGAAAAGGAATCAGTATGAGCTAACAAGTATAAAAAGCGAGAAGGCTCAAAAGGTAAGCAGGAAGTCAGATGGGTCATAGTACTGTTGAAGCAGAGTAACGCCTGTGGAGGGAAGGGCCTTGGGTAATAACAACTTCAAAAGGGAAACGTCGTATGGAACCAACAGAGACCAGTAGCTCGACGGAAACGAAACTA
>NZ_AMFF02000161.1 GCF_000297215.2 Piscirickettsia salmonis LF-89 = ATCC VR-1361
TTGTTGATGAGTTTTACCCGGATTCTGATCAATAAATTTTTGAAATTCTTTCATATCACTGATTTTATGGTTATAGCCCGTTTGGTAGCCAAACCTTGCTTTGACGTCTCCTGTATGATCACGCCTATTTTTCCAACGATGCAGAGTGTCTCGACTGATTTTTAAGAGCTTGGAAATTTGTGTAATAGGTATCCCTTCATCAATCATTTTTAGTGCTCGAATTCTTAAGTCATAACTGTAAGGAGAAGGCATCGTTTTTCCTTATTGTATTTTTTAACCTACTGATAGTATGTCAGAAACTGTTAATCCAGCGCTATAAAGTACCATCTTTAAAGGAGTTTAAAGCCCAAGGTCGCTATATTCCGGTCAGTCAGCAGATTCAAGACTTTATGGATGATTATCATGTACGGGATCCCGTGGTTTATAATTTATTGACCTCTTTACCTCGGGGGCAGGATTCATGTGGCCAACAGGCTAGTGCTGAAAAAATATTTAAGGGCGCGCATCATTATAATGCAACTCGTGATAATAGACCGATGTTTTATGTAATGAACTTGCCTATTAATCAGCATACACAATTTTTACACTATGATGGCAGTAAGACACAAAAAGAAGCTTTGTTGCTGGCTGATTTAACTGTGTTTGATGCTGCTCAGGCGCAAGGTATCATTACTGATAGGGCGGCTATTCTTAGTATTAATATGATGAAGTAGTTTTATCAAGATTACTTAAACCGAGAGAATCGAGAAGACTTTTTTTCCGAGTCTGTTGAGGGCGAGCTTGCAATTGAGTTCTCAAAAGGGTTAAAAAAGCGGATTAATGATGGTGAGGTTATTCAGTTTAGTGATGGTGTTTCGGTTGACGGTGAAATATTAGTTAAGCAGGCTTTGTTAAAGCTATATGCGAGTAAATATTCTGGCAAGAAAGTGAGTGACCAAAAAAAGTATGGTGGTTTAGCGCAAGCATTATTTTTAGCAGTAACTAATAACCATAATTTTAAAGGCTGTAAAAGTGCTAATGAGCGTTTTTCTTATGTAGAAAATTTAAATGCTTTACTTTTTGCTTTTAAAGCAGGGACATTGCAAGGTGAGACGCCCTCCGTCATCTGAAG
>NZ_AMFF02000162.1:0-7850 GCF_000297215.2 Piscirickettsia salmonis LF-89 = ATCC VR-1361
CATGGCTCGCAGCGGAAGAAACTGAAGCGCTACTAGCTCTCTTACACTATCTTCCCCTCTATAGCTGTTTGCAGATTGATTGCATTCCATCAATTACAATTTGTATTTCCCTATTAACTGCTTTAATGAAATCTACTTGGTTTGTACCTTCAGGCAAACCCTTTTTTAAAAAGGAACCAGAGGCTTGCAACGCATCTTGAGCTTGAAATCGTTTTAAACTTTGTTTAATATTTATAGGCATAACTTTCCCCTTGGCTGGAAAACAGAAAAAAAGTTAAAACCAAATCAATTAACTCCTAGCACACCTCTGTTTAGTTATTACTTAATTGATCCGAAATATTTAATATTTTATAAATTTTTCAACAGTTTATTTTTAAATAATAACAATATAATTAATAGTGTATATATTATTTAATAAAAAATATTTACTTTTAAAAAAATTATTTATTTATTAGTGCATCCGACTAATTAGATTGATATAATAGCAAGCGATAGATTCCAAGCCAGATTCATATTCATGGCTTATATCAAAACAATTTATTAGATACACCATCCAATCAACACAGATTAAGATACTATAACTAGGCTAATTATTTACCTTTTTTAAGCTGCCGAATTAAAAACCGCCCAGGGTGCAAGTGCTCACGCAAGCGCTTTGACAGCTTCAGATTTTTCCCCATCAGTTCACTCACAAGCAACTTAGCGGCAAAAGGCGCTGAAACCATCCC
Source organism: Piscirickettsia salmonis LF-89 = ATCC VR-1361 (assembly GCF_000297215.2). Lineage (GTDB taxonomy): Bacteria > Pseudomonadota > Gammaproteobacteria > Piscirickettsiales > Piscirickettsiaceae > Piscirickettsia > Piscirickettsia salmonis. The sequence goes on from NZ_AMFF02000162.1 coordinate 729, forward strand.
TCGTGAGCCATGGCCTATATTCATAAATAACCCCGGCAAATATTGGGCACTTGGATAACGTGACTCACGCCGCTCTTGAATAAGCCGAGAGTAATGCTGCCGATAAAACGCGACATCCGGCACTGGGCCAATCACTGGCAAATAATCAGTTGTAATACAACGCAAAGCCGCTCGATCTTGAGAAAGATCCTTATATTCACGTTCGTCGATATTAAGCCCTGGCAACACCTGCTTGAGTTGCTGAATATTCTGCACACGGTCTTGGTGAAGGCATTTTGCCTGATAATCATCAATAAAGGTTGCACCTAAATAATTTTTACCATTAATGACAGGCGTAATATAACCATCATAACATACAGGTAACTTCAACTGCGAAATCCTTGCATGATTCTCCAAAGCAGATACCTGACCACGTACTGTCCGCAACGATAAGGGTAATACACTGGAAAACTGACCAAGCAACCGTGTAGCATCACTCGCATTGGCAAGTATTAACGTTGGGGCCTCAGCGATTAAGTGCTGATGCTGATCATACAATTTCCATAGTCCCTGTTCATAATGCAACTGGTTGACATAACAGTTAAATAAGCAATTAATCGATGCCTTGCAGGCATGAATATGCGACTTTACATATAAATAGGGGGATAACCAGGCCGCCTCTTTAAAATAAACACCAGAACAAGAAAAATCTAATCCAGAAAGCGCCATCACCTGCTCTTGACTCACCCACTCCAACAAATCTGCAACATGCTCAAGCTCTAACCAGTTTTTTTGACGCGTTTGCTGACGATCATTAAAGGCCAGCTGAATAATGCCTGTTTGTGAAAAGTTAAACTGATGAGACTGTGCCAGCGTTTTTGCATGCTGAATACTGTAAAGGTAGGCTTGAATAAAATACTCAGCAAACGAGCTTTGGTCTGTTGCTAACGCAGGCATCATTAAGCCGGCCAAATTACCAGAGGCTTCCTGAGCGGCTTCTGCTGCTTTTTCAACCAAAGTAACGTTAAAACCTTGTTTACTTAAGGCCCAACTTGTACTCGCTCCTGCAATCCCTGCACCCACGACAATCACGTTAGGCGAAGTCGCCGACGCTGCAAGTCTATTCCATGGCGCATAATTACCTTCTACTAGCAAAGTCATATTTTTTTCCAGCCTCGCATCATCTCTCTTTTTCCAGCAAAGCTGGGAATCTTTTTTACAACAAACCCTGCTTGAGTTAGCGCCCTACGCACAACACCCGCAGATGTAAAGGTTGCAAAAACTACCACTTTTATGTGTTAACTGCGCCATCGCTGTATCTATCGAATCTATCATTATCTTTTGATATAGACCTTAAATTTTAAATCTTACTTATAAAGTTCGCTATTCTAGCATAATGATAATTTCCAGGGGATTTCCAAATATAGTTTAAAACACAAGATATCTTCACCGTTATCAAAATACTCCGATAAAAACAGCATAAATATTAAAAAATAAGTTAATAACAAGTAATAAATAAGTAATCCAACTTAAAGCAAGTTACGACGACTTAATTTAAAGACTTCATACTCTATTTGCCTTATAATTAAGCTTGCATAAATTACCGGTTACAGCCTAATGCTATAAGAAATTATGAGAAAACCATTAACTATGACAAAAAACTGTCTCTATTTTAACGCTACCATAAAGAGCTTCTCGCAACGCAACTTCATCAACCACTATGGCAAACACCCTTGTTATTTATAGCCCATTAAAATTAACTATGACACAAGATAAACACTTAGTAATCAACTAGCGGAGAGGATAATGCTTCCTATCGAACATGTCGTTGAGCTATCACGCTGGCAGTTTGGCATCACTGCCCTTTACCACTTTATTTTCGTACCTCTGACTTTAGGGATGACCTGGATTCTATTTGGTATGGAATGCCTATATGTAAAAACCGGCAAACAAGTTTATAAAGACATGGTGCGATTTTGGGGAAAGCTCTTCGGCATCAACTTTGCCATGGGCGTTGTCACTGGAATTACTATGGAATTTGAATTTGGTGTCAATTGGGCGTATTACTCACAATATGTTGGCGATATCTTCGGTGCTCCCCTAGCAATTGAAGGCTTAGTGGCATTTATGCTTGAATCGACCTTCTTTGGTATTTTCTTTTTCGGCTGGGATAAACTTTCGAAAAAGCAACACCTCTTTGCCACATTCTGCTTAGCCATCGGCTCGATGTTCTCCGCCTTGTTTATTTTAATTGCTAATGGCTGGATGCAACACCCGGTCGGCTCCCAATTTAACATTGACTCAATGCGTATGGAATTAACCAGCTTTTACGATGTATTATTAAATCCAACCGCTCAAGCCGAATTCGCTCATACAATTACCGCAGGACTCGTCACCGCAGCGATGTTTGTCACCGGTATCAGTTCCTACTATTTACTTATAGGTCGTGATATCGTCTTTGCTAAGCGTTCTTTTATTTATGGATCATTTTTTGGTTTGATTGTCCTGTTAGGGGTTGCTTTTTTTGGCGATCACGCCGGTCTTGATGTCGATGAAACACAGCCAATGAAAATGGCCGCCATTGAAGGTTTATGGGAAACCCCCGAAGCGCCAGCACCCTGGACCATCCTCGCCCTTCCCAGTAATAATCAGCTAAAAAATCTAGCGGCCATCAAAATCCCATACGCTTTAAGTATTATTGCCACTCACTCACTCGATGGCACCGTCAAAGGCATGCAAGAAATTATTGCAGATAATGTCGTGCGTATGACTCAAGGTCGCAAAGCCTACCTTGCATTAATCGAACTTAGAACCGAAAAAAATATCGATGGTAAAACGTTATCAGCAGAACAATTAACCACAGCCAAACACACACTCGAGCGCTATAAAGATGACCTCGGCTATGGTTTATTACTAAAATCCTATATTAGCGATATCCAACATGCCTCCGAGGCCCAGATCCAACACGTCGCTAAACAAGCCATTCCCGAAGTATGGGCCGTGTTCTACTCATTCCGACTGATGATTGGCTGCTTTGGCATCATGCTCCTCATTGTCCTTGCCGCTGGCTTTTTTAATCTTCGCGGTAAACTCTGGGAACAACGCTGGCTTTTTAGAACTGCTCTCTACGCCATCCCTTTACCCTTCTTAGCCTGCTTATTTGGCTGGTTCGTTGCCGAACATGGCCGTCAACCCTGGGTGGTTCAAAACACATTGCCCACTGCCATGGGGGCATCTTCGGTATCAACAGGACAACTCACGTTCAGTTTAACCGGCTTCGCCCTGTTTTATACCTTACTCTTTATTATTGAGATCTACCTCATGTTTAAATATGCTCGCTTAGGCCCAAGTGCCTTGCATAGCGGCCGTTACCACTTTGAACAACTCGCGCATGCAAATAAATCATAACGAGGAATAAAGAAACATGATTGATCTTCCTACATTACAAGTGATCGGCTGGGTCATCGTAGGTGCAAGCCTCCTCTCCTTTGCCCTTACTAGCGGATTTGACTCAGGTATTGGTATTTTATTACCGTTCATTGGCCGCAATGACACCGAACGTCGCCTCACCCTCAATGTTATTGGACCAACCTGGGATGGCAACCAGGTCTGGTTAATTGCCGCAGGTGGTGCCGTATTTGCTATTTGGCCATTGGTCTATAGCACGGCTTTTTCTGGCTATTATGTTGCAATGCTATTGATTCTCTGGTCATTATTTTTACGTCCCGTCGGCTTTGAGTACCGTTCTAAGCTACCAAACCAAACATGGCGTAATAACTGGGATATTGGCATTTTTATTGCAAGCTTCATTCCCATTTTAATCATGGGCATCGCCTTTGGTAACCTGTTATTAGGCTCACCTTTTAGCTATGATCCGGTTTTTTTAAGAATGCAATACACCGGGTCATTTATCGATTTACTTTCTCCTTTTGCACTATTATCTGGTGTTATCGCTATTTTTATGGTCATCTGCCACGGCGCTGCCTATTTAAATTTACGCACCAAAGGCATTATTAAGACACGCGCACAAAAAGCGTTACGCCTATTTGCATGGTGCTATCTCATTGCTTTTGCACTGGCTGGTTTATTAATCACTTACAAAATTCCAGGTTATCTCCTTGGCAGCCAAGCAGGCAGCATTCACGACCCACTCATTAACCACGTCAACCGTCACGTCGGCGCTTGGCTAAATAATTACCACACGTATCCTTGGATGACACTCGCTCCCGTCATCGGCTTTCTTGGTGCATTCTTAGCGATTATTAGCACACATGCTAATCGAGCCATTTGGTCATTTGTTGGTACAAGCTTTATCCAAATGGGCACCTTATTAACCGCAGCTTTCAGTTTATTCCCATTTATCATGCCGTCGAGTAGCGAGCCGGCACACAGCCTAACGGTCTGGAATGCATCAACCAGTCAACATACCCTAACGATTATTGCTATCGTTGCCGTAATCATGGTACCGGTTATTTTTTGCTATACCTCATTTGTTTATATCAAAATGTGGCGTGATGGTCCCATTCATGAAAAAGACATTGAAAAAAATCAGCATATTTTATATTAATTTATATTTTTTATACTATTTTAAAATTAAGGAGACCACTGAATATGATGTATATAGGCTGGTTTTTATTTACATTGGCAACTACGTTTCTCACCGGGCTGATTGTTCTTCATCACGACCGTCACCACCTTGAAGACTTTGAATATCAAGGGAAAAGTGAAAATAACTAGATAGTTAGCGTGTATCAAACCCAGTAACAGCTTATTTATTTTAAACGCATAAACTAAGTTGTTACTTCCCCTCTCTCCTATACTATGAATCATTACTTAATAAGTCATCAACCAAATAGCTTGCACCGAAACGCAAATTCATTGAGCTCACCTGAATATTCTCTTTCCCATAAACTTCTTTCGCTAAATGAAGATATTGTAAGGCCTCAGCCAATGTTTTTATCCCACCAGATACTTTTAGGCCAACATGAGGGTGATAGCGCAGATTGACTTGAATCGCATCAAGCATTGCCTTAACCGCGCTCACCGTCGCACCAACTGCTGTTTTTCCAGTAGAAGTTTTAATAAAATCAGCACCTGCATTAATGGCATCACAAGCGGCCTTAAAAATTAAAGCCCGGGATTTTAGCTCCCCTGTTTCTAAAATAACTTTTAATAGTTTACCGTGACATAATGCCTTGCTGGTGTTAACTAAATGTAGCGCCCGCTCAGAACTGCCCTTTTGCAAGTAATCTTGATAAGGGATCACCAGATCAATTTCATCTGCACCATCAATTAATACCTGGTTAATATCTGCTAAAACAGTCTCTACCGGCTCATTGCCCAAAGGAAAGTTAACAACGCTTGCAACCGCTATCTGCTGATTTTTTAATAATTTTTTTGCTAAGCCGACAAACTTTGGATCAATACAAATAGCAGCCACCTTGCCCAAACGGTTACTTGCCTTAGCACACAGCTCCACAATCGTTTGATCATTGTCATTTAAGTTAAGCGAAGTTAAATCAATAAGCGCCATCACTGTTTCTTTAGTTTTATCCATGATATACCTTCAATTAATATACAATTAACTTAAAAAACTCTGTCCATGTGCCAACGCTGCTAAGCCCATAAAATCAGCAATACTTTGACCAATATCAGCAAAGCTATGACGTTGACCAATATTTTTGCTCTGCAGACCCGGTCCCCAAGCAAGAATCGGAATATGTTCACGTGTATGATCAGACCCTGGCCACGTTGGATCACAGCCATGATCAGCAGTTAAGATCATCAGATCTCCAGGCTCCATACTATCCATCAGTTCAGGCAAACGTGAGTCAAAATACTCTAGTGCCTTAGCATATCCTGCCACATCACGACGGTGGCCATATTCGGAATCAAAATCAACAAAATTAGTAAACACTAATGACCCGGCTTTTGATCGTTTAAAAGTAGCCAGTGATTGATCAAATAATTCAGTGATACCCGTCGCCTTCACCTTGTGACTAATACCTCGATCAGCAAAAATATCAGCAATTTTACCAACAGAAATTACTTCACCACCACCTTTAACCACATACTCTAATAGCGTTGGCTGCGGTGGCGGCACAGAATAATCATGACGATTACCTGTCCGCTGGTATTCACCCGCTTTATTACCAACAAAGGGCCGAGCAATAACACGGCCGATATTAAGCCCCATCTCATCAAATAACTCCCTGGCCGTCTGACATAATCCATATAACCGCTCAAGCCCAAAACTCTTTTCATGACAAGCGATCTGAAAGACACTGTCGGCAGAAGTATAAACAATGGGTTTTCCTGTTAAACAATGCTCATCACCTAAGCGATTAATCACCTCAGTCCCCGATGCATGTCCAGCATCCAACACCCCCTGCGTTAAGCCAGTTTCAGCTAGAAATCGCCGCATAAAATCAGCAGGAAAACAAGATGAATACTGGCCTGGCGTTTTACACTCAGCCGCCTTATGGAAATAGTCCCATTCAAATTCAACAGGCACCCCGGTGATCTCCCAATGCCCACTGGTCGTATCTTTTGCACAACTTTGCTCAATGGCATAACCATAAACGCCTTGTATAGGTAACTCTAAATCACCGGTAATCGTCTTAGCAATCGGCCGCCCTCGGCTCTGTTTAGCCGCTTGCTCTAAACCCAAACTTGCAAGATAAGGCAACTTTAAAGCGCCCTGACGTTCTGGAGAATCAGCTAAACCGTGTGCGGCGTGCTCAACAATATGCCCAAAGGTATCAGCGCCGGCATCACCAAATTGCTCAGCATCTTCACTAGCACCCACACCAAATGAATCCATTAATAAAATAATCACACGACCTTTCAGCATTTTTTACCCCAATAACAGCCTAGCTACACTCACTACAAACCCAGCACACGAAACACATATTACTAACTTAAATAATATAGATTCGCAATAAATCAATAACAATCGTTAAAATACCGTAACATTACTGCATTTTACGGCATACACTAAAGAGCTCAAGTATTATTAATAAATATCCACGGGTAAACCCGTGGTGTTTGTGAAAGTCTGAACCTAGCTTGACAGTTGGAGTCTACTAACTGTTTGGAGGTAAAGATTAATGAATTTAAAAGCGAAACGCGATATTTCACGAA
>NZ_AMFF02000162.1:7963-12727 GCF_000297215.2 Piscirickettsia salmonis LF-89 = ATCC VR-1361
GAAATGTTAAAAACTAAGTTAGGATTGTAAAAATTCATGTCAAGCGAAGTTCTGAGTGACACATGCCAAAACATATAACTTTCCAGTACAAATTATAAATAAAACAGCAGGAAATAAAATCAAAAGGGGGGTTATGCAATATTTACTGCACTAATATCCCAACAGACACTTAAATAAAAAAAGCACGCCCAATAAAATCAAAATTGGGTGCACTAAATGAATAAATACTTAGGGTTATCCATTGCTCAGTATTACGCCGATTACATGCTCGCATAACTAACGTCAAGACTAGACTCTATACTGCTAGTTTCAGTTGACTGCTGCCTCTCAAAAATTCGCCCCTCAGCCTCAGATTCCTTATCATCAAGACTGAAATTTTTTTGCATTTTTTCGATCAAAGAGCGGTGCTTATTTAAAAAAGGATTACCCTTAACTAATTCATCTATTCCCTTAGTGCCATGCTCCCCATGAAGAGCTGCCCGACAACTATTGGTCGTCATTTTTTTTGCAAAAAACTGTTCTATCTTTCCCCAAGTGCTACGGCAGTATTGTTCTACTCCAAACATTGTTGTCTTAGTGAAGCTAAACCCTGTAGTTTTCCACAAGTATTCTTGCGTCATCAACCAAGTAAAGAGCTTCTCCAAAACCCTATTATCAGAAATACTTTGAACCTGAGCGCGAATCAACTCTAAGTCTTCCTTCTTACTCTCCTTACCCCCTCCTAACTTAGCATCTATATTACTTATAAGCCTACTTGCTGCCGTTGCGGCCTTAAGCTCTCTCTCAACATCTTTAACTTCTGTGCTTATCCCCGCAGCACTTGCCCCAGCACCATCTACTACATCTGCCTGAGCACTTCCTTCAACAGTTGGCTGTAAATGGCCATATAGTTTTAAAAAAGGATTCTGAAGAATAAGCTCAGGTATACTAACTAACCCACTACTCTTCTCCGCATTAGCAAACATGCATTTTGCTAACGTAAACTCTATTACGCCCCATTCACCACTACAAGCTTCTTTTTGCCCAGACATTGTTGTAAAACAAGAAGGTTCATTGCCTTTGAAGCTTTTTAGAAAAGGGTAACGCCATGCAAGTAAACGATGGAGTAACGTAAGTTCATCGTTACTTTCAATTTTAAGGGTACAGTCTATAACTACCTTTAAATCGTTAGATAGGTGTCCTGTGATATTTTCCTTAAGTTCATCCACTACCTTAGAAAAAGAACTGCTATGGCTAACTACGCGTGTCACTTCTCGGCTGAGCTCTTCAACTATTTTTAACCTCTCCTTTTCCCTTGCTTTGCTTTGCTGCTTGTTCTTTTCATTTTTTTCGTGCTTTATTATTTTCTGTATCACTGGCCCAAATAGATCTTCACACTTAAAAATCTCTTGTTTCAATTCACCAGCAATCCTGTCCATTTTTCCTGTTAAAAGACCTAACTCCTCTTTAGCCTTATCAAGATTATCTTTTTTAGCTGAAAGCACTTCGTTTAAATGAGCCTGATTCTTCTTACAATTATCTAAGAAAGTGCCAGTCTCACCAATCGCCTGATTTAAAAAAGGCACAGGACTCCTGCCATCATCCCAGACAGCCCTAAAAGAAATATTTTTTCGAACATCCCCTTGAATATTTCTAAGCCTAGTTCCTCTAGCGAAGGCATTTGCTTCCTTAACAAGCACCTCTGCAATTTTTCCTGCTTGAAGCTTTTTACCCATTACAGCTAAGAATGTTCTTTCACGCTGACAATTCTCAACTATTCCTTCAAGTACTGCTTTAAAATCAAAGCTACCATTTTGCTCTATTATTTCAGGGTTCCCATCATTAAAACAAAGGTAAGGCCCAAAAATCTTATCAAAGTCATTCCGCTTATGAGGTTTTAGTTTATAATGCTGATTTCCATGCGCATATAAAGTAGCAACATACTTCAAGAGTATATATTGACTTTCAAGAACATCTTTTTTTTGATGACTTAAACTAACAATCGCTTTTTCTGCATCCTCTATCTTTTTAGTATTATCGAATTGTTCTTTTTCAGTATCGTCCAGCGATTTTTCTTTAACCTCTAAATTTCCTTTCTTAATATTAATAGCTCTACTAAGCCCTCTGAGCTCTCCTAAATATTTATCTTCAGAAGCAACAGCAACGTTTAATTTAAACTCCTCATTTAACTTACTAAGTGCTTGTAACTTTAAGTGATCAAGCTCATAAGGTAATAAATTGACTCCTATTTTTTGCAAACAGGCTTGAACTAAGTTATCTGGCCCTTGCCCTAAAGTCCTTAATACAGACTTACAGAACTCTCCAAAAAGGATAATGTCCTCCTTACTTGGAAATATTTCTGACAAACATGGATCGTCTAGTAAAGACGCAATTCCCTTGACATCTGAATCAGTATCATGGAGAACACTACTTTTAGACGTATTATGCAGATTAAAAAAAAATGGAAGAATTAAGCTTTCTCTTAGCTCATATAATTCACTAAGGGATGCAAAATTACACTTACTAAAATCATACTTGTGCCCACTACATACCTCCAAATTATCATTCTTACCATTTGGTAGAAGTAATTCTTCCCATTTCTTTTCTATAGGTTTGTATTTGATTTCATTAATGAAAGCAAGGACAAAGGAAAAACTTTTTTTAAAATCTATATTTTTCACACTTAGTGCCTTTCAACTAAAACAAGGGTCATATTTCAAAAATATATTTAAATCATAGCCATACAACTTAGCTCTTCTGAACTAACCTCAGTAGATTGGCTCAAAACAGGCCCAAACATCAAAGCATCCGACGCTGCAGCAACTTCTCCATGATTTTTTAAAAATGGGTAATTAGCAACTAATTGAGTCCAGTCTTGCTCAGAACCACCCATTGCCTGATGATTAGAGCGAATTCTATTTGTGAATGCTGCCTCTATCGTATACCATGTTTCACTGCATTTTACTGCTTCTCCAGACATAGTTGTTCTAAATTGACTAAAAACACGAAGAAAATTACCTTTTATTAGATACTCTCGCTCTTTAAGTTCATTATATAGAGAGAGCAACTGGTCATTACCTTCAATATATTTGAGGATGATTACTCCATCAACTTTTCTCTCGCCAGTCAGCCGCAGTAAAGCCTCCTGTTGAGATTTTTCTCCTCCTTCAGCACCTTTAACCTGACTATCTAACCCTCCTGCAACAGCGCCTTTTTTTTCCGCATTTTGCACCAAGGCCCTAAAACTCTGCCTAAAATTAAAAGCCTTTTTCAATGCTTCTCCATAACTTTTAACCTTTTCAGAAAACTTATCGATTGCTGCTGCCTTACGATCTTTCCACTTTCTAATTTCTCCTGGCAACTGATTTTCTTTATGCTTATGCTTATTGTCATAATCCAGTTCCAGTCTAAGAATCTTCGCTGCACGCTCCGTAGGATTTACATCAACCCACACAGCAACAACAGGCTCTCTTTTACGAATATCTCCTGAGGTGACTTCAAGGCCCGTATTAGAGGAAACTTCTTGTGCCTTCCTAAGAAGTAGCGCTACAGTTTTTCCTGCTTGAAGCTTCCCCCATATTCTAGCCCAAAGAGTTCTTTTGCGCTTACAGTTTAAAATTATTGTTTGAAGAGTCCCTTTAAAATCAAACTCATCATTTTTATTCATTACTTCAGGATTACCACCATTAAAACGTAAGCAAGAACCAAAGAGCTTATTAAAATAAGCCTCATCATGCCTTTTAAGGCCTTCCTGTCCATTTCCATCGATATATAGTTTAGCTACTTCCTCAAGTACAGCATACTGAGACTGAAGAGTTTTATCCCTATCTTCTTTAAGCTTTAGAATATTATTTTTTGCACAATTTATTTCATTTAATTCTAAGATACAATCGTTTAAAGAAAGACCAATCCTATATAATTCATCTGAAAAATCACTCTTAGATGAGTCAAGAACATCTAATTTAAAATGTGAGTTCAAGTGGCCCAAAGCATCACATCGGAGAACACCAACATCTTCTTTACTTAGTTTTATCTCATCATAAATCGCTTGAACTAATACACTAAACTCAGCACTCTCTACTCCCAATAGATATTGGTGCATCATTTCAAACAGGGCAATATGCGCTACATCTAACGCTCTTAAGCTATCCTTTATCTCTGTGTCTACTAACAGTCCTCTAATATTTTCTTCGCAAATATCTTTGGCTTGGCCTCTCTGCTTGCGATCAGACAGAGCTTTAGGTAAGCATTTAAGAAAAGGCACAATAAATTTATCTTTTAATCGGAATAAATCCTTTTCATTTTCAAAGTTATATGCTTCTTTCTTATATTCGAAAGCACTACTATTTTCTAATTGGCTAATTAACTGCAAGACTAAAATAAATTTCTGCTTAAGTTCGACAAATTTCATAGTAAATTCTCATTTATTAAAGTCACAAAATCGCTAAATTATCGGCAGATATCCTAAATTACAGATACAGAGGGTCTATATAGCTTTTTTAAAGGTTAGTTATATTAAAAAATATATTTTAAAATCAAAAAATTAAATATATAAAATAGAGAATAATAAGTGATCAACTCCCCATATCTATTTGAAATCAACCCCACAGCACTTTTATTATAATACCAACTCATTAACGACACCCCTAATTAATTCGCTACGAAAGCCCTATGCTTCTAGTTTTATTATTCTTAGGAGCTCTCTTATTATAACTACCAATTACCATGTTATAACAGAGCATGTCAATGGTGAAGATGAATTATAGATCGTAAGCGTCGCTACCT
>NZ_AMFF02000163.1 GCF_000297215.2 Piscirickettsia salmonis LF-89 = ATCC VR-1361
GAGGTAGCGACGCTTACGTGTTAGCACGGCTTGACTTAATTGTGCGCCTGATAGGTTAGCTTGGTTTAGTAGAGCAAATTGAAAGCTAGCTTCTTGCAAGTAGGACTGTGATAAATTAGCGCTTTGTAAATTAGCACATTGTAAATTAGCATGATATAAATATAAGTCTGATAAATCTTCACCACTTAGATCCCAACCACTGAGGTCAAGCAGGCCTGATCCTTCTGGTCCGTGGGCTTTGTTAATTTCATTAATAACATCTTGTCTTGTTTTTTTCATACTTTAATTTTCCTCTATATAATTTATTAGCCATGTATTTGTTCAAGTACAAATAAAGAGAGAGGGATACAAGCTTTACTATAAAGTAAAGGGTTTAATAAACCACTTGAGTTAGATGTAATTTATTCAAGATAATAATAGATATTTTATATATTATCAATTTATTTTAATTGATTTTTTACATTATTAAATTTTATTAATTAGATTAAATTTTTTATTTTTTTACTTTTATTAAAAGTAAATGTATAAATTATGACTTAAGAAGGGATGAGAGCGCCTCTCTCATTATGAACTTCATTACCTATAGCACTAAGAGTGGCTAAGTTAGTCAGAGAACCTCCATGTCGATTAAAAAATATGTCTGATAAATTGGTGGATTGAACAATACGTTGTTTAGCTTGAGTGTGTTGAGATGCATCAAAAAAAATATTTGGCAAGCTTGCAGTACGAGCTCTTTTTCGAGTATTTTTTTGTATGGTCTCGAGGAACCAGCTTTTACAATTTTCATCAAACTGTTGAGGATCATCGAGTGTATTTTGAATATATTTTGCTTGATTTAAGCCAAGTGTTGTTAGGTGTTGATAGCAGTTGTTAAACGTTTCAGGATCATCCAATGCTTTTTTCACATTTTCCGTTGAGGCTAAATTATATTTAAATAAAATTAATCGACAAACCACATCAAATGCTGAGATTGATCTTGTTTTTCCATCTGCTGTATCCAAAAAATCTTCTAATAAAGGCGCTTTAAATAATAGTTCATCGCTAAAAATCCAGCGATTATAAGATACTCTATAGTCATCTGCTATTTGGTAAGATTTAAAGTTCTCAGGCAAATATAGAATTCTTAATAAGGCAAAAATATCCAAATCCTGTTTTTCAACTTCAAATAAATCAGAAAATGGCAGATAAGACCGGGTCCCTTTTATAAAAGGCAGCGTTCCATCAATCTCTTCCGATTCCCCGTAATCTATTAAGTGAACATTACTGTTTTTATCTATACAAATATTTCTAGGCTTTAGGTCCAAATGTGCATAGCGAATTCCTTTTTTTGAATAGGTGCCTGCATGAAGATGATGCACTGCGTATGCTATTTTAATCGCTAACGTATATTGCTGCTCTTTGGTGAGAGTGTTTTTCTCTAAATATTTATTTAGTGGAGTGCCCAAAAATTGAAAAATTTGATAGTCTCTACTGTTATATTTAAACGTTTTTTTTGCTTTTCCCAAATCGAGTGCAATTTCACTTTATTTAGAGTGTAAATGAATTTTTAAAGGCTCTTTAATCGCCCACATTTCTCCATTTTCTGTTTGCGCAAATGTTACTTGGGCAAAATTCCCTTCTCCGAGTAGCTGACCATTTGACTTTACATACACTTCTCCATCATTGCTGACTAAATAACCACAAGAAAAAATAATCAATAAAAATGTGCAATCTGACAGTCTGATCAATCAGACAAATGTTGTCAGATGATTTAAGCTTGTCAGATCATATCTGGAGTTTTACAACTAATAGTGAGTTAATAAGCGGTAAAGTAGACGGTTGATTAGTCAAGGACGATCCTAATGTACGAGAGATGTGCACATG
>NZ_AMFF02000164.1 GCF_000297215.2 Piscirickettsia salmonis LF-89 = ATCC VR-1361
TATTCGTTGAGCGCTATAAAATATAAGCTACATATAAATCAACTGGTTTATATCATAGTTAATACTAGTTTTATTTTATTCAAAACACAGCAATGGCTGAAAAAAAATGAGAAAAACCAGAAGTGACGTTATTAAAGAAATCAATAAAGCAGCCGCAGTAAATGGTTCAGGCTCGGTAAATCTAAGATATTGGGATCTGCGAGGTGCAAATTTATCAGGCTTATATTTACTTGGTGCTGATCTAGAAGGTGCTAATCTAGAAGGTGCTAATTTATCAAAATCCTATTTAAAAAATGCTTATTTATCAAGAATTTGCTTAAAAAATGCAAATTTATCCGGCGCACTTTTATACCAGGCAAACCTAAGAGGATCTAATCTAGAAGGTGCAGATTTTAGTTAAGACTGTATAAATTTTATGGAGAGTAGCTTCAATTAAATCGCAATATAAAGCCCATCGTTTCATTCTCCAAGATACCATGATATTAAAGAGTGCTTTTTCTACCGTTAGCACAACTATGTAGTACACCCCATTATTCATATTGTGATGGTAAGCTCTTATATATCGCATCACTAAACTTAAAAAAAAACAACTAGCCTACCAAATCATCCATACAACCATATTAAAAAACAGTAAATTATAAATTTAATAATAAAATTATGATATTAATTTATTTAATTTAATATTAAATAAATTTCAATAGTAAATTAAAATTATAAAGAAAAAATAATGCCCCTGAACCAAATGGCGATTATTCGCCAATTAAAAAAGTATTCTGCATTGATAAATGGTGTAGATAATTACGGAGAAGGTGGGCTATGTCATGGTTTTGCTTATGTACATGCGGCGATGGCAGCTACAGGAAAGCTAAATTGGTGGCACGATGCTTTAAAAAAAATCAGTGAATGGGATGGCAGCTTAAATGCTTTAGATCAGAAGATTATTCTCAAAGGTGAAGATTCAGATCAAGACTGCAATCCACAGCAACGAGAACAACCTAAAAATCTGAGATACCTATTTGAGCGCATAGCATCTTATGTTGTGTTTAACTTTCAACCCTCAATTATGAACGATGCTAATGACAAAGTGATCAGGCAAGATAGGTTACTTGAAGTTTTTGAGGTTTATGATTCAAACTCTAAAAAATGGTTATCGGTAAATAAAGAGCAATATAGAACGATTGCTGGAAACTTGAGTGATGAAGATTTAAAGCAATTGCTCACTATAAAAAATTTAGAAAATAACATGTGCATATTAGCAGGAAGTGATCATTCCTGCTCTCTAAGGTCCAGTAATAATAAGTTTTATTTTTATAACCCTAATTTTAGCTGTAAAACTCCAGATA
>NZ_AMFF02000165.1 GCF_000297215.2 Piscirickettsia salmonis LF-89 = ATCC VR-1361
AAGTAAGCCGGTGACAATAAAGACCTTTAAAATCGATTGGGGTGTGCCGTTTAATCTCACGGCTAATCGTGCTAGGAGAAAAGCCAAGTGCTCTAGCAATTGATCTGAGCGAGTCTCCCTCTGATAACCGTTGTTCGATATAAAAACGATCTTTTTCATTTAAGTGCCGATAAACCATCTCTACCCTCTAAGTCAAAAGGCGAACTAGAGAGTTTATCTGTATGAATATGAACTCTCTACTGAGTGTTGCACTTCAGATGACGGAGGGCGAAAGTCACTCTATCATAGAGATAATAAATTATCAAGGAAAAGATAAATAAAAATCAAAATATAACTATTAACATGCAAGTATTAAAATAAATTTCAAATATATCCACAGCATGTTATTGCTGGTAATACTGGAGATTTTCTATGCCTAAATATAAACCCGCACCGCTATTAGAAACTGAGACTCCTATATTTCTCAATTCAGTCAATTAAAAGACTCTCCTTATTACAGACCCAGACAGACAACCAAAGAGGCAGGTAGCACCACACCCAATCTAGTGTTTAAACAATTACAAAATAACCGTCTTTATTTTCAAAAAGAACGAGCTTATCTCTCAATTTCTAAAGCGAAAAAATTTAATGGCCCAGGAAATAATGCTCAGCGTATCATCATTCCCTTACATGGTGACACATCTGGAGTGCTAAAGTCTCATTTAACTATCGCCTCCTTATTTGATCATCGCCCTCAGGATAAGGGTAAACCATTTAAACCATAAGATGTCATCTTCACTACACAGCAACAGTTAAGTGCAAAGTCAGTGGCGCCAATAAAACAGTCAGGGTCTATTGCACCTATCATCAAGAATATAGACCCGAATTTTACTTACACGATAAAAGTGATCATCAACTTAATCCTATAACTAAAAAAGCACTGAAAAAAAATGCACATGTCTTTATGCAACCGATTATCGACCAAGTTAATCAACATATAACAAAATTCGAAGAAAAAAACAACGTCTAGAAGAAGAAATAGAAAAAATAAATAGCAAATTAGCCGCTGTAACAGCACTAGAAATAAAATTAGAATTATCTTTAGAACTTTGTGGCTTATATGAAAATTGGCTGGGGCATGTTAATAGCAAAGATTATAGAGATGTAACTCACTTTTGGAATAGTTTTTTAAAAAAGCAAGATGACAATGGCTTTACTATTCAGGCCCCTCGTGGCACTTTTACTAAAAATAAGCGAGATAGAATACTTGAGCGTGCTTTTCGAAAAAATAGAGTTGACCTTCTCCGCAGTATAAATATACTACAAAATTTAATCTCTCAACAAAATCCACCGCTAAAAAATTACCAAGTAACTACAAGTAAACCAGCAAAATCTCAAAGAAAAAAAGCAAGAGTAAGCAAACCGAGTCATGGCAAAACACAACAAACACGAGTTATAGCGCTGGATTA
>NZ_AMFF02000166.1 GCF_000297215.2 Piscirickettsia salmonis LF-89 = ATCC VR-1361
ATTTTTCGCAACAGTGCCCTGTGGTCAACCTTACCTTTATGAAAAATAGTCATTCAGTTGCATCTGTCATGAGCAAGCGTGAATATTCCACTAAATAACTCCAGATTAAAATTTAAAATTAGCAATAATATCAAGTTATTACTGTGCTTCGTCAAACAAACGTTGCACATTATGCAAAATGTTAAACGTTTGTGGTACAATGTGGTCTAATATTTATATATGTGGAGAGTAAATATATGGAGGTGACTATGCCTGCGAGAAAAAAAACTGAGTCAAATAGACAGGTCAAAAGAAAGACTTCTAGAAACAAACTGTCAGTTCAGGCTACCAAAGAAGCGGTATCTAGTAAAAAAACTAGAGCAGCAGCAAGGGGGCAAAGCACTCTGACTAAGGTTGCTGTTAACTCCGGCGAGAAAACTAAATATTTATCATTTAGGGTAGATATGGACTTTCATCAAAGGGCCACAAACGCAGCAGCTTACGCATATCAAGGTAAACTTTCAGAACTGCTTGATGAAGCGGTGAAAGAAAAATTAGAAGAGATTGAACAAGCCCAGGAAGCTGTTTTAAAATCACGTCTACATTTGTCTAAAAAAGATTTAAAAGTCATTGCTGATGAAGTTGAAACACCCTCTGCACCAACAAAAGCATTTGTTGACTTCATGAATAAAGATCATTTGGATCATAAAAAATACAATAAAAATATAGCGAGTATTTTAAGTGGCATACAGAATCGAAAAACTTAAAAGATCTCATGATAGAAAAAGGTTTGATTGTGGTGTTGATAGAGTTAATCAATACCTACAAAAGGTAGCTAGACAACAAAACGATGATAGTGAAAGCGGTACTATTGTTTACTGCCTGGTTGACGACTCCCAGCCTAAAACTATTTTAGGATTTTTCTCATTACATTCTACAAGAGAATCATTAAATCCAGTATTGAAGAAGGCATCAACAAAAGCAGTAGGTTGTTTACTTGTAGGGTGGCTTGGTGTTGATAAAGACGCTCAATCTATGGGGATTGGTAAAGTTCTCATTCATGATATTTTCATAAAATTTATAGACTATGATCAAATGTTTGCTGCAATTATTTTAGATGCGATAACTGATGATGATCGATTAATAAAATTTTATAAGAGAATGGGGTTTAGAACTTTAACAGACAACCGTTACTTTGTGACTTTAAAAACAGTGTGGGCCACATTAAGTGAAAACGATTAATAAGAGACTAAACCTTTAAGTACCTATATAGCATTGCCTTAGAAATTTTCATTCTTTTACATATTTCAGAGATAGATAGGTTGTGATCTTGGCACTGTTGCAAAAAATTTAGATTTGAGTAGGGTGTAGCAATCAACGGAAGTTAAGAGTGAATTGCTGTGGGTAGACGTA
>NZ_AMFF02000167.1 GCF_000297215.2 Piscirickettsia salmonis LF-89 = ATCC VR-1361
GCTCAATCTCAAGACCTCTTTCAGCTGCTATTTCTTTGAGATCACGGTAAGATAAGGCATAGCGGCCATACCAACGCACCAGCCAAAGAATGATCTCACCGGAATAATGCTTCCATTTAAAGGGTTGATTCTTCTTAAATCGTTTACGTCTACCCACAGCAATTCACTCTTAACTTCCGTTGATTGCTACACCCTACTCAAATCTAAATTTTTTGCAACAGTGCCAAAAGGGGCGTATAGACCCCTTTAAATTAGCTCGACTAGCTTTTTTTTAGCCTCGCTGTCACCTTCAATATAATGTTGTGTTGTTTGTAGTGAGGAGTGGCCCACTAATTGTTGCACATCACGTAGACTCCCACCAGCACGGATTACATTTTTTGCAGCACGAGTAACAAAGGTGCGGCGACCTGAATGACTAGAATGTCCATTAAACTCTAAATCAGCATATAAACGACTAAACCAATTGACGATCGTTTGTGGAGTAAACGCAGCTTTGCGTTGTGAAATGATGATAGGGACATTTTCATGATGGGGTGGATGAGATTCAAGTAATGCGATCAATGCTTTTTTCAGTTGCTGATTAAGAGGGATGATGCGGCCACCTTGATCACCTTTACTCACATTGTTGGTTAGGTGGATGCAATCTCCGATTTGACCGTCTGAGTTAAAAACCATTTTCCACTGGATGTGTGCAATTTCTTTCGCACGGAGTCCGGCTTTTATCGACAGCAAAAACAAAACGAGGTTTCGCTGCGGTGCGGTTGTGTTTTTGAGGTGAGTTATAACAATCCGTTCCTGTCGTTCAGATAAAATTCGCGCTTGCTTACTTAGGCCCATTTTGACCTCAAACTCATTATATTATTGATCTATATAATGATAATATAACGAGTGAGTAGAGGTGTCCAGGCTGAAAGCCTTGATAGTATTAAAGTTGTTATAGTTTGTATCATATATAACAAGTTGATTTTAGGTGGGATTATCCAAAAAATTATGACAATTTCGTCTTCATATTTAAAATAGCTCTAATATTATGGAACACGTACTATACGCAGTACGTCAAACAGACTATAATATGTACTAAAACTAGTACGTAAATTGGAGATAGGCTTATGTTACGAGACAACATTAATGCTACGGCAGCGCGGGATAATTTTAAGAGTACCTGTGATACGGTGTGTGAAAACAATGCCCCTGTACTTGTGAAGCGCAAGGGTGCTGAGGATGTCGTTATTATTTCTGCTTCTGACTTTGGTGGTATGGAAGAAACGATCCACTTATTAAGTAGTAGAATAATGGCAACACGCCTTATGAGAAGCATGAAACAACTTGATGAAGGTAAAGGTGTTCAACGTGATATTATTGAGGAGTAAGTTTTGTCAAAACTAAACTTACTTACTTGGAGTGATGATGCTTGGGATGATTACCTTTATTGGCAAGATACAGATAAAAAGGTACTTAAAAAAATCAATAAACTTATAAAGGAATGTCAACGCACGCCGACAGAAGGTATTGGTCATCCCGAACCTTTAAAACATGATTTCAGTGGCTATTGGAGCCGAAAAATAAAGGGTGAGCATAGATTAGTTTATTCATTTGATGCGACCAGTTTAATGATTGCTGCATGCCGTTACCATTATGATCAATGATGTTTTTGTTGTCATGTGCTAGGTGAACTGACTAGAACAATCAGAAACGCTCTCCGTCATATGAATCACACAACTAAGTCAGGCCGACTCGCTGCGGTTATAGCTTTTTTTCAACATTAGCCTAGAGCACTTTGTGCTCTAGGCTAATGTCTGCGTACATGAGTCACAAGAAAATAACCTTTCTGAAGCTCACTATAGCTTTTCGCAACAGTGCCATTATGAAGGCCCTGTCATGCTTGTCATCTCAGTTTCTTGTACAGCTTGAGAACGAAGATGCTTTTGTTCTTTTTCCATGAATTTTTTTAGATCACCATAAGTGTTAAACTCTTCTGACTTGCCACCTGTTATAGCTTTAGTAATTTCGACGATTGGAATATCAAGAAGTCGAGCTGCTATTTTAAGAGATTTTTCAGCTACTTTATATGTCTCCGGCAAGTTGTCGAGATCCCTTTTTGGACGAAAATGTCGGCCGAGAGGACGAGACGCCATACGAACTGTACTCAGTAAAGACTTCTTAGGAGTATCAGTATTGTTTTTCAGTCTAGTTTGTAAATGATTTGAAATTTTCTCTCTAGTGCCTTTGTCCAAGTCTTTGGCCTTTTCCGCTACTTTAGATTGGGCGTCGAGAATCAGTATTTTTGCAGCCTCTACTTTAGGATCGTCACTAGAACAAACTTGATCAAAAGTCTTTTGAGAAAGTATTTGTCCCGCACCAAGGGAAAAAATTGCTTGGTACCTTTCACAATCTCCAAGAGAAAGGCAGTCACGTTGATGAAGCTCAGTAGCAGCTTGGAAGCCTCTCTCGTGCTCTTGATGATGGCTTAAAAAGGATGGCTTCCATACTGCACTAAGGGCTGCGAGCTCTTCTTGATAAAAGCCTTGTATGTCTGCTATTGTTCTTGAGTCGAAGTCTCCAGCAATCTTTTTGTGAAGGTGGGTAGCGACTTGTTGGAAGGGCTTGTCATTTTGAAAGCGTCGGTAAGCTTGGCCCATGTAACGATCATCACTTATATGCTTTGCCCAATCACATGCGATAAAATAATTAATGGCTCTATAAGCAATAGCAGATGCAGTTTTTTCTATAGGAGTTTGTTCATCTTCACCAGTTGGGCCGTCTTTAGATTGAAGTGGTAGAGAGTCAATGATATCAATGATAATTTGTTGAGCCTCTGAGTTTCTAATCTGAATTTTCCCCCAAGTTTCAGGGTTGAGAAGCCTTACCTGAGCAAGGGCGCAAACTACTTGTTGCAATTTCTCATTTTCTTTAAGCTCTGTTTCTCTATTTTGAAAATCAACACCTGCTCGTTCTAGGGCCGCGCATGCTTGTTCAAAACTCATAAATTATAACCTCTAAATTTAAAATAATTAATAAAATCTTTTGTTTTTAAGCTGTTAATAGGTTTGGTATAATTTAATAAAAATTTTTTTAAAATAAAAAATCTAATTAATTATCTTGCTATTGGTAGAGGTGAAAATCTAATGGATGTAGTATCGATCATTTTGCGATTATACCTTTACTTGTAACTATGATTAAGTGAATCAACTTAATTTATTTATACATTAAAAACATAAATACCGTAACCGGTATAAAGTTAACAATTATTAGTTTTAAGTAAACTTTAATTTACGGTTTTCTTGCTTCGGTGACTGACATTGACGAGTCTATACCTAATACAAGCGCCCTCCGTCATCTGAAGTGCAACACTCAGTAGAGAGTTCATATTCATACAGATAAACTCTCTAGTTCGCCTTTTGACTTAGAGGGTAGAGATGGTTTATCGGCACTTAAATGAAAAAGATCGTTTTTATATCGAACAACGGTTATCAGAGGGAGACTCGCTCAGATCAATTGCTAGAGCACTTGGCTTTTTCTCCTAGCACGATTAGCCGTGAGATTAAACGGCACACCCCAATCGATTTTAAAGGTCTTTATTGTCACCGGCTTACTTCTCGCTGTGCACAAGAAAACGAGCTAACGCTAAGCAAGGACAAGCTTTTCGACAAATTTCAGAGGAGGCAAAAATGTTGATCCATCAACGGTTAAGCACCCATACATCACCCCGATGTTATCAGTCAGGAACTTATACGAGAGCATGATATCCAGGTGAGTGAAAGCACGATTTACCGTTATATTTATGATGATAG
>NZ_AMFF02000168.1 GCF_000297215.2 Piscirickettsia salmonis LF-89 = ATCC VR-1361
AGGTAGCGACGCTTACGGCAAGTTGTTTTGCTTCTGAATTTTTGAAGAACAAAAATTCTCCTGTAAGTGCTTTATTAACTAAGTTGGCAACGCCTAAAGTTAAGCAAGTGATTAAAATGTTTATTGCTATTTTTAGAAATTGTTTGGATGGAGCATCTTTTAATAATTCAGCGCATTGCTCTTCAACTGTTTGAATTTCTCTTTCAAAATCACCTTGATTTATTTGACCTAGTTGATACTTAATAAAACTTGTAAGTATTGCTAATTCATGCTTATTAATAGCTGCTATTGTTCTTGGATTACTATTTTCAGGTCGGGCCTTTAATAGGTTAAGACTCTTTCTAAATAAACTGATTTTTCGTGCTATTTCTTTTTCTTTAGATAACTCACAGTTTGGCGCTAAATCCATTTCTATTTTGAATAGTCGCTCTGTTGCTTCGCTGATACCAGCACACTGGCTTTCTACTTGATAAATGAACCAGCCGGCATATAGTTTTTGCAGTAACTCATTTTCACTTGGAGATTCAACAAATTGTTTTTCGGTCAGCAATCGAGAGTTAGATGGAGACATCTCTGGTAAATAATTTTCCAGCAGAAGAAGGCCATAGTTCCATCGCATTGCATGCAGGCGGGTGAGCTGTAACTTGTCAGTTGATGTTAAGGCTCTATATTCACTGAAACTAAATTTATATCGTTTATCCCAGTCTATTTCTTCATAACTGCTTTGCTGGCTAATGTAATGAGAATCAACTTCCATACCTTGTTCTTGACAGAAAAAATAACTCTGTCCAGATAAGCTATATAGTGGATTGCCTTTAAATCTAGTATTTTCCGTATCCAAAGAAATATGAAGCCCAGGGTACATTATACTCATACATAACAGCTCTAAAATTGGGGAAAATATATTATTTTCTATAATACTCTTTATTGTCATTTTATCAAAAAAAAACGACATATAGCGCACCCCCGCTGCGAGCCATGGA
>NZ_AMFF02000169.1 GCF_000297215.2 Piscirickettsia salmonis LF-89 = ATCC VR-1361
GGTAGCGACGCTTACGTAAAAGAAACTGTATGGTCTCGATGTTTGCTTCAACCTTAATTAGTGAAAGAATATAAAATCCTCTGATCAGAAGATCAATTACCTTATCTAAAATTTATATGCAGACTAATAAATTATATTTATTTAGTCTTTAATTTTAGTTGCTTGTTTAGACTGATTTGCCATTACATCAACTCTTTCGATACACAGTTCTTTGGCTTGCTTACCAAGCTTTTCACAGCCAATTAGCACTTCTGTATGATTTTTTTCAAAAGTGGCTGGACTGTAAATCTGAATGACTAAAACTGCGAAATAAATGATAACACAGCTAATTGAAATGATTAGAGGGGCTTTAGCTTTTGAAAACATAACTTAGTTATCCTTCTTACTTATTTGCCTTAATTATTACTTTATCATTGTTATTACCAGAAGTAAAAGGCAGTACCTGTAAATGGCTGGTAGCGAGATAAAGTTAGAGTATTCTTCAATTTATGTTAAGTACCATATGAACAAGTCAAACGCTGCGAGCCATGGA
>NZ_AMFF02000170.1 GCF_000297215.2 Piscirickettsia salmonis LF-89 = ATCC VR-1361
TAACTTTTCGCAACAGTGCCGGTTAGTCAACCTTGTGACAGCCTCGTCAATGAACGGTTACCGCCAGTAATATTTGTTCTCGATACAGCTTGAAACTAAAAGTGCCACTTCATCCCTTGTAAGTCAAATCACTCTAAAAGTTGAGCATCGCGTTTAAAATATAAATTTTAACTCTAACTTTGATATTATGATAAAACTATAAATCTCTTAGAATGCTCTGATTACTAAATTGATTAAATAAATTTAACATGGTTTTTATGAATAAGAAATTATTATGGCTCGCCTTACTACCCACTCTGTTACAAGGGTGTCACATACTTAAAGAACCAGAAAACATTATAAAAGAAAAACAAAAAACAACCCTAACTCATAGCAACCTTTGTCTATTAAATACTTGCCCCACTGGCTACAGTCCAAAAGACCAGATAGCCAATCATAAAATCATTATTTTAGCAAATAACCCTGAATCTAAGTTTGCCGATTGGGTTGCCTACATAGTACGGCCTGATTATATTAACGGTCCATCACAAAAAAGAAAATGGCAGCGAGATCCAACTTTACCTGAAAATTCCACTTTGCCACCTTCAGCGTATAAAGGAGTTAATACTCTTTTTAATGTTGATCGTGGCCACCAAGCACCCCTAGGGTCATTTAAAGGAGCAGACAACTATTACGTAACCAATTATTTATCTAATATCACTCCCCAACAATCAAAACTTAACCAGGGTCCTTGGAAACGCTTAGAAAATGCAGTAAGAACATATGCTGAAAAATATGGCTCAGTTTATGTCATTACAGGCCCCTATTATGAAAAGGATCAAAAGCCAGTCAAATCCTTTCCGAATTATAGCGAAACATTAATGATACCTCAGGGTTACTTCAAAGTGATCGCGACCATAAAAAAAGATGGAATTTATGCCTCAACTTTTATTATGCCACAAACAGCAACAAATAAAACTCACTATTGCGATACTGTTTCTTCTTTAGAAGAAGTTCATAATCTTACACAAGGACTAACTGTGTTAGCAAAAAAACCAGTGGGTAACTTAAATAAATTACTAGGCTGCTAGCAACACACTTAAAACGGCACTGTTGCGAAA
>NZ_AMFF02000171.1 GCF_000297215.2 Piscirickettsia salmonis LF-89 = ATCC VR-1361
ATGTCAGTGCGTAAGGTGAGAAGGTAAGCCTGAAAAGAAGGCATTTAAGAAATATCCAATAGTGAATAGCTCAGAATTCAATTATTTTCCAACTTCACACGATACAAAAATAACAGCATATTGTATAACTCTACGAGTACCAGGTCTAACTCAAGGGATAAAGCCATCAATTAATATAAATCATCAAAGCTTCATCTTCAGTTTCTCTTTATCTCCCATTTCTTTAAGCAAGGCTACAATCCAGCTTATTATTTGTGAAACACAGCTTCGACATCTCAAAATTTCAACTGTATTTTTAATCTTTAAAATTTCTTAATTTATAACTAAATGACAAATAAAATCTTTATTAAAAAACAAAAATAAAATGAATTAAAATCATTTAAATTTAAATTGTTTTCATGTATTTTACAGTAAACATAAACACTTAAAACACACAATTTACCACGTAACAACCTGCGAAAATTTAAATCCTCCTTAATTATTTTCATTTTAATTTCACCATTTGGAGACGAACATGTTGCTTAAAGATTTACGCTTTAGTGTGTTAAGGCTGCTTAGCGACCTTTATAACCATGAAAAAAGCAAAGATGGCAGCACCAATGACCTTAATTTTCTTACTAAGTGTAAACGTGAAGCAGAGGAGGCTAACTCAAAACAAGAAATCGCTGATCTTTTAAATACTCACCTTACGCACTGAC
>NZ_AMFF02000172.1 GCF_000297215.2 Piscirickettsia salmonis LF-89 = ATCC VR-1361
CGGTCCAACACGTTTTTTGCAATCGCTGCGAGCCATGGAGTGCTAAGCACGGGGTGAGTAGGCCGAGGTAGGTTCGGGTTTTTAGCAGAGCGGAGTTGCGAAAGGCCGTTAGGTCTGTAGCAAGCGTAACGAGTGTCTAAAAATCTATACGAACCGTAGAGTCATGTGAGAGCACAGTAGTGGAGTGTGCCGATTCAAGGCACGTAACGCTGTGTGACGCGGACAGCCGAGGGTTTATAGTCGTCGCGTTTTGCTCGGCGATTTTGCATCATTGGATGTGCAAAATACCTACCGAGGTAGCGACGCTTACGTACTCTAAAAAAACATAGATTATGTTGAGTTAAATCAAATCCTCAATTTAGGGAGTTAAATAACTAGCTTCCTTGCTAAGTTTATGTACAAGCACTAATTTTTTTGTGTTTGTCAGTTATTTACAGGGTTATTTTTGATCGTGTTTTATCTTCCAGCCATTTCGGCACCTTGTTGGCTTAGATCTATGGTTTTGGCGTCCGATCGCGATTTTTCTGTTTTTAAGGCATCTTTCATTACATTGTAAGTTGTGAATTGGCTTGCTTGACCTTTCTGAGGTGTGCCTGTGATCGTATCTTTCCATACAGGGTCTGAAACGTCATAGAGTTTTCGTAGTGCTTCAAGAGATGGTTCTGCTGCTTGAAATGGTTCTGGCATATTATCACTACCTAGTTTTAATCGTGATCTACTTTGAAAAAGACCTATTGGGCGAGAGGCTATGCGAGCTGTATCGTGGAGAGAGCGAAGAAGGCGTGAGCCAGACTCAGATTCAACTCGTGTCATTAAATGATGTGCGATAGTGCATTGAGCGTCTCTTTTTAAGCTTTTTGCAGTTGTTGCTATTTTATTTAGACTGTCAGTAAGAAGTATTTGTGATACAGCATCAATAGGATTAGGTTGTGAGCAAAGATTTATTATTTTAGTAAAAGAAAGTCGTATACCAGCATCCCAAGTCGCTTTCATTGCACGTAAGAGTTCTGGTATTTTGGGGTGACTTTGAATAGCCTTCCAAATTTCAGGAGAAAATTGACTATGATTTTGAAGCTCTGTGACAAGTTTACTGAGTGGCTCATTTTCAATTTTAGATAAAGTCTTGTCTGATAAGAGGTCATGGAAATTAAGAATGGTAATTGCAGTTTGAAACATTGGTTTTGTTTTCACTTGTCGCCAATATTTCACTGTCAGCAGGGAGGCTGCGCTATCATCGGATTTAGTTTTGTGGAGAAGGCAGATGACTTTGCGACGTTGTCTAGTTATACGATCGTTTCCGTAAATACTTGGCCAGTCATCCTCTTGAAAGTTACAGGAAGAGTTGACATGTAGATGGCCAAGAATGCTTATTGCATGAAAAAACTGGTTACCTTTGCCTCTGCGTTTGGCTTTTTGTCCTTCGCTTCGGATGGATTCTAGTGATTCTAGAGAAAGTGCTCCCATCCGGTGAAGAGTGGTAATTAAATGTCGGAATTTCGGATTTCGGATGTCGCGGAGCGTAGAGGAGTCAAGTGACTGTGTGTCATGAAGGAGATGGATTGCAGTGATAAAATCTTGGTTTCCTGGAACTAGAAAATTCCAAAAAGCCGTACGAGAGAGGCAGTAGTCACGACGAAGAATATCGCATGTCTGCCTTAGTTCTGGATTGTTGTCGATTGTATATAAGGGGTCCTCATGGCCTGGGCGGTTATATATTCCTGCATTAGCTAACGCTTCTATGTCTGTAAAAGTTATTGATCCATGTGGTAGTGGTTTTGGTTCTTGACCAATAACCTGAAGTATTTCACGCTGCAAGCTGTCTTTGAGTTTGATGCCTAGCCAAGAGTTTTTATTTAAACAGCCTACTTTTTCAAGGGCGAGGACTACCTCGATTAGGATAGAGTTTCTTCTAAGTGCTGTGAAAGCGTTGGGAAAACCAAACTCGCGCTCTATGATTGGTGCAGAAAGGTCAATGCCTGCATTGCTCAGAGCAATAATTGCCTGTTGTAACTTGTCATTACCCCTAAGTAAAGCTAAATCATCTGTAAAATCAATCCCTGCACTTTGAAGTGCTCTGCGTGCTTGTTCAAAACTCATAGTACTTAACCTTTTACTTCTGTTACATTGATTTGAATCTAATATTTAGAGTCCGTGCCAAGTAATTATTGCTAACTTTTTTCATTCCAATTAGCAATTCGATAGTTTAGTGAAAAGTAAGAGCTATCATAAAATTTAATTGAGTTAAAATGGCTAGTTATTTTTAACAGGCTATGTTTAGTTAGTGTGCATTTTACTCGTAAAGACATAAAAATATTTATATCTATTTATAGATGAAAAAAATTAATTATATAATTATAAAAATAATAGTAATTATAAAATTTTAGTAAATTTAAGTTTATTTAAAGTAACTTTGCATTAAATATATTTATTTATGTTTTTTAGAGGTGGTTGGTTTTTATGAATATGTTATTGATGTTTTTTTAA
>NZ_AMFF02000173.1 GCF_000297215.2 Piscirickettsia salmonis LF-89 = ATCC VR-1361
AATTTTTCGCAACAGTGCCGGTTTTGGTCTGATCTATCAGTGCATTTGTAGAAAGAGCTTTATTTGCCATTAATTTCTTTTGACGCAGGTAAGTTTAAAGATTCTCTTACAGTTTCTTCTATATTTTCATCTGGTGAGATCACACCAATCGGCACAAGCTGAGATAGCGCAGTCGCAAGCTCTGTCACGTCAACGTCTTTTACTTCTTCATAGTCTAACGTTGGCAACTCTTCAGCTAAATCGCCGTTAATATCAAAAAGCCGAGGGATTGCATGCGAATTAAACACGCCTTTAATCATGTCTAAGTACGCACAAATGCTATCTTTTAGCAGCTCGATTTTATTTTCAGCATAATTTGAAGTACCCACCGACGTCTTACCAATTTGCTGAAATTCAGTCATCATTGTTTGAGAAATTGCATAAGCATAGCGGTTAATTGGTCCGGACAGATCAACATTAGTATTGCCATCACATGACATCAATTCAGCGTTAAAGAGCTTATTGCCGTTTTGGTCATATTGCTGTGGCATGATTAAATAAGAGGATTCATTTTGTCGGATGTTCGCGCCAAGCGTTTGCAAGTGATTAACGACAGCTTGCTGGTCTGGTGATGCATAAATACTTAAATAGTCTGGTAGGCACTTCAAACTCGTAAGCGTCGCTACCTC
>NZ_AMFF02000174.1 GCF_000297215.2 Piscirickettsia salmonis LF-89 = ATCC VR-1361
CTCCATGGCTCGCAGCGTTGGTTTATTTATCAATAAATTCGAGTTTGGCAAGGCCATCTAACTAAGCAACCAAATGGATACATTACCACATCTTCCTTGTTATTGTTATTTCCACGCAATTGTTACATAAGCACTATGGTGCTTTGTACTGTTAATTGAATCGAATATTTAAGTATTTCAAAATAACACCTAAATAATCATTAAAAACATCATCAAATTAAATCAACTGCATCTATAAAGTGGCAATATAAACATAAAACTTTATTGAGCATTTAATTTAATACCCACTTACTTTTAAGCGATCTCGAATTTAGGGCATAATTTTTGTGCCAGTTTGGCCATTAATCAAAGTGAATGGAAAACAAAAGTCACAGTTTTTCTGCTTTACATCAGAGTCTTTAAAGTTTCAGTGAGTATATTTAAATACAGTCGTTGAAACTCAAGCTGACAGTTTACACTCGCATAGTTTTTCTTTATCATCCTGAGATATCTAACCAAATGAACCAATGAACCTCGGAACAATCAACTAAATTAAGGATAATCCCCATGCCACAATCAAAGTTAACCAATAAAATTATCCTGATTACAGGTGCCTCTTCCGGCATTGGTCAAGCCTGTGCGGAACAGTTTGCCGCCCAAGGTGCTAAGCTTATTCTCACTGCACGACGTTTTGATCGCCTTAATGACCTCGCGACCACATTGCATCATAAATATGGCACAAAAACTCTGCCTTTAGAGCTGGATGTCAGAGATAAGCAACACGTTAACCATACCATTAAGAGTTTACCTACAGAATGGCAGTCCATTGATATTTTAATCAACAATGCGGGCCTTGGCGGCACGACCGAGCTCATGCAGCATGCAGATACAGACATTTGGGATACCATCATCGATACTAATGTCAAAGGCTTACTTTATGTTACCAAAGCCACCCTAACTAGTATGGTTGAGCGCAATACCGGGCACATTATTAATATCGGCTCTATCGCAGGTCATGATTATTACAAGGGTGGCAATGTTTACAGTGCAAGCAAACATGCCGTAAAAGCACTCACCCGCTCACTGCGCATAGACCTTGCAGGCCATAACATTCGTATCAGTGAAATTGACCCAGGTGCAGTACATACGGAATTTAGTGAAAAACGCTGGGATAAAGCACGTTCTGACCAGTTTTATGCAGGCTTTGAGCCATTAATGGGTGAGGATATCGCTGACACGGTAATTTACTGCGCAACTCGTCCAGCCCATGTCAACATTTCAGAGATTATGGTCTACCCACTGGCACAAGCGGCAACCTCTATCTTACATAAGGACGATCAATCAGACACAAAGTCAAACAGTTTATATGACTAATAACTCAGGCTAACGTAAGCGTCGCTACCTCGGTAGGTATTTTGCACATCCAATGATGCAAAATCGCCGAGCAAAACGCGACGACTATAAACCCTCGGCTGTCCGCGTCACACAGCGTTGCGTGCCTTGAATCGGCACACTCCACTACTGTGCTCTCACATGACTCTACGGTTCGTATAGATTTTTAGACACTCGTTACGCTTGCTACAGACCTAACGGCCTTTCGCAACTCCGCTCTGCTAAAAACCCGAACCTACCTCGGCCTACTCACCCCGTGCTTAGCACTCCATGGCTCGCAGCGATTGCAAAAAACTTGTTGGACCG
>NZ_AMFF02000175.1 GCF_000297215.2 Piscirickettsia salmonis LF-89 = ATCC VR-1361
GAGGTAGCGACGCTTACGAGGTATGGTTAATTGCTTAGAAATAAATACCGCTTGTTTATCAAAAGCGTTTGAGATACTCTTCTCACGTCCGTGCAAGCGCCATCTTATGGTTAAGTGCAATGTCAATGAAACTTAGTTTCTCTGAAAAATAAAAACAAGGATATTAATTGCAATGAAGAAAATAGCTTTACCCGATTCTCTACCTAAAGACACAATTGGATTAGACCCTATTCGAGGATCGGATTATACCTATCCGACAAGAGATGACATGGAGCTACATACCCTAACCGATAATAGTACGAGTGAAGACAAACAAGTCAATATTTTACCCTTAAGCTTTGACTTTAAATATGAGCTTGCTGGGAAAATTAGTGAAGAAGCAGCCTTGTTATTTTTAGAGGAAATGACGCGTTCTTCTATAGCACCAGATGCCTGCAAGGAAACTATTAGTTTTATACCAGAGTAGCGCTATTATGTTCTTAACTGTTTTGATGTAATCGCCATTAAACTATCAAATTAATTTTGGTTTTAGTTCAGCGTCAGCAGAGCAGTTATTTGTTAGTCAAATAAGCAGAGCGATTAAAGTTTGTAATGCTTGGGGTGTTATTAGCGCTTAGGTCCTGCTAATTTTTATTTTTAGATAAATTATTCGAGAACCTAAAGATAGATTATCGCTTTAATCTGTATCCTGATACAAGTAGAATGAATCTTTTATGGCAGGATTGAGTGAGTGATGAGTACTGATGTCAAAACAAAGCAGGGTATTATTTATGCAATTTTAGGTTATGGTTTATGGGGACTATCGCCTATTTATTACAAGCAAATTATGCAAATCCCTGCACTTGAAATTTTAGCTAATCGGATTATTTGGTCTTGTGTTTTATTGGCCATTATCAGTTTATTATTAAAACAATTAACTGAGGTTAGAAAGGTATTAACCCAAAAAAATAAAGTAATTTTTCTTTTTTTTTCAACGTTATTTTTAGCATGCAACTGGCTTATTTATATTTGGGCGGTGAATAATGATCATGTGCTTGAAACCAGTTTAGGTTATTACGTTAATCCGATTCTTAATATTATTTTGGCGATGGTGATATTAAAAGAGCGCTTGCGTGTCTGGCAATGGTTTGCTGTTGCATTAGTCGTGATGGGTGTGCTCATTCAAATCATTCATTATGGCTCATTGCCTTGGGTGTCTTTAGGTTTAGCCTTTACCTTTGGTTGTTATGGTATGCTGCGCAAAAAACTAGGCTTAGCTGCTGTGACGGGGCTGTTGTGCGAGACAGCTTTGCTTACTCCTTTTGCCCTGATTTATCTACATTTTTTTGATTATAGTGCAACTGCAAATTTCATTGAAAATACGACATCGATGAATGTATTGTTGATGCTTGCCGGTGTGGTAACGGTGATTCCCTTATTAGGTTTTACTGCGGCGGCAACACGTCTTAAGTTTTCTATTCTGAGCTTCTTTCAGTATTTAACGCCGACGATTTTATTTATTATTGCGGTGACGCTGTATGGTGAAAAGCTGACTCTGTCATTGATCATCACGTTTTTTTTTATTTGGTTAGCGTTAGTGGTATTGGCAATAGAAGGTTTAGCAAGATCAAGAGCAAGAGGTGGCTTGTCCCAAAGCAAAAGCGCAGTTTGATAAAAGGTTGCTATATTTAAGGGGCTATTAGTAAAAACTATCTAGATGAGGGCGCTATGCCATACAATGTGATGATCATTGATGATGATTTAAAACAAGACCAACCCTGTTTGCATCAGGCATTAGATAATAGTGATTTTGTGATTGTTGCAGAAGGTTACAATGTCGAGGATATTGCGCCGCTAGAGCAGAAGTACCACCCTGATATTTTAATTTTAAATATCCAAATGCGTCGTGTTGCATTAGATATTATTAAAGAAATACTAGAAATATATCCAAATCAATTGATTGTTGTTTCTGCTGAAAGTGATAGTGATGATTATATTGAGAAGGCAATGGGGGGTGGGTGCGGTAGGTTACTTTGTTCATAAACACACGGTCGCTGCGAGCCATGGAGTGCTAAGCACGGGGTGAGTAGGCCGAGGTAGGTTCGGGTTTTTAGCAGAGCGGAGTTGCGAAAGACCGTTAGGTCTGTAGCAAGCGTAACGAGTGTCTAAAAATCTATACGAACCGTAGAGTCATGTGAGAGCACAGTGGTGGAGTGTGCCGATTCAAGGCACGCAACGCTGTGTGACGCGGACAGCCGAGGGTTTA
>NZ_AMFF02000176.1 GCF_000297215.2 Piscirickettsia salmonis LF-89 = ATCC VR-1361
GAAATGTCAACGGAGCCTATATGTTGAAAATTTTGTTTTTCACCTATAGTTGGTAAGAGAGCTGGATGATATTTTGTGCTTTATGGCGGTTATTGCTAATTCTATTGACGTTGAGCATTTTCAGTTAAGTGTGTTGTAAATGTGTAGCAGCTAAAAATAACTGCTAGTATTCTTTGTAATTATGCTTTGGCTAAATTTTTTCCAGTTGAATTGCTTTATATAGTATCTGGAGGTTTAGGTATGGCAAATGAAAATAGTAGGGTTCAGGAAGAAAGTGAGCTTGAGGTTGCTGATGTAGAAGCACCTGCTATACAGATGTTTGATGGAGAAACTATAGTTGAATTTGGCTCCGGTGGTGTTGAGGATGACTTTGATCCAGGGTCTGCATTTGAAGCTCAGAGTGATGATTTGATTCAGGATACTGATCTTGCTATCAGGTTGGACAATTGTACTCCAGAAGAAATAGCGGCGTTTTTCTCGGATAGTGATAATAAAACAAGTGAAAGCAGCGCACAGTCTGAGGTGAAAGGTAGAGAAAGGTCAGGTGCGAGTGCTGATGTGATAGGAGGACTATCAGGAGCTTCTGAGCGTAGAAAGAGAGCAAGTGCAAAAGGTGATATTGCAGGAGGATTATCAGGAGTTTTTGGAGTGAGAGGGCGAGCGGATGCAAGAGCTGATAGCGTCGAGGGCTTATCAGGAGTTATTGGTACTAGAGAAAGGTCTCGCGCTCATGTAGATATTACAGGATCAACGAATTTTGCTAATAATGATAGTGGATATGTTGGCTCTTATGCAACTACAGGGATATTTTTGGCTGAGTCAATGGCAGAGGAAGGTGCTAGTTCTAGTCATGCCTTAAGTATCTCAGGAGTTGAGTTTGATTGTGATTAATTATATTGAGTTGTATTTTATTTAGTGATAAAAGATATATCTTACTTATTTGTAACTCACCTTACGCACT
>NZ_AMFF02000177.1 GCF_000297215.2 Piscirickettsia salmonis LF-89 = ATCC VR-1361
TAAATTTAATTTATTTTATTTGACAATTATCTTTTATTTTAATTTTTTAAAATTTATTATTTGTTTTTTTAAAGTCCTGTGTTTTTTATTTTGGTGATAATGTTTGTTGTTAAAAATATAAATATATTATCTTGGCTATGACGGCCGCTTGTAAAGCATTTTCGAGTTGATCAATCAGGTTTTTAATAACTTCTCGCTTTGTCCTTTCAATAAAATTTTATTGATGCTAGACATAAATTTATTCTTTATCTTGCAATCTACTTTAAAGACTGCCTGCAAAATCATAATGAATCGATAAGGATTATTTTAGTTATTTTTATTGAATTATCCTGGTGAAACATAAATGTGAATCTTGTTATATTTATAATATAAATATTATAGAGTTTTACTTTTAACAGCTATGTTCTCAAGGTGTTTGTTCCTTTTTATTTATTCTATGGTGTCATGCTTATTGATTGTTTAGTTGCACTGCGATAAAAAAAATAAATCTTAATTTAAAGTTTCTGTCTATTTTATAGTGGTTAAATCTGACTTATATTATTAAAAGAAAATAAGGAATAAGCAATGATTTTACAGCGTTACATTGACCGTGGCTATTTAACTACTGCAAAAGCTGAGCAATTAGAATTAGACTCATTTCAATCAGATGTTTTAAATTCAGAGACGATTTCTCAGTTAATTTTTTCTGATTTTATTAGTGTTGATGAGGTTTTGCAGCTTAGTTTAAGGGAACAGTCAAATTTAAAGTTACACTCAATATGTAGACTAATTACCAGTGGTTTAATTACTATTAAAGATGCTTTGGCATTTGCTGCAAAGCAACGGATGATTTTAAATTCAGAGAAGATTTGTGATTTAATTATTACTGAAAAAATGACTGTTGACCAGACTTTGCAGCTTAAATTAGAACAGCGAATAACACTTGAATCACAAGCAATTTATGAATTAGTTAGTCGAGGTAAGATTACTGTTGATCAAACTTTGCAGCTTGATCTGGAGCAACGAATAGCTCTAGAATCGCAAGTAATTTATGAATTGGTTAGTAGGGATAACTCACCTTACGCACT
>NZ_AMFF02000178.1 GCF_000297215.2 Piscirickettsia salmonis LF-89 = ATCC VR-1361
CTAAAAATCTTTACGAGCCGTAGCGCCATTTGAGAGCAGGGTATGAAGTGGCCGATTTAAGGCACGTAATGTCCTGTGACGAGGGCAGCCGAGGGTTTATAGTCGTCGCGTTTTGCTCGGCGATTTTGCATCATTGGATGTGCAAAATACCTACCGAGGTAGCGACGCTTACGAGGCTTGAATCGTGAATCATTTATTTAATGCTGGATTGATATCTTTAGTTTAGCTTTTAATACGTCGCTCGATATAAGAATGTAAGCAGGCGATAATAATTAAGCCGATGCCAACCGTACCAGTAATTGCCTCTGGGACATGATGAAACATCTTAATAAACATGACACAGGCAAGAAAACCGATGGCATAGTGGGCGCCATGTTCCAGGTAAGGAAAAGATGATAAGGTTTTTTTCTCAACTAAAAAGATGGTGAGTGAACGGACAAACATTGCACCAATACCCAGGCCGATCATGATGATAAAAATATTGGTTGAAATTGCAAACGCACCAATGACGCCATCAAAGCTAAAGCTGGCATCTAAAAACTCAAGGTAAATAAAGCTGATCAGGCCATTACGCACTAAAGTTTGTCCACTGCTCGCCGGTTGATTAAAAAGCAGTCCCATCACACTAAGTAATTCATGTAGGATAATACCAGATAGATACGCGAAGGCGACGTGCCAATCTTTGGTATAGTAAATAAGGAGCATGCCAGCAAGAAGGGAAAGTAATAAAGATACTCCTGGCAGATTGGAAGCCGCTTTGATTGCCCGGTTTGCTTCTAGGAAAGGTACCCAGTGCACGTCTTTTTCTTTGTCAAAAAAAAATCCTAGGAATACTTTCAATAAAAACGCACCACCGAAGGCGCTAATCATTGGCATGCCTTGAAGAAGAGCCTCGTGATAAGCATGGGGGTCAGAGGTGGCCAAGTGAAAGACGTCAATAAAACTTAATTGCGTTGTCATATCGACGAGCAGAATGGGAAAGATTAAGCGCATACCGAACACAGCAATGGGCAAACCAATATAAATAAACAGCTTACGCCAAAACATCGGCATATCGGCTAAGACGCGGGCATTGATGACGGCATTATCAAAGCTTAAAGAAATTTCAAGCAAAGCTAGAACGGCAGTGATATAGACAGCGGTTAAGGGATGTTCATGGCCAACAAAAAAAGCGGCAATTAGCCCGGCGATGGTAACGAGTAGTGAGCCATAGAAATATTTTAAATTAGCCATCGGGGAGTCCTTTTGCGTTAATTAATTATAGTCAGGCTGATTTTAATATAGGGAGTGGAGTTTGGTCCATGAGTTTTCTAAGCAAAACGTATGTCTATCAAAAAACATTAGAAATCTTCAAAAAGGTGTTGACTCCAGGCATTTAATCCGTATAATTCCTCTTCGTTGTCGGGCGGGAATAGCTCAGTTGGTAGAGCACAACCTTGCCAAGGTTGGGGTCGCGAGTTCGAGTCTCGTTTCCCGCTCCAAAGATTTCGCATGCATAAACGCATGCCCGAGTGGCGGAATTGGTAGACGCAGGGGATTCAAAATCCCCCGGTTAATAGCCTTGTCGGTTCGAGTCCGACCTCGGGTACCAATTTAGTATATAGTTACGTTGAAAATGACAAGTTTACGTGGACCGGTAGTTCAGCTGGTTAGAATACCTGCCTGTCACGCAGGGGGTCGCGGGTTCGAGTCCCGTCCGGTCCGCCATGTTTTCTTGGGGTATCGCCAAGCGGTAAGGCACCGGCTTTTGATGCCGGCATCCCCTGGTTCGAATCCAGGTACCCCAGCCAAATTTTTAGCCACCTTATTAGGTGGCTTTTTTTTGTCCTTTTAAAAGTAAACTTAAAGCAAGCAGAGCCTAGTTTTAGACTTAGAATATCTTTGTCTTAGTTTTTATTATGGCTAATGATTGGGTAAATTATTTTAACTGCTTTATAGTGTATTACGTTGGGTTTTATTAATCATTAGGATGTGAAAATGCTAAAAGCCATGGATAAAATGATGGCACCTTACTTTGGCTTGTCTAGAGATATTTATATTATCGCTTTGACAGAGTTTGTCTTGGCTTTAGGCCGTTTTGTTTTTCCTTTTTTAAGCTTATTACTGACTCAAAAATTAGGTTTAACTATTGCTCAAGCAGGTGTTTGGATCGCTGTTACTGGGCTTAACTCACTGCTTGGCTCCTTGATTGGTGGTAAGTTGAGTGATCACTGTCGTCGTCGATCAATTATTATCGTAGGGCAAGCCTGCTCTGTTATGGTGATGTTTGTTGGTGGTTTTTGTACTACTGGTCTGGCAATCTTGCCGCTTATTTTTATTGCAAGTTTTACGATGGGCGTGGCGATGCCTGCGGTACGCGCTTTATTGACTGATTTATCAACGCCAGATAATCGTGATGCTGTCGCTGCGAGCCATGGAGTGCTAAGCACGGGGTGAGTAGGCCGAGGTAGGTTCGGGT
>NZ_AMFF02000179.1 GCF_000297215.2 Piscirickettsia salmonis LF-89 = ATCC VR-1361
GCGAAGTTCTGAGTGACACAGTTGTTGCAACAGGAGAAGGTGATATACAGTTGAGTGCTCGTTCATATAATTAATTGTTTAAAAAAAAGTAGTGAAAATTAAGTCTGAAGTAGATTAATCATGTAAATGCGTTATTGTATAAATATTTACTGAAAACTAAAAATATTTGCGAGAGTTATCATTCAAAACTCCATGTTTCTAAGCTCCAATAAATTTATTAGGATGATAATTTTAAGTAGGGGCTTAAAGGAATGCCAGCAAACGAATATCCGCAAAGTCGGCTAATCTCTGTAGGTTTGAGTGGGAGCCGAATAACAGGTGATATTGGTCGCAGTCTATCTCGTTTAGAAGCATGTTTGCAGGGGCTTAATATGTTGGATAATCATAGCCGACTTTTTATTGCTCACTGTGAAAGTCTTTCTCGCTATCTTTTTAGTAATGCGCGTTATCATGATTTTTATTATTCATATCGCAGAAACCCAGCTTTAGAGGCTTTGCATTTTTTGAGGGATCATGTGGCACACTTAGTTGTAAAGTTAGCGCCTTTGCGAGGGTTTGAAGCTAGGGAGGAGTTTCAAGTTGCGCTAAATGGCGTATTTGCAGATTTTAATAATAAACTTGATGAAACAATCATAACAAACCTAACTAAAGAAAAAGAGACGCGCAATGTTTGTTACAAGCTGCGAGATGTAAGTTTATCTATTATCTTTTCACAAAGCCAAACCCACGATAGTGCTGGGGCAGGTGCTAAAGTTCAAAGGATGATCACTAAAATAGAGCAAATGGCTAAGAGTGAAGGGGGGCAGGGCTTTAAGTTCGGTTGGTGGGGCACTTTTCGTTCTATCAAAGTCGATGGAAAAAGCTATGATGTTCCTGGCAGAATAGCGAGTTTGTATAAAGTATTAACTGATGATCGCATAACAAATGCTGATAAATTAAGAGCGGCCTACACTTTAAGTGCGTATAAAGAAAAGTCCAAATTTTTGTTTTTTAGACAGCCACAAGAAGAGACTAACGAGATGATACAGAATTTTAAAAAAGAGCTTTGTGCTGATTTGTAGTGAAATGATCCCCATAACTACCCTTGTTTAAGTCTTTGACAGATAGGCTGCTAGCTGGAATAGTGAATCTCTCAAACCTTGGTCTATGGATTCTGCCATAATAACTCCGTGAATTTGACGGTTACACAGGAGATTAAAAATGACAACATTATACGAGATTTTAAGCCATTCAAAGTGGGACTGCAAATACCATATTGCGTTTTTTCTAAGGTAAAGGAAAAAAGTTCTTTAATGGAAATATAACGAAATTTTAGGTGCTTTATTTAACGAATCAGAGGTAGAGCATGGTTTTAGAAGGTCATAACAGTTTTTAGGTAAGAAGAGGAATTTTAATGGAGGGTTACCATGGGGTATCAGCGGTTGGTTTTGAAGAAGGACAAATTAAGGCGTATATCAAACATTAGGATCAATTGATGGGGTTGGATTTTAATGGAAAGGCTAATTTTTAAATTACAGATTGAACTTTAATACTGCTAACCTTTGGAGCTACTTACAGCCATCAAGCCACCCGCTTTGCGGGTGTGTCATAATTATCGAAATGATTATTTAGTCAATTGATATTAATTAAGGGCTGTAAAAATTGAAATAGTGCGTCGTTAACATATTGAGGTTGCTCTAGCGTTGAAATATGACCGGCGTTCTCAATCGTTATAAAAGAAGCATTAGCTAGTTTTCCCGCCATCAGTTTTCCTTCACTGACAGGTCTTGGGATATCATCTTCCCCAGTGATGATAAGTGTTGGAGTTTGAATATTCGTCAGCTTGTTAAGGCGGTCTTCACGGCCAAAAATCATCCGCCCTAATGGAATAATAGACTGTAATTTTTCAGGGGATAGTTTTTGCAGATGAGCTTGAAAGTTTTCTATTAAAT
Source organism: Piscirickettsia salmonis LF-89 = ATCC VR-1361 (assembly GCF_000297215.2). Classification (GTDB taxonomy): domain Bacteria; phylum Pseudomonadota; class Gammaproteobacteria; order Piscirickettsiales; family Piscirickettsiaceae; genus Piscirickettsia; species Piscirickettsia salmonis. The sequence continues at coordinate 1,932 of NZ_AMFF02000179.1, forward strand.
CAGGTTGGGTTTTAAATGTTTTAGGTGAGAAAAATAGTGGGACAATTTTATCTAATAAGGGGGTTGGGATAGCTTGAGCCTGTTCGATAGCGGCAAGCATGGCAAAATATTGCTGATATGATAATTCTGGCTCTTTACCGACAAAGGTGTCCATCAGAGTGAGTGCTAAGATGCGCTCAGGAGCTTGCAACGCAAGTTCGGTTGCCCACATGCCACCGACAGACAAACCAATCACAGTAAATTGATCAATGTGCAGTGCATCCATCAGTGCGAGCATTTCACCTGCAAGGTCAGTAAGTGTTTTGGTATTTTTAGGTAAGGAACCAGATTGGCCATGACCCCAGAGGTCTGGAGTAATGCAGCGAAAGTTTTGGCTTAATGCCTGTATTTGTGGTGACCACATGGTATGGTCCCATAAGTAGCTATGACCAAAGAGTAGTGGAAAGCCTTGCCCTTGATCTTGATAGTAGAGGGGTTCGTTATTGATTGTAATTGTGGCCATTGAAATTTACTCTGTTAAAAAAATGACTAGACAAGCTTAACAAAGAACGCTCTATAAATTAACTGATTCAGAGGGTATATTTTTCATGCTTTAATGGCCAAAGTAATGAGGCTTGTTGGCATCGAAAAATCATGCTGATTAGATGATTGATTTAGTGTGAGTTAAGCTGACTTGTATTTTAATGCCAGTTGGTTTTATTTTTATTTGTCATTATTGTTATTATTTTCTGTTCTGACTTCTTTTAACAGCTGGTTTAAATATTCTTCTTCATCCTGGTCTTTCTGTGTTTTATTTACCTGATTTTTCTGCTCTGAGGGTTCTTTTTGAGTTGTGGGGGCGGTCGAGGTTGGAGCAGAGGGTAATCCTTCTATAGCGATATCACTGGCGATGTCGATTATCTCATCGTTGTTTAGCTTGAATTTGTTTGGATTTTCTGATTGGCTGTTTTTGTAATTTTCAGCAAGTTCTGCAGAAGAGGGAACTGTGGTGGTATGATTGCCTTCTTTATACACTTTAATGCGTTGTTGCAGGAGTTCCGCAAGCTTTGTTGCCTGGAATTTTGCCAAAAAGCCATCCGCACCGACTTTGATAACCATATTTTGATTGAATGAGCCACTCATGGACGTGTGTAAAATAATATAAAGTTTTTCAAAGCGTGGATCATTGCGAATCTCAGTAATGAATGTATAGCCATCCATTTCTGGCATTTCAGCATCTGAGATAACGATTAAAATTTCATCGGTGATTGCATTGCTTTTATTGGTCAGCTCGAGTAGCCGTTGTAGGCCATCTCGACCATTGACTGCTTCTATATAATCAAGGTTGAGGCTTTCAACGACTTTTTTGATTTGCATGCGAGCGGTGATAGAGTCATCAACAATCAGTACTTTGGGGTTGAGCTTAGTTTCTGTAAGCCCATTGTTAAGTATATCTTTATCAATGTGGATGGCATCGCTTTGTAGTTCAGCCAGTGCTTTCTCAACATCAAGGATTTCAATCAGCTCATTGTCAACTTTGGTGACCGCTGTTAAGTAGTTATCACTGCCAATACCACTGGGTGGGCGACTGATTGAGTCCCAGTTTAAATTAATAATGCGGTCGACCTCGCGAACAAGAAAGCCTTGAATGGAGCGGTTGTATTCAGTGATGATAAGTACTCCTTCACTGATTTTGTCATCGGGTGTGCTCTCCAAACCGACCATTTTGCTAAGGTCAATGATGGGCATGGTAACGCCGCGAATATGGGCAATACCGACCGTGCATGAGTTGCTTTTAGGGAAGCGGGTAAGCTTTGGGCAGACTAAAACTTCTTGGACTTTAAAAACATTAATAGCAAATTTGGGGCCTGAAAGTAAGCGAAATGTCAGAATTTCAAGTCGATTTTGGCCAACGAGGTTGGTTCGTTGGTCTACAGTATCTAATACGCCTGACATGTAAGTCGCCTCTTGGTTAGTTTTGTGCACTAACCCTTAACAATCCTTAACTTTTATTATAGTCAATCTAGCTGGTTCTTAATTTTTTGGATGTTACTAGGTTAACGTGAGTTCGATATAACTCAGCTGGTCAATAGATTACGCTGGATATTAAGCGATGGCTTCTTCTCCTGAAGACAGTAGGCTGCTAACGCTGCGAGCCATGGAGTGCTAAGCACGGGGTGAGTAGGCCGAGGTAGGTTCGGGTTTTTAGCAGAGCGGAGTTGCGAAAGACCGTTAGGTCTGTAGCAAGC
>NZ_AMFF02000180.1 GCF_000297215.2 Piscirickettsia salmonis LF-89 = ATCC VR-1361
TGCGGGTTGTCACTTATTATTTTTACCCCCTTATTCTCCTGATTTAAACCCGATAGAGCATGTATGGTCACCGCTTAAAAATAGGGTTCGCATGAAGCTTGATCAAGATGAAATAAATTTAGAGACAGCGCTTAGTCAAGTAATGAAGTCAATGTCAGAAACTATTCGTTGAGTGCTATAACAGTCTTTAATAAGTTTACATCAGCTAAACTTTTAATCAAAAAAATGTCATTAGTTAATCTGCATAAAATCACTATGGTTTTGTTTATTATTTTAAATAAAGAAACAGTGTTTTTCTGTTGAAAATTTAATATTGAAGAATTTGAAAGTTTCAGCCGGGTTAATGGATCATTTTTTAGTGAAGCAAAATTTGAGAGATTTGACCTGAAGAACAGAAACTATTCTTAATTATCGGCAAAAAGTATCACATATGGTGCGTTTTATCGTTTTTGGACGGATTAATCCTATGCAGGCTGAATTAAAGCCGGACCTCCTTCATCTTCGCAAGCTTTTCATGATGTTGACGCAACTGCCATAAAGGGGTTGAGTTTGTGAATCCAGAGAGTCTCATTTCACTGCCACAAAGTATGCAAATGAGAGGATCTACTGCATAATTGGCTTTCATCAGGCTGGAATAGGTAACAGACTGAGCAGCTTCAATGGTCTGATCTAATAAATCATAGACTTTTGGTAACAAGGTTTTTCTGACTCGATTCGCTAAAAAGCCGTAATACCGTATCATTTTGAAAAACTTTTCTGGTATATGTTGTGTCAATCGCTCAATAAACGCCTCAACCGCTGCGAGCCATGGA
>NZ_AMFF02000181.1 GCF_000297215.2 Piscirickettsia salmonis LF-89 = ATCC VR-1361
ACCGGAATAATGCTTCCATTTAAAGGGTTGATTCTTCTTAAATCGTTTACGTTTTACCACAGCAATTCACTCTTAACTTCCGTTGATTGCTACACCCTACTCAAATCTAAATTTTTTGCAACAGTGCCCGTTTTTCTCTAACACTCGGCAGTTAGCACTTCAAGCAGAGGAAGAGCATCATATCCGTTTAGACTATTTATCCAATCGTCATTCTATCGTGCATGCTAGAAAACAAAATAAAACTATTGATTTCAAAAATATTCCATTAAATGATGCTAATACAGTTAAAAGTATCAATAATATTATTGATATCGTATTTGACGCGTTAGAGGAAAATCTTGATTTATCTTTACAAGCAAGTACGTTAAATAAGTTTTCTATTCGCTAGCTATAGACCTCCGCCTTCCATCATTTTGATGAATGATTTTTCTTCAACCAGCAGAAATGCTGGTCAAACTAAAAACAGTATATTTTTACCAATATATACTAAAGCTAATAAAATCAAAGACTCACCAATAAACGACAAAACACAATCAGTATAATATCTTAACATATAAACTTATTATACTGATATGAAGACTAAAAAATGGATCTCAGCAAACAAACATCAAGAAAAATGATATTGAGCTAACTATAATCAAACAGCTCCATTGACCACCGCTGTGGTCGATGTTAAATGTTTTTATATCACTCCGACATTTTGACCACCGCTGTGGCCAAATGATTCGAGATTACAAAAAATATGATTATCTAAACTATAGTCTTACACTTTTGAATTAAGTAAAGATTTTAATCCGTCTGAAAGTAAGATTTCTAAATCAGAATGATTAACATTATTAATTATGTTATTTGGAAAACTAACAGACAAATTCCCATTAGGATCTTTCCTCCATGAAAATAGATGTCTTCCATCAGATGAAACTACTTTTTTTGATTGTTGGTAAACTGAATCTCCAGTAATTTTCTCATTTATTTTTCTCCAGCTCGCACCAGATCTTATTATTTCAGAGCAATTAATAAGGTCTTCTAAAGAACCTCCGGAGTTAAGAAAAGCTCTTATTGAACTTGAGGTTTTAGAATTAACTTTAGTCATATCTTTTATTGAAATAATTAAATCTTCAGGAAGATCAGCAAATGACAATAAATTACCAACAGCAGACTTGGATATTTCAAGATTTTTTTCTAACTCTTTCCTAGTTAAAACTCCATTATTTATTAATCTTGAATAATTAATACCTTTTGAATACTCACTTAAACCTTCTCGATACTGATTTTCATTTATCTGAATCAATGCGGCTTCATTATCATCAACATCAATAATAATTGCCTTTAACATTAAGCTGTTATTTAACTTTCTTAAATTTTTTATTGCTGTCCATCTTCTTTCACCAGAAATAATTTCAAAATGTTCAGGCTTATCAGGATGCTTTCTCAAAATTGCTGGTACAGCCTGACCATTTTCTTTAATAGATAATTCCAATCCATCCTGATTGCCAAAATCAAAATTATTCCTATCAGAATAACCCCAGTTTATACATTTAAAAGGATCTACTAGAATATATGATTCGGCTTCAACTTCAGATGACCCGATATCAATTTTATTAAAGCTATCGTATTCAAGTATATTTTTCTTATTTAACGCTCTTGATTTTTTTGATGAAAGACTCAAATCATTTTGACCCAAAAGCCTGTCTATAACTTTACTACCACTGGACTTTGTTGAAGAAGTCATTATTTAACTTTCCTTTTAGTCACAGCATTTTTATTTGTTGCTTTTTTTCTAATTACAGAGCTTTTCTTTACAACCTTTTTTTTCTTAGCACTTTTTATTTTAGACATATTCGCATTAGCTTCTGTTCTCCATATAGACTTAAAAGCATTGATTATTTCATCATTTACTGCATTTACTGCTTCAATAGCCCTTTTATGTGATTTAGATTCACTTCCAAGAGCTTTTCTCTCATAAATAGTTTTAATTTCACTTGTTGCATTCTGAACATCTACGGTATTTATCATTGAATTTGACATAACAAAATCACCAAAATTATGTCTTATTAAGTTTTCAGCTCTAATTGAGGAAGTAGTTTTGGTGTGGCGAGTAATTAAAATACGAAAATACTTTAACGACTTATTACCTTCTCTGCTATTAAATAAATTAGAGAGTGTTTTTGCAAATCTTATATAGCTCGCATAATCAGTTATTGCAGGTAAAACGGGAACAATCAGCCCTGTAACAGCATACAAAGCATTTAGTGTAAGTGATCCATTATTTGGAGGACAATCAATCAATATTACATCATACTGATCTTTTACAAACTCTAAAGCACTCTTAAGCCTACTAATACTATTACCTAATTTTTTATTTATATTATCACTCATTAATAAAAATTCGGTATCTTGAAGTGAGAGATTCGATGGTATTAGGTCTAAGCCATCAGTATATGTTGGCCGAATAACATTATGAATTAAAGACGGGTCTTCAGTAAGGGATAAGTTAATAGTGTCTTCTTCTGATAACTCAATATCTGGATTTAAACCAAATAAAAAAGATAATGTCGCTTGAGGATCTAAATCAATAACTAAACATTTTAAACCATCAAGAGCCAGTTTTTGCGCTAGATGAATGGTTGTTGTTGTCTTTGCAACACCTCCTTTAAAGTTAGCTATACTCGTGATCATACAATCTGATCCTTTCGGCCTTAAGTACCTTGTTCCTTCAATGTCACGAATCTTATTAATTCTATCTAAGCTATAAACTCTTTTACCATTTTCATCTTTATCTGGTAAACCAAATCGCTTACCTTTGCCTTCATTAATTCTAATGTGCTGAGGGCTTCGACCAATCATATCAGCAGCCTCTGTTATCCCCCATCTTTTGAGCTTTTTATTATTCTCAGGGTCAATAGATTCAGCTAGTAAACGCTCTAAAACCTTTGTACCTATTTCATTAGATTCCTGCATTAATTCGGCCGCGTCGTCCACGCCAAAAATCTCATGATCATTTATTTGCATTTAATTAACCTAATTTCTATTTATTAAGAATATATTGTTAATTAGAGAATATATTACAATATAAAGAAAATCAAACAAAATAAATGTTTTTGATATTATGTTGTTATTTGAAATTTAATTTTATTAAAACCAGCCACAGCGGTGGTCAAAGTATAAAGCAATGAGCAACTAATCAGTATCGACCACAGCGGTGGTCAAAGTATAAAGCAATGAGCAACTAATCAGTATCGACCGCAGTGGTGGTCATACACTAAAGCTATGAACTAAACCTCTAAAGAAAGTCAGATTAACTAAAAAATAACCTCTTTACAAACTTATCATTTTAAATGCAAACCAGTGTATGAATATTTATACAATTACTCTTAACGAATTTTACTTTTACTCATACCCAATTAAATAATTAACATAAATATAATTTATATTTATAGAGCATGATTCTTAAATAATAAAAATATGCTTTTTATATATAAAATATCATTATTTTATAAATATTCTCTTTTTTTGCCAATTTTGCACTAAAATGAGAATAATTCCTTGACTAAGGAATATTCACCTATTAATATTCAAATTAACTATCAAATAGAAACGGATCGGCACTGTTGCGAAAAAT
>NZ_AMFF02000182.1 GCF_000297215.2 Piscirickettsia salmonis LF-89 = ATCC VR-1361
AATTTTTCGCAACAGTGCCCTTATAATAACAATTGCTGCGATTAAAATTTATTAATTCACATTGCCTTGTAACTGGAATATTTTTCGGCTCAGACTCAATAAGGCACTTTCTTGTTTCATAGTCCAAGCTCTTCAACTTTTTTGCAGCCCACTCCAACTCTGCTGTGCGTTTGCCCAGTTGACGGTGAAGTTCATTCACTTCTTTTTCTTTGGTTTTAATTTCATCCTTAAACTCCGCCACAGCGCTATCGATATTAAAAGCCAGGCTTGCATTCGCTAAAAACACTTTTTTCCAGTTTTGAACAGTTTTAGGGACTAGCTCATATTTCGAGCATATTTGGTTGAGCGTCTGATCTCATTCGATGACCTCTAAGACAACTTTGGTTTTAAATTCAGCGCTTGGCTTCTTTCTTTTTTGACTCATATCATAGCTCCTAAAATGTTAAGCATCATTTTAACCTTTCAGGAATAAATCGTTAAACTATTCTGTCTGAAAACTCGGGAGCTTTGATGAGCCGGTGGAAATGAAGCGTGTTTATCGACATTCACAACACGTGGTGGTTTCACGTAAGGTTGAGCCATTGCTTTTTGAAAAAGCGCAAGGCCGCTTTAGCATTTTGCTGACGACTGAGCATCCAAT
>NZ_AMFF02000183.1 GCF_000297215.2 Piscirickettsia salmonis LF-89 = ATCC VR-1361
CTAACTAAGCAATCAAATAGACATATTACCGGCTGTTATGTCATTGCCAATAGTGGTATTTCAGCAACACTATTTCGCTATTTATTCGAATGTTTACCTACTGACGCCCGTTGTACAGGAACCAGTTTAATGTGGAGCTTATCTGCTGCACTATTTGGCGGTACCTCACCCATACTCGCCGCTTATTTTATTGATCAAAACTGGCTAGTAATGCCTGGCCTTTGTGTCATTTTCTTTGCTTTGCTGCTTTTGCTATCACAAGGCATAAATCACGCTAAGTAGCAAATGGCTTTACTGTTTATATACTAAAATGATTCAACGTGAAAATCATGTAAATACACAAGACCGCAGCGTATAAAAATGTTAAATTATTGCATAGCACAATAATTATATTTTAAATGTTTAGAACATGGGTAATTAGTAATGATTTCAACTATCATCTCTTTAATCATTTTTTCTCTTTGCGCTGCCTGTGGCCTTTATTTAGACTATAAGCTCGGCACAACTGAATTCATGCTTGATCGTTATAAAATTAGTGTAGAGTAGCAGTGCGCTCTTCAACTGATGAAATAAAAATTAAAAGTTTATTTTTTCATAGGCAATAAATTAAATATTAATTAAAGATATTTTGAATAACACACAAGCTTTGTTAAGCTGTGCTCTAGTACTTTTTTCTTTGGAAAAAATTAAAAGGTTATAAAATCATGCCACGTTTTACCATTAAAGATAAAAATTTTGACAATAACGCCTTTAGGGAACTTTGTTTTCATGCTGAAGATAGTAAATATCAATCTGAAAATGTATTTTTTATATGGGATGTTGAAAATATATTAAAAGGGAATCATAAGCTACAGGCAAAAAGTGCAATACTAAGGTAGCATTCCTGCTGTTAATTTAAAACCAGAAAAAATAGTCAACTACTTTAAAAAATATTACCTCAATGATAGTGGTGATATGTTTGATAATAATCAAAGCATGCCTGTCAATTTAACTGATAGCGCGTTAATACTTAGGTTAAAAGAATGTAATGATCTTACAGAGTTTAAGCAATTGCTCGAACAAGCAAAGAATCAAATTGCTGACCTATTATTACAAAATCAGTCTTTTACAAGCGAGCTGGAAAAATTAGAAGCACTTGAGAAAGAGCTATGCCAAAATCTACGAGAAAAACTTAAGGATATTGGTGACTTACAGTCATTTGCACTATATTAATACAAGTTATTCTTTGCAGGATTTATGCTTTGCAGCATTGGCACACCAACAAACATCGTATTTTAAGAATACAACGTATGCAAGTGACAAACTGCTTGAACTGTTAAATTCACCGACATACAGTGCACTAGCGCTTAAAATATGTCCGCCCAATGGGAAGGATGTGCGTACTCGAGATCTGCGACATTATGCTTGTCATGGACATGAAGACGACTATAAAAAAAGTGATAGTGGACTTTTTTTAAATGCTGTAGATAAAAAAAATGAAAAACTTTTCCGGGTAATGTATCTATTTGATTGCTTAGTTAGATCGCCTTGCCAAACTCGAATTTATTGATGAATAAACCAATCACTACATCATGCATCTTTTCGCTCTTCGAAAAACAAATGGTTTTGCGTGCTAAACGCTTAATTCGGGTTCTTAGGGTTAAATGCTTACGCTCAATGGCCTGTGTGTTTTTTTTACCAATGAAGTGAGAATCTTCTGGCAAAATACGCTGATAAGAGCCCCAATCATCTGTATAGTAATAACGAATGTTAAACGATGAAAGTTTTGATTTAAGCGCAATTAAAGCCTCATCTTTACGTCGGCCAAAATGATAGGCAAGAATTTTGCGGGTGGAGTGATCAATTGCATGCCAAAGCCAGCGCTGGTTTTTCTTATGGCCAACAAAGCTCCACATTTCATCCAGCTCAATATCGTTTACACACACTAATTCGATTTCTCTTTCTTCATCACCGTTTAGCAGCCGCTGCGAGCCATGGAGTGCTAAGCACGGGGTGAGTAGGCCGAGGTAGGTTCGGGTTTTTAGCAGAGCGGAGTTGC
>NZ_AMFF02000184.1:0-4917 GCF_000297215.2 Piscirickettsia salmonis LF-89 = ATCC VR-1361
CTGTATGGATATGAACTCTCTACTCGGTGTTGTACTTCAGATGACGGAGGGCGAACACAAGAAAATAACCTTTCTGAAGCTCACTATAATTTTTCGCAACAGTGCCAAAAATAGAGCATACATTGAACACCAGAAGAAGAGCGAGTTTGAATTATCGCTCACCTAATCATGTTTTTTTAGAGTATTTGATGGCGGCTTAGTATAGAGTAGTGTTGCACTTCAGATGACGGAGGGCGACTACCTTTAGTATATATTGTTAAAAATATACTATTAATGATTTTCTTTGAAAAAGCTTTGAACTATACTATTATAGTGGTATCAAATACGGTACCGAGATAGAAATGGGTAAAATTGATAAACTGCTCGAGAAAATGAAAACTAACCCCGCCGGGTGGACAATTAGTGACTTGTATCGTGTAGCTGGTCAATATGGTGTGGTTTATAGAGAGGGTAAAGGTAGTCATGTCGTCTTTAATTTTGGATATGTTGTTTTAACTGTTCCATCAAAGCGACCAATTAAACCTATATATGTGAAGAAGTTTGTTGCGTTAATTGAAGATCAGGGGAATAAGTATGATTAACTTAGATTATCCATTTAATGTACATCGGTTAAAAGAAGAAGATGGGGGTGGTTATTTAGTTGAGTTTCCCGATTTACCTGGATGCACCGCGGATGGTGAGACGATTGAAGAAGCTATTGCCGACGCTAAAGAAGCTTGTTCATCATGGATAGAGGCTGCTCGAGAGTTTGGCCGTGAAGTACCTCAACCAAAGTCAGACAATGACTTTAGTGGGCAGTGGCGAGTAAGAACACCTAAAAGTTTGCATGCTGCTTTGTCACGTAAAGCCAAAGAAGAGAATGTAAGCTTAAATACATTGGTTGTCTCTTTGCTGGCTGAAGGAATTGGTAAAAAGCAAATTGTTTAAAACTCAGTTGTTTTCCAACAAAAATGACAATTAGTTTATTATAATAAACTATGTTATCAACATAAGGCCTTAATCAATCTAAATTTTCGTCAGCTATTGATAAATTTTTTTATTCTTATTAGAATACAGCGATTGTTAGATATTCAATAAGGCTTGAAATGGATATTTCTTGTGCCTCTATAACAGGGGATGATCTCAATAGCGATCAAATGATTAAAGCTAAGAAATAATAAAGGGTATATTATTAATCGCACTGATCCTATTTCAGAAAGATTTATTAACTACTGTAAGTCAAGATCCATGCGAGTTATGGAAGTTGCAGCAGGGTATGGTTATATTTCTGAAAAAGTATACCCCTTTTCTAAAAGACTGACTATAAATGATTTGGATGAGAAGCCACTGATTAGTTTTAAATCGAAGTTTTCTGACACATCTAAACTTTGTATTGTTAGTGGTAATATATTGGATTGTAGTTTTGAAGAAAATTCACTAGATGCAATATTTTGTAGTCGATTAATACACTTTTTTAATCCAGATGAAGTCAAAGTTTTTTTTGAGAATTGTCATAAATGGTTAAGTCAGCACGGGAAGTTGTTTTTAACATGTGAAACGCCATATTTAAATAACTGGAAGTCGTTTATACCTGTCTTCGAACTTAAAAAAAATAATGGGATAAAATTTCCTGGTTATGTTACTCAGATTTCTGATTATGAAAGTTTAGGTCATTCAGAAAATCTTCCTAAATATATGAATTTTTTTGATGACGATGTCTTAGAAACAGTTGTTAATCAGTTTAATTTTAAAGTTGATGAATGTTTTCTTTTTTCAAGAAAAGGATTTCTTCCTGATGAGATTACTTTTGATGGTAGAGAAAGTGTTGGATTAATTGCTGAAAAGGTTTAACTCTATGAAACCAATGAAGGTTATTAGAAGTGTTAAAGAGAATTTAATTGAATTTGTTAATGATAAAGTAGATTTGTGTAAATTAATAAATTTTAGATTCGATTATAAAAAAATGGAAGTAGTGTTAATTTTAAAAATAGCAGCCTCACCAATTCCCTTTGAGATGACTGCTGTTGAAATTGCTAGTTGTGATCATTGGATAAATCAATTTAGTCGTCTGGAAGTTAGGTTGATCACTTATCTTGCTTGTTGTGAACTGAATGATTTAATGCCATTAATGTTAATTTCTCATAGAGTTGATAGTGGAAAAGTTATATTAACGTTTTTTGACAATGAGTCTAAAAGCAGTCTTGATACTGATATAGAAGATTTCGTTAAGAATGAAATGTATATGTCTAGAGTAAAAAATGACCAAAAAAATGTGATTTGGTATTTATATGGATTAAATAAGAATAAATAGAACTCTGTTAAGTGGTAAGATAATGAATATTATATCATCTTTATTTAGATTTTCAGATACTAGTGATAGTATTTTTTCTAAAAATAGAAAAGATACTTACAAATACTCTGGATTACTTCTCACTATTTATATTTCAACAGTGATCATTACTCAAGTCTTAGCTGTTAGAATTACTAGCCTGGCTGGAGTTATATTGCCTGGAGGAATATTTATTTTTCCATTAACATTTGTTATTAATGCAGTTGCAGGTGAAGTTTATGGTTATAGTGAACCAAAAAAATTTATCTGGCTAGGGTTTCTTTCTGAAATAATGTTTGCAGGTGTAACATATGCAGTGACACATATGAGTTATCCAAGTTATTTTAAAGAATCTCAAGCATACAACATTGTTTTAGATCCTGCTTTTAGATATGCATTTTCTAGCTTAATAGGTATTTTTGTTGGTGAATTTATTAATATATATATCTTATCTAAGATGAAAATATTAATGCAAGGGAAAAATTTTCTGCTTCGTTTTTTAATATCGAATGCAATTGGCCAACTATTTCTTTCATTTATTGTAGATATTCTTATATTTTTTGGAAAAATAACGGTTGCTCAATTTTTTAAGATTGCCTTTGATGGGTATTTTTGGAAAGTTATGATAGCTATAATAATATCATTTCCAATGTGGTATATGATAAAATGGCTAAAGAGATCTGAGAAAGTCGATGTTTATGATTACAATACAAACTATAATCCTTTTTCTATTAGAACAATGAAGACAAGTTGATTTGGTAGTTTGTCTTTTAAAAAGAATATGACTATAGTTTTAGCTCTACAGAAATGGTGACAACTAATATTCTATTTTTTTTGGTCATTTCTTTTTTAATTCCATCGAACTTTGGGTTAAGCAGCTCATAATATTTAGTATCTCCAGCATCTAAGTATCTTCTTAATAGGATGTTTTTTCCGACTAGTAGTAATATATAATCACCATCCCTTGCTTCTTTTGATGGGTCTATGATCAGTAATGAGTCTATTGGTATTATAGGCGACATCGAGCTGTCTTTCTGTTCCGTTGCGAAGCATTTATTTGTCACATTCTTTGCATTTGACCAAACATAGCGTATTGGTTTTTCCTTTTTAATTGATGTTATATCATCAATATTGTACATAGGGATTTTTACAGTTTTATCTAAAGAGTCAATTGATATTTCTGTAAAGAGGTCTCCAACTTTTATTCCAAGGCAAGCGGCTATTTCTAATACTGTTGAGACTCTTGGGTTTGGGGTTTCTCCACTTAAAATTTTATTAATAACTGATTGAGGTACATTGGAGTTTTTATATAGATATGCCTGCGTTAGGCCTCTATATTCTAAAATCATCTTAATATTTTTTATCAATAAATTATTACTGCTCATCATATTGTCATTTTTACTTCCTATAGGAAGTAAATCATACCATGATTTTAGTGATTTATCATTGATAAAAAAATCAAATTAATGTATATTTTATTCTAATTAGAATAGTTAAGTGCCTGTAAATCATAAATGTTTATGGGTTGTATTTTCAGGATGAAATGAGTAGTGAAAACATATACTGTAATTACAGCTTATGCTAAGGCATGTAGATATATTATTAATTCTAGTGATAGTCAAATGGATAACCAAGCCATACTTTTTGCAGCACGCAAAACTTGGGGGTGGTCAGGGAGGTTAAGTCAAAACTCTATCAACTCTTTTGCTATTTTTAATCATGCTTACCAAACAGCCTTAAAAATATACTCACCACAATAGGATGCCTATGGATAAAAAACAAGCGAAGACAATAGCTGATGTTATTGTTAACGAGGAAGTGATGCCTTTTTTACGTTCATTAGAACCAAAAATGATTAGCGATGAGGTGTTTTTATCGTTTTGCCAAACCATCATTTTAACTACAACTAAAGCTATGCATGACTTTTGCGTGAGTTATCATGACTTTGAACATAAAGAAATTTGGTTGGAAGGCGTGAAAGGTAAAATCCTTCAGGGGGTGGATAAGTTCTTTAATGCAGAAAGTGACCAGCCTGATTTAAAAATAATGCCAAAAACTTTTTTTCAATAATTTGTGATTTTGGTCGTCAATTGGTCGTTTGTTTTGTAAGGGGTGAGGTATTCTACTTAAAACTTGGAGGTTTTTATGAGTAGATGTAGTTGGACACTAGAGGAAACGTCGATCATGTTAGAGTATTACCTGAATAAAACAGCAAAAGAGATGATGACCTTATTACCTGGAAGGAACCTTGATCAAATATATAGTAAAGCGAAACGCATGGGACTGACGTCAATTCAAAAAGAGTTACCAGTAGCCACTTCAAATTTAAATAACAATATAATTGAAGTTGACCTTTCTTCTACAGAAGGGGTGATCAGGCTTGTAAAATGCTTTAACGAGCTTGGTTTTAAATTTGTTGTTAAGCCAATGATTCAAGTGAAATTAGCATAACCATTTTATAGATCAATTTTTCTGTAAGTAGATTTTTTTAACTTATATGCGAAATATAAGCAGATGTTTTGTGGGCACTGTTGCAAAAAATTTAGATTTGAGTAGGGTGTAGCAATCAACGGAAGTTAAGAAGGAAATGCCGGGGGGAAGACGTAAAC
>NZ_AMFF02000184.1:4996-17350 GCF_000297215.2 Piscirickettsia salmonis LF-89 = ATCC VR-1361
GCTGCTTAATTCTAAGCAGAGAGCACAAGAAAATAACCTTTCTGAAGTTCACTATAATTTTTCGCAACAGTGCCGCTTCATGATTAGTTCGGCCTGATTGAGGTTTGATAAGCGTACCAAACTCGAGTTGCTCTATTTCTAAGGTAATTGGAGCAATAATGTGGGCAGAAGTGTTTAGAGAAATGTTAGTATTTGCAAAAGTAAAAGCTGGGCTGAATGTAAATAGCAATAGGCTGGATAGGATGCTTGATTTTTTCATGATAACTTTCCTTTTATCATAACTATCATTGATCTTATTGCATGCAGGCTCTATGCCTATTTTTCTATAATATTTGCTTAGACTAATAATAAACACTGAAATTATTTGGCTTTTTTTTGAAAAATTGTTTGGAATTGATTAAAACTGAGATAATTGCGCCATAGCTTAAGAGGTAAGCTATGGCGCGGCTTAGTCATTGTCATTTAGATTAAATATAATCTTGAGTGGTTAGAATCGATCATGCTTATAAGTAGCTTGCCGTTACCACGGTTGAGCCAACATAACGTCCCTTAGCCGTTGTACTTGCCACAGTGACAGAACCGCCAATTGCTTTAGTCATTGCACCACTGGCAGGTAGTCGGCTGGTACCAGCGCCACTTAAACGGACAGTGAGTCGATTAGGACCATTGGCGATGATTGCCGCTGGTGCATGGCTGATGCGGACATTGGCATTGCCTTCACCGGTGACTCTAAAGAGTGCAGCTGATCGTTTTGTTGCTGTGCCTGAAGCGGGTTTATAGATGTAACCAAAGTTCATCGCACGGGTTTGGACAATATTCAATGGCGTGATAACAATTGCACTCATAGTTAAGTTAGTACGGTCAGCAGCAATGGCGGGTGTTAATGTCGCTGCGGTTGTGATTGCAAGAATAGACGATAGGGCTAGTGCTAGTTTTCTCATTTAGAGGTCTCCATACCAATAATTTTTTAAGGAACCTTGTGTTTATTTTTCTTAAGGTTCACTTAAGGAATAGCTGTGGTTTTACAGAAATAAAAAAGAGAATTGATCTGTGTTGTGTGTGAGATCTCTGTTTTTTTGTCATCTATAACAAAAAAATGCGCTTTATAACTATTTGGAATTAAAGAAATAAACTTGTGGGAGAGGGGCTTGGCGGTAAAAGTCCTCCCCATATTGAGGGGAGGTAAAATCTCTACCTGCATGATAGAGCTGCCGTTGAACAGTTGCAATATTAATATAAATGATAATCATTATCAAGTTATTTGTGATAATTATTTTTTGCTGAACTGTGTTGGGTTGAATTTATAGGCGGTGCGCTTTACTCTAGGCAGAGTTTATATAAATCAACGCTGAAAAAAGGTGATAAAAATGATAAAAGCAGTGCGTATAGAAACCGATAGCATGGGTGAGATTGAGGTTGCAAGCGATAAGTATTGGGGGGCTCAGACCGAGCGCTCGTTACATCACTTTGCCATTGGTCACGATATTATGCCACGGGCGATGATTCGTGCGCTTGGCGTATTAAAAAAAGCGGCGGCGCTGACGAATGAATCCTTAGATAAATTGCCAGCAGAAAAAGCCAAGTTAATTGTCCAAGCCGCAGATGAGGTGATCAGTGGCCAGCTTGACGCTCATTTTCCTCTACGCGTATGGCAAACCGGTAGTGGCACACAGACCAATATGAACAGTAATGAAGTAATTGCTAATCGAGCGATAGAAATCGCGGGTGGAGAAAAGGGCAGTAAAGATCCGGTTCACCCCAATGATCATGTCAATATGTCTCAATCATCGAATGATACCTTTCCAACAGCGATGTATATTGCGACAGTAGAGACCATTGTTCATCACCTGCTTCCTGAAATAAAAGCGCTGCGTGATGCGATTGCTGATAAGCAAACAGAATATCAACATATTATTAAAATTGGCCGTACCCACTTGCAAGATGCTGTGCCGTTAACCTTAGGTCAAGAGTTTTCAGGTTATGTAACGCAGCTTAATCAGGCGATTGGTTATATTGAAAATAACTTAACTCATTTATATGAGCTTGCATTGGGGGGCACTGCTGTTGGCACGGGCTTAAATACTCACCCTAAATTTGCAAAGAAAGCCGCTAAGTTTATTGCTAAAGAAACCGGTTTAAAATTTAGTTCAGCTGAGAATAAGTTTGCTGTGCTTGCCGCGCATGATGCAATGGTACAAATCAGTGGTTCTTTGAAGACATTGGCCGCTGCATTGATGAAAATTGCCAATGATGTACGTTGGTTAGGTTCTGGCCCGCGCTGTGGTTTGGGTGAGTTAATTTTGCCTGAAAATGAGCCTGGTTCATCGATTATGCCTGGTAAAGTCAATCCGACTCAATGTGAGGCGATGACCATGGTGTGTGTGCAGGTGATGGGCAATGATGCGGCAGTTGGCTTTGCGGGTAGCCAAGGTAATTTTGAGTTAAATGTCTTTAAACCGGTGATGGTCCATAATGTACTTCATTCAATTCAGTTGCTGGCCGATGCATCACGCAGCTTCAAAGAGTTCTGTATCGAAGGGCTTCAGGCAAATAATGAACGGATTGACTACTTCTTGAAGCACTCTTTAATGCTTGTGACGGCACTGAATCAGGTGATCGGTTATGACAAGGCGGCTATGATTGCTAAAACAGCACATAAAGAAGGCAGTAGCTTAAAAGAAGCTTGTTTGAAACTGGGTTATTTAAATGCAGATGAATTTGACCAGGCGGTTAATCCTGCCAACATGATTGCGCCTTAGGGCTCAATCACCTCTTGCACCCATGAAGCCTTTTCGCTAGTATGAGGAGCTGTATAGCGTTTTTATTAATAATACTAATACATAGAGCAAGACTTAAGAAAAGGCTTTAACAATGAGAAGCAGAGACCCTCAAAACACCAGTATCACTCCCATCTTAGCTGTTGTTCCTTCTCATCATCATTATCTTCATCCTTATCCTTCCCTGTCTTTGCATCGACATCACTCTCATTATCATTGCGACTAAATCGCTTATCTTTTTATCGACTAGCTTTTAAAGACCGAAAACCCGAGAGCCATAATAAGGGTGAAGGATTAAATACTTTTTTAGTTGATATCTGATTTTATCCATTGTTTTTAGTTTAGTTATTATTACAGCGATTATTTTTACTAAATTTACTTTTTTGTTTTGCATTTTTCATTTTTTTATTGAATAGGGTATTGCATGGAAACGAATCAAACATTGCAACGAAACTTAAAGCCTCGCCACTTAATTATGTTGGCACTGGGGGGAACGATAGGAACGGGGTTATTATTGGCGAGCGGGGGGGCGGTTCATAGTGGTGGCCCGGGAGGCGCTATATTGGGTTATTTGCTGGTTGCTGTCATTGTATTATTTGTCATGACCAGCTTGGGTGAGCTAACCGCATTTTCACCAACGACAGGGTCATTTTGCGATGATGCTGCCAGATATGTAGACCCTTCGTTTGGCTTTGCTATGAGTTGGAACTATTGGCTTAACTGGGTGTTTGTGGTGGCCTCAGAAGTGATTGCTGCCGGTTTGGTCATGCAGTTTTGGTTTCCGCATGTTGATGTATGGATTTGGAGTGCGCTATTTTTCTTGCTGATTTTGGCGATTAACCTTGTGGCAGTGAAGCTATATGGTGAAGTTGAATACTGGATTGCTTTTATTAAAGTGGCTGCGGTGATTATTTTTATTACTGTGGGGACGTTAATGATTTTTGGTTTAGTTGGCTCACAGGGGAGCGTAGGCTTTGATAATATTACCTTAGGTGATGCGCCGTTTCATCATGGTCTGTTTGGCTTTTTCAGTGTCTTTTTAATTGCAGGATATTCGTTTCAAGGGGTTGAGCTGATGGGGGTTGCTGCAGGAGAAGCCGATGAGCCGAAGAAAACCATTCCCAAAGCGGTAAAAACCGTGTTTTGGCGTATCGTTTTATTTTATATTCTTGCGATTGCAGTGATTAGCTTTTTGATTCCTTATACGGATAGCAATCTAGTGAATGCTCACTCTAGTGTTGCAAGTAGTCCGTTTACAATTGTATTTGAAAATGCAGGAATTAAGTTTGCCGCATCGTTAATGAATCTTGTGGTGATTACAGCGATTTTATCTGCAGCCAATGCCAGTATGTATACAGCGTCACGGATGTTATGGCATATGGGTAAAGCGAAGGAAGCTTCAGGGTCTTTTCAGCGGGTGAATAAATATGGTGTGCCGGTTATCGGTGTGATTGTAACCGCTTTAATTAGTGTGGTGTTGATTTTAGCGTCAACTTATCATGGTGGGCTAATATTTAGCTGGTTAGTGAATATGGTCAGTTATGCTGGTTATATTGCTTGGTTTGGTATTTGTTTAAGTCATTACCGTTTTCGTCGGGCCTATCTATTGCAAGGGAAAGACGTAAATCAATTGCCTTATCGGTCACGCTGGTTTCCATTTGCGCCGATTACTGCGATGGTCTTGATTATTGCTATTTTAATTGGCCAAGAGGTAATGGACATTATCAATAACGAGGCGAGCTTCTCAGGGTTTATTATTAACTATTGTGGCATTGTTTTGTTTTTAGTTTTAGTTATTATCCATAAATTTATTAAGAAAAATAAGTTGATTCCCTTAAATAATATTGAACTTACTGAAGAGTCGGTGGTTGAGAGGGGTGCTGATACTTCAGGCTATAGTGAATTAAAATTAAATTAAAATCACCCTGATTTTTACGAGCTTGCTTACCTTGTTTTTTTAGGTGTCAGCATTTTTTTAAGTCCTCTATTTTAGGGGGCTTTTTTATGCGCATAAACTTATTGAGTACTTAAATATTGAGTTTGATTCACAGTAGAAACGATCAGGTGGTTATGTGAATATGATCGGCAGTAATAATAATGATTTGTAGGTTAAATGAGTATGGCCATAAACAATAAGAAAGAGCTAGAAAGCTTCCTAAGAAAAAATAATTTGTATAATGATAAAGTGGAAAAGGAACTTAAAAAGGATGATTTCTTGCTGAAAGCCGCTCAGGCTTTAGACAATATGGGAGAGCTTGATTCTGGCAATTGGCAGAAGATTATGAAATCTCGCAGCTATCGTTATGCATTGGGCTCTCTTTATGACGCGGGCTTGCTGGGAGAGAGTGAGTTTGAGAATACTATTGATGAAATCTTAGACCTTATTGACGATGAAGCAAATAAGGATATGCGTTGGGCGATTTCATTTCTAGGTGAGCAGGACTTATTAGATGGTAATAATTGTCAGATATTAATGGAATCTGACTCTTTGCAAAAGACCTTGGCGATTTTGGCTGAAACGGATATTGAGCCTCAAACATTAAATCAAGAAGACGTTGTTAAGCTACAAGAGCCTTTATTGCAACATGCGCTTGCTGCCGCACATAAGGTTGAGAAATTTGAATCTATGGTTTTTGATGAGGATGACTTTGATGATCTTAAAGATGACGAGCAGGCTCAGAAAAAATTATTAATAGATAGTGATTGGACGTTTGCTTTACAGTTGCAGCAAGAAGAAATGAAAGCTGGTGGATTTACTGACACTAACAAATTTGAAGTAGAGGTGAGAAGACAAGCTGCGGTTTTTCTTAAGCATACTCATGAAAATAGCCAAGAAAAACTAATCAAGTATGGGTTTGAAATGGAATAGAATAGATATAGAAGCCTAGAGGGCAGTATGTATTATTTGGTTTTTAACATAATTGTAATTTTTTTAGATAATGCCGGGTGGTTAGCCAGGCACTCAGGCTGCTGAGCAACATGCTGATAATGATTAATATGCCAGCTTCCAGTAGGTTGATATTTTGTAAGCCCATTTGACTGTAGTAGAGGCGAGAGAATGAGTCTACTGGCGCTTTCAGCCACCAATAGATTAATTGAATAATGAGTAGGCTAAGTAATGCGCTGGTAAAGCCGTAAAAAGCGCCTAAGTAAAGGTACGGGCGTTGAATGAAATGACGGGTGCCACCTAATATGGCCATAATACGAATTTCATCGTGGCTTTGGTTTAATAATAACCTGAGGCTGTTATAGATAATTAAGGTTAATGCTAAGCCAAGCAATATACTAACGCTAAAAAATATACGTTTACTGAGTGTGGTAAAACGCATCAGGCGCTCGGCCCAAGCGAGATCGAGTTGGACGGATTCTACATGGTTTAACTGTGAGAGCTGCTTGGCTAAGCGCGTTAGTTGGTGTTGCTCGATAAAGTGATCTTTAGGTTCGACGACATAAACACCAGGTAATGGGTTTTCGGCAAGTGATTTAATGGCAAGTTGAAAGCTTGCAAAGGCTTTAAACTCATCGAGAGCCTCTTTGGGGCCGATATAGTCAATACGTTTAAGGTTTGGGTTTTTTTCTAGTAATTTACCAAGGGTTTTAATGTGTTGATCGGTGGCTTTGGTATGGGTAAAGACCGAAATTTGCGTGGTGCCTGTTAATGAGCTTTGCAATGGGCTGATATTTTTAAGTAATAAAAACAAAATAATGGGCAAGCTTAAGCCTAAAGCAATAACACAGTTGGTAATGATAAAGCCCCAAGGGTGTTCGGCAAGCTTAGAGAGGCTGAGCTTACAAGCGACGAGCTGAAACTTTAGCCATTGCCAAAGTGTTGTGTTATTTTTCGGCGGCAATTTGGGATTTGGCGGGGCTTTTTTCGTCACTGACTAAGGCTCCTTGCTCAAGGTGGAAAATACGCTGTTGATGCTCTTGCACGAGGCTAACATCATGAGTAGCAATGATAATGCTGACACCGATTTGGCTGAGGGTGTGAAACAATTGCATAATTGTGCGCGCAAGCTCGGGGTCTAAGTTCCCAGTAGGCTCGTCTGCAAGAATAATACTTGGCATATTCGCAAGGGTCCTGGCAATATTAATACGCTGTTGTTCGCCGGCAGAAAGCTCGCGTGGCATCAGTTGGCTCTTTTTGGACATGCCAACATGACTTAATGCTGCGCTGACGCGTGTTTTTAATTCTTTATGATTAACGCCCGCCATAATTAAAGGCAAAGCAACATTATGAAATACACTGCGGTCATAAAGTAAAATAGGGTCTTGCAAGATCATGCCCAGTTTGCGCCGATAAAAAGGCAGGTCTCGCTGTGGAATCCGTGCGACATTGCGTTTATCGACGATAATTTCTCCAAGTGTTGGTAACTCTATATGAGCAATTAATTTTAGTAGCGTGCTCTTTCCTGCACCAGAATGCCCAGTGAGAAAGGCGAGTTCGCCTTGATCGAGCTTAAAGCTGATGTTATTTAGGCCAACACGTTTGCCTGGGTAAATTTTACTGACTTGATGAAATTCAATCATAAGGCCTCCTCAGTTAAGCATGGTAAATAGAGGACCAATGGTCAAGCGCGGTGTTTAACGCTTTTCATAAAGAAAAGCTAATAAATTCAAAAAATAGCTTCACATTTGAGCAAGGTTGGGGTAATATGCTGGTCCTGAACGGAGGGATGGCAGAGCGGTTGAATGCACCGGTCTTGAAAACCGGCAAGGGTTAATAGCCCTTCCAGGGTTCGAATCCCTGTCCCTCCGCCAGTCTTTCATTAAAATCTATCTATATAAGATATTGTCTACATTTAAGATTCATATTTTCGACAAATATTATTTTTATTTTCTCCATAAATAATCAATGATTTTATCGGCACTGTTGCGAAAAATTATAGTGAACTTCAGAAAGGTTATTTTCTTGTGCCTCTTAACTTCCGTTGATTGCTACACCCTACTCAAATCTAAATTTTTTGCAACAGTGCCCTATTCAGATAATATTAGGATTATTTCAAGCAACAGTGATTGTATGATTAAAGCAATAATCATTTAAATAGAGTTTTAATTGATCTTTTGAGTGGAGTGGGCCAACGCCAGCAGGCGTACCGGTCAGAAAGACATCACCAGGTTCTAGGGTAAAAAACTGACTGGCTGTGCTGATTAATTCAGGAATGGTAGTAATCATTTGTTGAGCTAAGCCGTGTTGGCGTATTTCATTATTAATCGATAATTTAAATTCTATATTATCAAGTTGCTTTATTTGGTGGCTGTGCATAAAGGGGCTTAAAACACATGAGCCATCAAAGGATTTGGCTTTTTCCCAAGGGTGACCGTTATCTTTAAGCTGGTTTTGTAAATCGCGTAGGGTTAAATCAATAGCAAGGCCATAGTAAAACGTCTCGAGTTGAATCTCTTCTGGCTGTCGTTTAGAAACTGTTTCAGTGATCAGTAAAGCAAGTTCCAGTTCATAGTGGCAAGAACCATAGGCAGTGGGCCATTGGATGGGGGTAGTTAAATCAATCATAGCTGAGGTCGGTTTCATAAATAATAACGGTGTGGTTGGCGTTGCATTATTAAGCTCGTGAATATGATCAATATAGTTGCGACCAACACACACTACTTTTCCAGGTTGCCATTGAAGGGGATGTTGGTTTATATCCATGTGCTGATACGTCATAGTAAATGCCCTGATAAGATGAGTCTATGGTATGGGCATTAAACCATATTTAGGAATGTTTAGCCTACTGCTTATTTGCTTTATTAATGCGTATTTGAATTTGCTCTTTGACGACATTGTAAATTTTATGTGGGTCGATTTTACCAACAAACTCATTGCAGCCGATTTCTTTGGAATCTGATTCATTAAAAACGCTAGTAATCGATGTGTTGAGCATAATAAACAAATTTTTAAGTCCTGGATGTTCTCGACAGTTTTTTATCAGTGAGTAGCCATCCATTTCTGGCATTTCGACATCGGAAATAAGCATGAGGTATTTACGGCTAACATCACCTGCAGTGCGTGGAATATCATGCTCAAGAATGTCCAGTGCATGTTGTCCATCATCGGTCATAATGACATTAACGCCAATTTGATCTAATACTTGCTTAACATGGCGGCGAGCGACTGAGGAATCATCGGCGACAAGTACGGTGTATTTGTGAGCGACTTTTCTGATCATATCATCAAGATCATCAGTGTTGAATTTTGCTCTAACGTCATGAATATCACCAAGAACACGTTCAACATCGAGTAATTCAACTAAACGGTTGTCTACTTGCGCTAAGTCTTTGGCTATGCCTGTGATATAGTGATCCCGGCCAGTGGCTGGGGGGGGTGGAACAATACTTTCCCAAGACGCATTAACAATGTGATCTACTTTATAAACAACTAAGCCTTGTACACTGCGATTATATTCAGTGATGATTAAAACTTTATCTTCTAGATCATAGGTATATTCATCATTGACGGCTTTATTAAGGTCGATAACGGGCATGGTTGTACCACGAATACTGGTTGCACCAATAACGGCTTTATGCGAGTTAGGTAATTGCGTTAATGGCGGTACATTAATAACCTCTCGAATTTTAAAGACATTAATACCAAACAGCTGACCATCCAGATGAAAGAGTAATATCTCTAGACGATTATGACCGACAAGTTGTGTTCTAGCATCAACACTTGCGAGTATATCTGGCATAACTGACCCTCCCCAGTAATCTCAAGTATAGAGCTTCTTTTTTAAAGTCGCGGTGAAAAAATTAACTTACTATAAAAAAAGCGCTAAAACAGCCTGCTAATTAGTCTGTTAATTAAAATATAAAGTTATGGGGTAAATACTGGTAGTACAGGGGAAATCGCTTTAGGAAAATATGAACCGAGAGTCAGTCAGCTCTTTTTCAAAAACATATCTATTATACTAAAAGCCTATGCTTATTATTTATCTGCAGCTTTAGTTATGAAGATTTTTATTAACCTTATGTTTGTACTTGCTTTATGCGGTTTTAATCTAAATGTTAGTTATAGCGCTGAGCGAGTAATTAAGTTAACCATGGACGATCGGCCACCGTTTCACTATCTTCAAGATGGCAAGTTAAAGGGTCCGGTGATACAAACATTGCAGTGTATCTTTAAGCATATGCAGCAAGCCTATGATGTTGAAGTGGTCTCCTGGTCAAGAGCACAGCATTATGTCAAAGTGGGATATGCTGATGGTTTTTTTGCGGCTAGCCATAATAAAACTCGAGACCAATATGCGACGCTTTCTTATCCATTTGTTGATCAGTACTGGAGTTGGTTTACATTAAAATCTAAAACTATCTCAAAAAAACAACTTGAATCAAAAGCACTAAAGGTGTCTAGTTGGAAAAAATCTAACTCTCAGCATTGGTTAGAAAAAAATAGTTACAATTTTATTAATTACCCACCTCAGGAAATCAGCCATTTGGTGAATATATTAAGAGCAGAGCGTGTAGCGGCTATCTTTGGCAGTAATATCGCAATCTATCAGTATTTAAAGAGGCTGAGGGTTTTTGATCAGGTCAAAGAAATAAAAGTAGTTCATAAGCCGATGGGGCTGTATATGTCTCATCGTTATCTTAAAGAAGATCCAGAATTTTTAAGGGTGTTTAATGAAAAGTCCAAGAAATGCTTGTAGTTAAATTTAAGCAGCCTTCCTAGCGAGGGCTGCCTTATATTATTATTGTTTACGCCCTATCTCTTGTACTTCCATAACCATGACTTTAAAAAAGTCATAGGTCATATAGTAATTACCGTGATCACCTGCATTCTCTCCCCATGAGTTACGCAAGGTTAAAAGACCACATTGTTGCTTGCCACTGCCTACACCAAAGGTAATTTCTGCACAGGCATTATCATTATATCCGGTAATAATCATTTCATGGCCGCCAGAGGACTCTTGTTCAACAAACTCTTTTACTTCAGGAATCATCACCCAGGCATCATCAGGGGCGCCATTATACGAGCCACCAATAACGAGGTCGCCAGGTCTTCCTTTTGTTGATCCTTTGGGCACAACGGCAAGCAGTGAGCCTAATGTGACCCTATGGCCTAAATTAAGAGCTCTTTTTACCATACTCAGCGTAAAACTCCCATAAATCGGAATTTTACGCCAATCTTTGTCTGTAAAGCGTTTATCGCTAAACTGCTGGAAAACCTCAGGTGTCATATCGCTTCCTGTTTCTTTTGCATTATAGGTTGGGTAATGTAATAAACCACCGCAAACATATGCCCCATCAATCATTTGGCTTTGTTGGTCTCTGCTCATAAAACCATATGTAGTGATTTGCCCGAGGACCTTCGTCCCCCACGAGCCTTCCCAGCCACCCATAGCATCTGGGTTGTTAATGTATTTTCCCAGCTCCAGATTGCAAAGTTCACTCATTTGATTGTATGCACTGGTGAGCCCAAAATAAGCATCCACAGCACCTGCATTGGCAAATGTGGCACAGCTGCCGTGTGAGCCTTGGTTATGTACGGGAACGCCTGCCATATCTAATTGTTTTTGTGTGCTATGGCCGATCGCTGGCATATTAAAATTAGGGGTTTGCTGAGTACTTTTTAGTGCCTTCGATATTTTGGAAACTTTCTCAGCTTTTTGCTCTGGTGATAAATTTACCTTCATTAATGTAATTTGTTGAGGCATCATTGTTGAAAATGATGCGTGAGCCCCACGCATCATTGGGCCTCCAGATCCTGGAATGGTAACAAGTAAGGTTTCTGCATGAACTGAAGCTATTGTTAAGCTTAAACTACTGATTAGAAGAAGATGGATATTCTTTTTTTTAAACATAGCGTGGTCTCCCAGAGCGATAATAAAATTGCTTTATAAAAGCAGATAAGGTTAAAAAAATTTAACAAAAATATTTATTTTTTTACTTGGTCTAGTTAATTATCAGAATTAACATATATTGTTAATATGTCAATAATATTTATTAAGATTTTTGTTAATTTTAGTTGGTTTGAAAATTATATGTGCCGATTAATTAATTTATCTCTGGTGTTTTATATTTGATTGGTAAAAGATAATATTATTTGATAATAATATTTTGTGTTTTTTATGATTACATTAATTTTTTGCTGTTTTTTTCATGCTGTTGATATCAGTGTATGATTATATAAATTTTCAATTTTTATATCTTAAAATATAAATCAGTTAGGAAGGAGGGTGGAAATTATATGGGGTTTAGCCAATCAAAAACGTGTGAAAGCTGATGGCTTTTTCTAATATGTCTAAAATTGAGCGTATTGCAGTAAAGTAGCTAGTGCTGATGTTTTCTTAAAAAAGTGATTTCGATTACAAAGCGTCTATGAAGAAGATTTTAGGTGGCTTTGAATCAGCTCTTAGAGCCTGGTCGATTGCTGACTGGCTCATAGAGTCGGGTGTTGTATAGCACTCAACGAATAGTTTCTGACATTGACTTCATTACTTGACTAAGCGCTGTCTCTAAATTTATTTCATCTTGATCAAGCTTCATGCGAACCCTATTTTTAAGCGGTGACCATACATGCTCTATCGGGTTTAAATCAGGAGAATAAGGGGGTAAAAATAATAAGTGACAACCCGCA
>NZ_AMFF02000185.1 GCF_000297215.2 Piscirickettsia salmonis LF-89 = ATCC VR-1361
TAGCCACAGTAATTCACTCTTAACTTCAGTTGATTACTACACCCTACTCAAATCTAAATTTTTCGCAACAGTGCCACCTAATTGATAAGAATGTACTACATTTAACGGTATGTATAAATTTGGTTTAATCATAATGGTTATGATATGTAATATTTTACTTACTAAAGAATAAATTGAAGTTAGTTAAATTACTTTAATTACTACCAATATTTATTAAATTTACTTTTGTAAAAAGGTGTCAACAGTATGAATGTTAAAAACACCATGAAGCTAGTATTTGGAGTCATTGCTTTTGGTATTTTCATTAGTGTAGCGATGGTACTCGAGCTAAATAATTTACTGAAAAAAGTTGATGAAGAAGCAAAAATTCGTTACCAATCATATCAAGCAGCTGATGAGTTAAGACAAAGCTCTGATGATCTAACGCGCTTAGCAAGAACTTATGTAATTACTGGTGATGAAAAATATAAAAAAATGTATATGGATATTTTATCAATTCGCAATGGCCAGAAAGCACGCCCTCAAAATTACCACAGCATCTATTGGGACTTAGTGCTTGAATATGGTCAAAAACCTAAGCCAGATGGTGAAAAAGTAGCTTTGAAATCAACAATGAGAAAACTTGGTTTTACTGAGCACGAATTCCAATTATTGAAACAGGCTCAACAAAACTCTGATACATTAGTCAAGATGGAAGTCAGGGCAATGAATGCAGTTAAAGGTTTATACCCTGATAGCTCAGGAAACTACTCTCAACATGGCATACCTGACTTAACCACCGCAGCAAAAATATTACATAGCAAAAAGTATCATAATGAAAAATCTAACATTATGATACCAATCAATAATTTTTTTAAAGAACTAGAAAACCGAACCGATCGTCAACTCCGAATAGCAGAACAGAAAGTTGAAAATGTTGTGTTAACTGCAAGTATATCTTTAATTAGTGTACTTGTTATTTCTATACTCGGTTATATAATTTTGAACCACCAAGTCGTTAAGCCGATTGAACAGATGGCTCATGTACTACGGCAAGTTGATAGCAAATCAGATTTAACTTTAAGAGTTGATGAAAATAGCAATAATGAGTTAGAAGTTATAGGTAATAGCATAAACAAAGTGCTGGCTAGCTATGCAAAAACAATTATAAAAATTGGTGAAGTAAATTCGACAATTTCTAGTATCTCTCATTCGATTCAATCTATTACAGAGGAAAATATTAATATGGCAGAAGAGCAAACCGCAGAGGTTAAAATGGCAACCAAAGCCATGGAGGAGATGACTGTAGCGCTTTCAGATGTAGTAAGAAGTACTAATATGGCGGAGCAACATGCTGATAGTGCTGAGAAAGAAGCGTCAACTAGCAAATCGGTTTTTAACAAAACCACTAAGGAGTTTACAGAACTTGAGAGTGAATTTACTATTACTGCTCGAACTATTCAGCAATTAGCGGAAGAGTCAAACAATGTTGGCAATGTCCTTGATGTAATCAAAGCTATCGCTGAACAAACTAACTTATTAGCGCTCAACGCTGCTATTGAAGCGGCTCGCGCTGGTGAGCAAGGTCGAGGTTTTGCAGTAGTTGCTGATGAAGTACGTTCATTAGCTCAGCGTACTCAATATTCCACTGGAGAAATTGAGAGTATTATTTTAATGTTACAAGGCAAAGCTAAAGAATCAACTGAAAATATTCATAGTAGTACTGAAAAAATGCAATCAACTCGCTCCAATATGGGCATCGCTAACGAAGCTTTGAGTACTATTCAAGGGTCTGTTATCGAAATCCATAAGCTTAATACATCGATTGTTACAGCAACTACAGAACAGTTAGAAGTAAGTGATGAAATTTCAGGGAATTTGTCAAATATCAAGCAATTGTCTTTAAGTATGAATACAGTAGTGAACCAACTTGAGCCATTTGTTGTTGATTTGGAAAGAAATGTTGGCGATCTCAATAAAGTAGTTTCTAGTATACGAACATAGTTTTGAGGATTCTGTCGCAATTTGATCATGATGATATGATACTGGTTTTTGTTTAAGGTAAACCATGATCAACTGGTTCTGTCGCAATTTGAAATTTTCACAGAGGAGCACTTTTCTTCAGGCATAGTTAGGCTGAGAGCAAGTAAAATTGCTCATAAGCTGGTTTGTTTTGATGGCAGTGCATCTGTTTTTTCTTCAGCATGCGGTAGAGGGCACTGTTGCAAAAAATTTAGATTTGAGTAGGGTGTAGCAATCAACGGAAGTTAAGAGTGAATTGCTGTGGGTAGACGTAAACGATTTAAGAAGAATCAACCCTTTAAATGGAAGCATTATTCCGGTGAGATCATTCTTTGGCTGGTGCTTTGCACATCCAATATGCC
>NZ_AMFF02000186.1 GCF_000297215.2 Piscirickettsia salmonis LF-89 = ATCC VR-1361
ATATCGAACTCACGTTAATTATTAAAACTTATGCTTTAATCTAAATCTTCAATTTCAAGAGCTATTTTAGATTACCCAACAAAGAGACTGAAGCAAGCATTAATACATTAGGTGTTAGTTTTTATTACAACGAGAAAAAATAGAAAAAAATAGCTGTAGATTGTTTATAATGTGAATGCTAATGAGGTCGGCGCAACAAACTCCATGACGACTCCTGTCACAGGGTGTTGAAAGCTCAAACGATGGGCATGTAACTGCAAACGTTTGGCCATAGTCAATGCAGGTTCCGGCGCATAAAAGCGATCACCAAGCAGAGGGTGACCCATTTCTTTCATATGCATACGTAATTGGTGAGAACGCCCCGTCACTGGCATGAGTTGTACATAGGTATAGTCCTGCTGGCGCGCCAGCACTTGCCAATGTGTAATCGCTTCTTTGCCTTGCTCAAAGCATACTTTTTGCTTCGGGCGGTTCGGCCAATCTTTAATTAAAGGTAACTCTACCGTACCCGTATCTTGTTCAATCTGACCATAGGCCAATGCCAAATAACACTTAGCCACTTCACGCTCGCGAAATTGCCGATTCATTTCTCGATGACTGGCAGCCGTTAAGGCCATCACCATCACCCCTGAGGTATCACAATCCAAACGGTGAACAACACGGGCACCAGGCAAAACCGACTGCACGCGTGTGGCCATACTATCCCAACGCTCAGCTAATACACCCGGTACAGAGAGCAAACCACTCGGCTTATCCACCACAATAATCTCATCATCACGATATAATATTTTCAAAAACTCACTCATACACGCATCACACTCAATTAATCTTTATCATACTAGCTTTTTCTTTCTAGCAATCTCTACCGCAAGCACAATGCCCGGAGCAACGGCTTCTCCAAGTGTTTGGTTTTTTAATAAGGCCTCAAAGTCTGCTAAAGATTGGGCAGATACCATATCTGCACGCTCTTCTAAACTGCGCTCAGGATTAAGCCCCGTTAACATCAATGCTGGCGCTTCTAATAACACCTGCTGCATTAATGCCAAACTATTCATCGCGCAACTCCCACTGCCAAGCATGCTCAATCATCGTAGATAAATCAGCAAATTTCGGCAGCCAAGCTAAGTCTTTCACAGCTAAGCTCGCATCAGCGATTAGTCGAGCCGGGTCACCCAGGCGACGCGGAGCATCAACCACCTTAATCTTCTTACCTGTCACTTGAATCGCTACATCAATCACCTGCTGTACTGAAAAGCCTTGACCATTGCCGAGGTTATAGCGTGCACTTTGACCGGTTTTCATCATTTTTTCTAAAGCCAGTAAATGCGCTGCACATAAATCACTGACATGAATATAGTCACGTAAACAGGTGCCATCTGGTGTGTCATAGTCACGGCCAAAGACAGCAATGCTCTCACGCTT
The DNA here is from genome assembly GCF_000297215.2 of Piscirickettsia salmonis LF-89 = ATCC VR-1361. GTDB lineage: Bacteria > Pseudomonadota > Gammaproteobacteria > Piscirickettsiales > Piscirickettsiaceae > Piscirickettsia > Piscirickettsia salmonis. Next base: position 1,423 of record NZ_AMFF02000186.1, read on the forward strand.
GCCGGCTGCCACCTGTAAAATTAATGGAATCAAATGCGTTTCAGGGTCATGACATTCACCCGTGCGCCCTTCCGGGTCCGCACCGGCAGCATTAAAATAACGCAAGCAGGTTGATTTTAAACCATACGCGACATCATAATCAGCGAGAATCTGCTCAAGTATCCATTTAGTCCGGCCATACGGATTAACCGGTGCTTTCTGGTGATGAACATCAATTGGGCTATATTGCGGCTCGCCATAGACCGCAGCAGTGGATGAGAAGATAAAATTAAATATTGCAAACTCACGCATCACATCCAATAAGCTCAATGTTTTAACTACATTATTATCATAATATATGGCCGGTTTTTCGACAGACTCACCGACTTGAATAAATGCAGCGAAATGCATAACTGCATCAAATTGATAGCGCTGGAATAACTGGCGCAATAAGGCTTTATCACCCAGGTCACCCTGAACCAACTCACAGCCTTTAATCGCTGCAATAACTTCTTTATGGCCTGAAGATAGATCATCTAAAACAACAGTATGAATACCTGCTTGCTGTAAACACAGCACCATATGAGAGCCTATATATCCTGCACCACCGACAACTAAAACTGACTTCATTATTTTTCCCAAGTCTTATCACATACACTTCACACACACTTAAAATCAAGGCTATCATACCGAAGAACCACATCAATTGCAGCTTATTACAATGCTTGCCAGTAATAAACACACTAATCAAAACAACGTATCAAGACTTCAAGCAGATTTTAACTAAGATTAAAGCAAAGCCAACCATTCCCCGATAATTTAGTTTATTTAAAGGCAACCTCAGTGACACGCTTAACAAGAACATTATTTTCACTTTTTATTCTCATACTGATAGCACTGCTCTCAACTTCACTGTCCTATTCAGCTGAAAGTATTAAGAACACTGAAAAAATTGAAAAATTAGACATTTATACCGAAATATTTCCTCCCTATAACTATATTATCTATCCAAATAAAAAAGACCCAGCAAGCGCGCAATTAACAGGTTATGCTGTGGATTTGCTCAATGCCGTATTTAAGCGCATTAACGCACCACAGACGATCAGTAACATCAAAATTACTTCCTGGGCAACAGCCTATGCGCTGATACAAGAGCCTAAGGTTAAAAACATGCTATTTTCGATGACAAAAACAAAAGAGCGCCTAGCACTATTCAAATGGGTCGGCCCAATTACTGATCACTCCATCGTTTTATTTACTAAAAAAAATTCGAAAATCAACATATTTAGCAAAACAGACTTAAGCAACTATCGCTATGCAGCCATTCGCAATGATATTGGAGCTCTCTTACTTGCGAATGAAAATATTTTATCGCAACAAATCAAGCAATATCAAAGCTTTGAGCATATAATTAACGCAATCAATACCAACCAAGCAGAAATTTTTGCTTATTCTAAACAAGGCGCGCTCTACCTGATGCGCCAACATAAAGTTAACCCTGAAGACTACAAAATTATTTACATCCTAAAACGTAGCCCACTTTATTATGCATTTAACCTCTCGGTGAGTGATACCACGATCAGCATTTATCAACAAGGCTTAGATAAGGCTAAAAAAGATAAAACCTTTATAGATCAGTTAAAGCAAAAATATTTTCAATAACTCCTCAGATCTCCTCTGTTATACTGCCCTTGCAACCCAAGCATCATGGCTCATTAATTGACCTATTTACTATATTAAGTTTACCTCTATAAGTTCCATCAATCTTGCTTTTTATGACTATGCTTATAGTTAGGCTTCATACCAAAGCAAGGGTTGTCCTGTGAAAAATAAGTTAAGTCTTGGTTTATCCGTACGAGCTAAAATTATCGCCAATTCATTGATTATGATGATAATGCTTGTATTAATTGTCATCACCTCACTTTATTCTTTAAGCCTGATTGGTAAAGAGATTAAATCCATTGCTGATGAAGACCTGCCTTTAACAAATGCTCTAATTATTGCTGCTGAGCATCAATTCGAACAGGCCATTCTTTATGAGAAAGTATTGAGATTACGTGCATTATCAAAAGATGCTCAAAGTACAATCAATCACTTTAATGAAGAAGATCAGAAAGTCACTCAATCAATTGATAAAACAACGACCTTATTAAATAAAATATTAAAAGTGAGCCACAGTGAAGAAGCAACACAGCAGTTTAATCAGCTTAAAGAAAGACTACTGACTGTTAAAAAGATACACAAAGACTACAAAAAGCACGCAGATCAAGTTTTTTCTGGCCTTGAAAGTGGCTATACCACTAGCGTAGAACCATTAATTGAGAAAACCATCCACGAAGAAGAGCTATTAAAAAGCACCTTAAAAAAACTCGTCCATAAAATTGAAAAATTCACTGAAAAAGCCAGCCACACCGCAGCAAAGCATGATCAAGAAGCATTTACTATCATTGGTATTCTGTCTATTATCGCCATTGTCATCAGCATTCTTATTAGCTGGTTAGTGTCTCGCGATATTTTAAAACGCTTATCCGCAACCGTTCATGATGTTGGAGTTGTCGCCTCTGGTGATTTAACCAGTGAGATAATGGTTCAAGGTAAAGATGAAATTAGCCAAGTACAAATCTCAATCAAAAAAATGCAAGCACAATTTATTAAAACAGTCTCCGCATTAGATGCATCAACAAAACAACTCGGTGGCATGGTGCAAGAAATGTCTGAGGTCATGGCCACAACGGATCAGAATATTTCCAAACAAAAAGCCGATACTGAACAAGTTGCAACAACGATGAATAAAATGACCCACTCGGTTAAAACCGTGACCGACTCCACTGACGCGGCATCAGAAGAGATAAAAGCAGTGACTAACCAAACAACCAAAGGTCGAGCAACCGTAGGTGAAACAGTCGATAAAGTCAAAGAGCTTTCTGATCAGGTAGAAAGCGCTGCGCAAGCGATTACTGAAATGGATGAAGCCAGTCATAATATCAACTCAGTCCTTGAATCAATTAAATCCATTGCAGAACAAACCAACTTATTAGCACTGAATGCGGCCATTGAGTCCGCACGAGCCGGTGAACAAGGCCGTGGTTTTGCTGTCGTCGCTGATGAGGTGCGTAAACTTGCCGGTCAAACGCAAGAGTCCACGATGGAAATTCATGGCATTATGGATAATTTTCAATCTGGCTCACATAAAACAGTAAAAATAATGAATCAAAGCCAAGAGCTCACCAAAGCCGTTGTTGAGCAAGTATCACTCGCTGACTCCTCATTAGAAGAAATTGAAATCGCTGTGAAAAAAATCAATGAAATGAGTACAGACATCTCCAATGCCGTTCAAGAGCAAAACACCGTACTTAAAGAAATGAATGATAAAACATCACAAATTCGTACGGCCTCTGAGCTTGGTGATGCCAGTGTTGAGAAAACCGCTGAATTTAAAGACGGTCTGAGCGATATATCATCAACACTAAAAGGTCTAGTCGGCTCGTTTAGAGTAAGAGCTTAAAATTACTTTACCAGGGCCTTCTTTGTGGAGGTCTTCGGTGGTGGTGGCGCTGGTGCTCTGGCCGCTTTTTATCAAATGAAGGGTCAGGCGTTCCTTTAAAACAGTTTAAAATATAGGGAAATGTTGCCGTAATATAATAACCATACACACCATTAACCGTCATGCCATTGCATTCATCTAAATCGCCTGAATTTTTCATATAAATATAATCATCACGAAAACGACCATCATACTGACCACCTGGATTACCCGCACCACTTGGCCGTGACCCAGTGCGCAGCTGATAACTGGATGTTACCGGACGAACGTTACCATGATCATCAATCAATGAACCAAAAATAGGAAAGCCATCGGCAGCAAAACCAATCACCGGGGAAGGTGCATGACCGTGCTCTGAAAAAAGCGCACTCGGTGCAGCATGATAATGATAGGTACCATCTGGCTGTGCATGCGCATGATGGCTATCGGTTGCAAACATGCTCAAGCGATAAATAGGATCATAACGCCAGGGCTGGTTCATGTTATTACAACCTATCCGCCCATCACCAACACCATAGCAACCGGCTGCTAACACATCGACTTTAACCCCATTTAGGAAAATCGCATTATCCTGACGCAATGATAAAGGCGTAGTGTGTGCTGCAACCATTGGCGATTGTGTGATTTGATACACCTGATATTGTGGTTTTACATCATTTGGCAAGCTTGCTTTACCATCATTATACGTATGATTAGGAATTGCATTGCTAGTAAAAACACACTTATCATCCAAGGTACTAATTGTTAAATACGCGGTATAATGTTGGTGATTATGATCATCTTCAGCAATCGCGTGATATTGCCCAACATAGTCTACACAGTGATTACTACGCTTGGTTAATGTCATATTAGTAATATCCTGCCCTGCCTGTGCAGTCACCTGATAAGCAGCCGCGTGTGATTCAGCATTTAACTTGTGAGACGGTGAAGTACAAGTGACAACAGCAATGGTCATAAAACCTAATAGGCTAATTCTTGTAACCTGATGCATATTTTAGTGACCTTCCTTAATTTTTATTTTATTTTCAACTTAATCTAACTGATATCTGATATCCAACTTATATTTATCAATAAAGTCAGTTTACAGCACACATAATATCACCTATAAAAAAATCCGAAGCAAGCGTACTCACTGTGCTACAGTATAAATAAAAGACTACTCTAAAAATTTATTAATGTAGCTAGAGCAATGATAGAAAAAACAATATTGCTTAATATCGCCGTTATTTGTGGTGGCTCATCTCGTAAGCGTCGCTACCT
>NZ_AMFF02000187.1 GCF_000297215.2 Piscirickettsia salmonis LF-89 = ATCC VR-1361
TTTTTCGCAACAGTGCCCTCTAGCTTGCCTTTTCTGTATTATTTAACTTGCTGATATTCTTTCAGAAGATGTTGGTTGAGTGCTATTTTTATAAAAATATACTTCCTTATTGTAAAAATAATCGATATAGTACAAGAAAATAAATTTGCGCAAAACTCAATTTACCTATCCTCGCGGCAAGCTACGAGGTATTTCGGAAAATTACCCCTTCGGGTCGTAATGCGCTTTGTTTTTTTTCGCAGCAAGCTGCGGGGAATCAGACCCTTAGCGATTGAAGATGATTATAATTTTTAACAAGAGTTTTTATAGCCTCGATATTACACTTCAGATGACGGAGGGTGGAAAAAATAAATGTTAAAATTCTTTACGTTTATAGAAAATATATGATCTATTTATTTTTAGGTTAAAGAGAGTAGACTTTATGATTAAAATCAAGCATTTAAATCGATTATTGGTTTTTGTTTTTTTAAGTTTAAGCCTTCCTATTGCTTCACAAGCTGCGAACAACAATCAAAATGTTAGTAGTTACCCTGTTGTACATATTATTAATAGCGCTGGTTATGACATAAAAGGCACTATAACTTATGACTCTGCTTTGTGCAGTAATGAGAGTTATGTTGTGGGGTCATATGCTTCTTGGAGTTCTCAGTCAAGAGGCGTATGTTTAGTATCAGAAATAACTGCTACAGGTATTGATAGTGGAGATTCTGGCCATTCTTATGAAAGCCCAGGAACTTCTTATAGTCAATTTGTCGTGTATCGAGATGAGTCTGGAAAACCATCGGTGACAAGAGAAACATATTAATTCATGTACGTTAGCTTAGTCATATCGATAATGGTAAACAATTAAATCCAGGAGGAGGGGCTTTGCGGTCTCCGTCCTCTATCACCACCATACGTGCTATGCCGCATACGGCGGTTTCAGTTAAAAGTTTAACAACACATTTTACGGTTCTGTCGCAATTTGAAATTTTCACAGAGGAGCACTTTTCTTCAGGCATAGTTAGGCTGCGAGCAAGTAAAATTGCTGGTAAGTTGCTTGGTTCTGTCGCAATTTGATTTGATGATATGATACTGGTTTTTGTTTAAGGTAAACCATGATCTGTTCTGGTCAAGTCAAACAGGACACCATTTTGCGAGAATTTTCAAAGTTAACGGGAGACAGATATTCATTTGCTGTATGAAGCCTGTCATGATTGTAATAACGAATATAAGCTTTTACATCTTCTGCCATAGATTCCCTTGTTAAATGCACAACATTTAGCAACCATTCATTCTTCAAACTACCAAAAAAACGCTCAACAGGCGCATTATCTAAACACGCACCAACACTACTCATGGAGGCTTCAATTTTGTGTTTTGAAAGCAGTTTTCTATACTTTTTGCTGGTATACTGTGAGCCGCGATCACTATGAAAAAGAGTACCTTCGCCAGGTTGACGTAAATTAATTGCCATTTCCATAGCACTCATTACTAATGGAGTTGCCATTCTCTTGAGATTCAGGAATTTCAAAAAAATGATCCTGGCGGCAATGTTTAGGAGGATGTTAAATTCTGGTCAGTATTGCTGTGGCCATTACCGAATATAATGTCTGCAGGCGGTTTTTTAGGTGAAAATAGGCGAATTCTCTAATTTCGGGCGGAGTTACCCTACTAGAAGCCTCTAAATCGGCTGGTTGCTAGCTCTTCATAGTAATTGTACTTTTCCCTAAGAGTAAGACCAATTGGGTGCTTACCCTTCTTAACTGATTGCCGCAC
>NZ_AMFF02000188.1 GCF_000297215.2 Piscirickettsia salmonis LF-89 = ATCC VR-1361
CTGCTCTCTATCATCATAAATATAACGGTAAATCGTGCTTTCACTCACCTGGATATCATGCTCTCGTATAAGTTCCTGACTGATAACATCGGGGGATGTATGGGTGCTTAACCGTTGATGGATCAACATTTTTGCCTCCTCTGAAATTTGTCGAAAAGCTTGACCTTGCTTAGCGTTAGCTCGTTTTTCTTGTGCGCAGCGAGAAGTAAGCCGGTGACAATAAAGACCTTTAAAATCGATTGGGGTGTGCCGTTTAATCTCACGGCTAATCGTGCTAGGAGAAAAGCCAAGTGCTCTAGCAATTGATCTGAGCGAGTCTCCCTCTGATAACCGTTGTTCGATATAAAAACGATCTTTTTCATTTAAGTGCCGATAAACCATCTCTACCCTCTAAGTCAAAAGGCGAACTAGAGAGTTTATCTGTATGAATATGAACTCTCTACTGAGTGTTGCACTTCAGATGACGGAGGGCGCGGAGGGCGAAATTTCAAATTGCGACAGAACCCGTAAGTGACGCTTACGAGAACTATATATATTCTATAAAATTATCATATCCATAAAAATAATTCATTTGAGTTATATTTAATATCAATATAAATTTAATTTTGCTAATTTAGTAAGCATTAATATTTGAGGTAATTTTATGAAAAATATAAAAAAAACTATTGGAGTGATTGTGTTAAGTGTTATATCAAGTGGCTGGGCAGTTGCCTGGAGTCCTTGGATTGTTTGTGGAGGAGCAACGCATAAAGTCTATCCTGAAGGAGGAGGAGATCCTTTTGATCAAACATCTTATTATTCAGCGCGATGTTCTGATGGACAAGCACCTGAAGGCTTCACATGTGCATATCATCCAGCTCGCCTTGTAAATGTTATTTATATAAATAATGTTGGAGGCAAAGATAACTATTATGATGTTAGTCAAAGTCAAATGAACGCTATTGATAAAATATGTCAAAAAATCGATAAAAGTGCAAAAGCAGAAGATCCTGCATATTTAGCTCATAGACAGGGAGATAATGGTGGAGGAATGTACGGTCATTATTATGACTTTAGAGTAGTTAGCAATAATAATTTCTTTTCTAAAGAAAAAATTATTTTTTAACCGTATAGCGAAAATCTCGGGGGATTGCCCCCGTGATGGGCATTGTGGTTCTGTCGCAATTTGAAATTTTCATAAAAGTATAATGCTCCCGAGTTTTCAGACAGAATAATTTAACGATTTATTCCTGAAAGGTTAAAATGATGCTTAACATTTTAGGAGCTATGACATGAGTCAAAAAAGAAAGAAGCCAAGCGCTGAATTTAAAACTAAAGTTGTCTTAGAGGTCATCGAAGGAGATCAGATGCTCAACCAAATATGTTCGAA
>NZ_AMFF02000189.1 GCF_000297215.2 Piscirickettsia salmonis LF-89 = ATCC VR-1361
GGTAGCGACGCTTACGAAAAACGTAGGACTGTCGGCTCACTGACTTCTGCGTAGCGCGCGAGATCGGTGATACTCAGGTGAATAACGGCCTGGCTATTGTTTAATACCCATTCGCCGACTTTGCGCTCGGATTTTCTGAGCTCATGGAGGAAATTCTGTATGTGCTGTAATAAGTTACTCATAACTGTTGTCTATCCCTTTGTTTTGTTATCGAAATATTTTAAATATGGTTTAGCGATTATTTTTCAATTAGTAAATTTACTACATTTTACTTTAAATTTGAGGATTATTTACATTACCATAATATTTTTGTAGTTTATTTTGCATTTTATGGGAAGTTATGGCATAGTTAGCCTGGTTTCACAATTTGAATTGAACGTTTCATCTACAATCTTCTTTTAGGGGAAGTTTGATTTTCTTGTGAGGCGACACTCCTTAAATTTTTGCGCACGTGAGTTTCACCTGCGCTTTTTTTAGCGCTTAGGTAATACAATACTCTGAAAATCAGCCATATTGTGAAATTGTGATAATTCGACTAAAAATTACTCCCAGTATTCGAAGTGCAGGTGCCAATAATCGATAAAGCAGCTAAAAATAGGCTTAAAACCTGATTATAGACGGACTGCTCCTGTTAGAACTTAATGAGCTGCATGGTCGCTAGGGCTTTGTGGTGCTTCATGATTACTGACAAGCGTTGCTTTGGACGCCCACCGGTTAAAAGCATTTTGCTACCACAAAGGATGCACTCAAACGGGTCAGTGTTGATAAAGCCTTTGAGGAGTGATGCATAAGTGATTTTTTTAACCGGTCTCTACCGTCTGGGCC
>NZ_AMFF02000190.1 GCF_000297215.2 Piscirickettsia salmonis LF-89 = ATCC VR-1361
GCCGATTCAAGGCACGTAACGCTGTGTGACGCGGACAGCCGAGGGTTTATAGTCGTCGCGTTTTGCTCGGCGATTTTGCATCATTGGATGTGCAAAATACCTACCGAGGTAGCGACGCTTACGTGAGCTAAAAGACATATGACATGTTAAATGATTAACTTTCGAGTTAACAGTAGGGGCTTGAGACAACTCAGGTAAGCTTGCATCAAGCACTAGCCTACACCTTCCTAACCCTTTACTTTTTCCCGCTCCATACCAAAAACGACCAGCCTTCATTTCATTGAAAACTGATATAAGTTTGGAAGCCACCCCAGCTTTCTTAAACTCATCCATATCAACATCAATATTGATATTAAACTCTGCATTTCTAAAAATGGTTTCAAATTTATAATTCTTGCCAGAGATAGACGCCATTCTGTCTTCATCTAGCTTCAAACCCATACGTAAATCAAAAAAATTATTGTTGCTATAGTGAGATTTTTTCAAAGTGCATGTTACATTGTTTATCAAACGAACGGGTATATTTTCTTCAAACAATCGGCCCCACATTTGATTAATAAGGCCCTTATTCCGCTTGTTATTGCTCTCACCAATGAATGCATCCATTAATGACTGAGCTGTGCCCTCAACCCTCCCTGCTAACGACACAAGCTTTTCTTTGCCATCGCCATTGCGAGTAAATAAGGTTTTCTTAGAATTGCCACGATAAATTGGAGTTTCTGCAAAAATTGTCCCAGATAAAATCACAATGATGCCCTTCCCATAAATACCTTAAAAGTGGTCGAATTATACACGTAGATAAACTCCACATCAAAGGTGATAGAGCTGAAAGCTATTCTACCAGGCAGGAGGCGAACTTTAACAAAGGTAAAGGCTGGTTGCAGGTGATCCATACTAACCCTGCATATGCCAGTTAAACGAACTCTGTCTGTAGTTGTATTGGCTATCATTCTAAAGATAAATGTCGTATTCTCACTGTGGTAAACAGCAGTACAGTGACTTAAATACAAGCAAGAAGAGCGTAGGCTTGGTGCAACTATTGTTGCATCAACTGGCAAAGTAAGTTGTCATAATGTCGCCATGCATGAATGCAGGGTGACAGGGACGATAAATCTCGGCCATTTAGCGCCTGTGAATGATTATGGTATTCATATCAAAGCGTCATCACCCTAATTGGACCAGTGTGTTGAGTAAACACATTTATATTATGAAAAAACTAGTAAAAAATAGATGAAAAAAAACCCTATATGTTAATTAGCCTACCCATGCCAGAGGTAGTACCTACGTACTTACGAATGATTTCTAAGTAATCTCTTCCATTTTTAAACCGCCGTTTTGCCAAAAAATGAATTGTACTGAGCACTTTATTTAAAGTACAAATATCGATTGGGGTAAGATCACGAATGATTGCATCTTGGAGTCTTTGAAATCCATTGTAAACAAGTTTATCTTTGCAATTTATTTCTTGGTCGTCAAAATAATAATGATCAATAGCACACTGCATTATTTGTATAGCCTGATTATCATTGAGTGAGAAATTTAATTCACAGTCAAAAGCACAAATAACAGACTCAATCACATAAGAAATATTCATCAAATCAAGGTCATTTTTCATTTCCATCGGGGAAAAAGTTGGTATACCATTGTAATTTCTCTTTGCTACTTGATAATGGTTACAACCTTCACACTCTGATAAATTTCTTTTAGTTCCACAACATAAGGGGCAAATCTCACTTGTAGATGTGATCAAACAAGCACGCTTTGCTTTTTTTGTTGTGCAAACAGGACATTTCGCCATCTTAAATTACTCGTAGTTTGATATAACAGCGCACTGTATGAGGCGCATTTATATGTGAATCAGCGTTACCGACAAACAGAGATTATAGCATTGTGGCTGTACAGAATCGAATTATTAGGTTCAAAGAACTGTTAACAAAATGTGTCTTATGTTGAAAGTAGCACCATACTGCTACAGCAATATCATACCCTAATCCCTCGACCAAAGAATGAATCAACCGGCAAAATGTTAAAAGTCATACAAAAACAAATCATCACTTAGATATTGGTGATCTACAAAACATAACTCTTGAACAAGAAAAACAGTTTTGGCGAAAATAGCCTAATTATTTTTTTCGGATGGTAGGAAAATTTTTATGGCATTAGCAATATCAATAAAAACCGCTTGCACCATTCCATTACTGCATTTTTATTTGACTAAAGTCTAACTATACGCCAGTATATGTTAGGTTAAATAATTTGACGGCAACATCTAGCAATTTTAGATAACTAAATATTCACCAAAGACCTGCTCAGTAGAGGGGAAACTGATTAAGATGAGAAATACTATGCTTTGCGAGATAGCGGAAATCCGGCCGGGTTACCCCTTTCGAGGCACGATAACACCTGTTGCTAATACCGGCACGTTTGTCGTACAGGTGAGAAATACTAATGCCTCTGGTGAAATACACACAAGTGGAATGATCACCACAAAATTAACCGGCCGAAAACAACCAGACTGGTTACAGCAAGGCGATATTTTATTTGTAGCAAAGGGGGCTAAATATTTCGCTGCCTACGTAAAACAGTTACCGACAAAAACAGTATGCTCTCCACATTTTTTTATCGTACGTATTAAAAACGAACACTCAAAAACGATATTACCTGAATTTATTTGCTGGCAGTTAAACCAAATTCCTGCTCAGCGTTATTTCAAGACCACAGCTGAAGGTTCCATGTACGTCAGTATTCGTCGCCAAGTATTGGAAAATGTGCCAATCATACTGCCGTCAATCGAAAGACAAGCACAACTGGTGGCGTTACATTCATCAGCAGTTAAAGAGAAGAAGACACTACAGAAACTCATAACTAACCGACAGCAGCAGTTAGATGCTATTGCCATGGCTGTACTGGACAAACAAACTTGAGCTAGAAAACAGATTTTTAAGCAACCACCCAATTTAAAGACAAAAAATATAAAGGGAATAAAATGTCACACAGTCAAATCAATCAAGACGACATTAACAAAGCTGTCTGGGCTGCCTGCGATACATTCAGAGGCGTTATCAGCTCAGATACCTACAAAGACTTTATACTCACCATGCTGTTTCTAAAATACATATCAGATGTGTATAAAGACGAGTATGATAAGCTGGTTGAATCCCATGGTGATAACCCTGCGCTGATTAAAGCAATGATGGCTAAGCAGCGTTTTGTCTTACCTGACGGTGCAAGTTTTTGGGATTTGTATGAGTTACGTCATCAGGCGGGCAATGGCCAGCGCATTGATATGGCACTTCATGCGATTGAAGAAACCAACGGCACTAAATTAAAAAATGTGTTCCAAGACATTAGCTTTAACACCGACAAACTGGGCCAAGAAAAGCAAAAGAACGATCTGCTACGTCATCTATTAGAAGACTTTGGCAAAGACATCCTCAACTTATGTCCAAGTCGTGTAGGCACTTTAGATATCATCGGTAACGCCTACGAATACCTCATCAAACACTTTGCTGCGGGTAGCGGAAAAACAGCTGGCGAATTTTATACGCCGCCTGAAGTATCCGACTTACTGGCTAGCATCTTGGAACCCCAAGAAGGTGATCAAATCTGTGACCCAGCTTGTGGTTCTGGGTCACTATTAATGAAGTGTGGCCGTATGGTACGCAACAACTTTAATGGCTCTAAAAAGTACGCTTTATTTGGGCAAGAGTCCATTGGTTCAACCTGGGCGCTCGCCAAAATGAATATGTTCCTGCATGGTGAAGATAACCATCGCATTGAATGGGGCGATACCATCCGCAATCCATTACTAAAAGATAAAGACGGCACGGGTTTATTGCACTTTGATATTGTGACTGCAAACCCGCCATTCTCCTTGGATAAATGGGGGCACGAAGATGCGGCAAGTGATCACTACGGGCGCTTCCGTCGAGGAGTGCCACCAAAAACCAAAGGTGACTATGCTTTTATCTCGCATATGATTGAAACCCTAAAACCAGAAAGCGGCCGCATGGGCGTGGTTGTGCCACACGGTGTGTTATTTCGTGCATCATCCGAAGGGAAAATTCGCCATCAACTGATTGAAGAAAATCTGCTAGATACCGTAATTGGTCTGCCAGAAAAACTGTTCTTTGGTACCGGTATTCCTGCAGCCATTCTGCTGTTTAAAAAGCATAAGACTGATGAAAAAGTACTGTTTATTGATGCCAGTCGTGAGTTCAAATCAGGTAAAAATCAAAACCAACTAACACCAGACAACATTCAAAAAATTATCGACACTTACAAAGCACGTGAAACCACTGATAAATATTCGTATCTAGCAAGCTTTGATGAGATTAAAGAAAATGACTTTAACCTCAATATTCCTCGCTATGTTGATACCTTTGAAGAAGAAGCTGAGATTGATTTGGTAGAAGTTCGCACCAAACGAGTTCAGTTGCAAAACGAGCTAAAAACCCTTGAAGCTGAAATGGAAGGTTATTTGAAGGAGCTGGGTTATGAAGCCTAATTTAACGAGTCTTTTTGATCTTGGTGATATTGAAACGAAATCCGTACTCAAAGCTGCCGCTAAGGCACACCAACGTTTAGGTGAGCTTAAAGGTGTGGTTGCCACCATGCCCAATCAATATATTTTGCTGGGAACACTACCTCTACAAGAAGCGAAAGACAGTTCTGAAATTGAGAATGTCATTACCACTAACGATGATCTCTATCGCAGTGACTACGCCACTAGGCGTTTTGTTTCCAACGCCTCCAAAGAAGTTCATAGCTATGCCCAAGCCTTGCAGGAAGGGTTTAACATGGTGGAAAAGAACGGCATCATTACCAACAACACCATTAAGGATATTCAGCGGATTTTAGAAGAAAATGATGCCGGTTTTAGACAACAAGCAGGCACTGCACTTAAAAATGATTTAACAGGTGAAATTATCTATACCCCACCGCAGAATCCACAGGAGATCATTTCATTGATGGGTGATTTGGAAAAATTTATTAATGATCAGGAAAAGCCTGATTATGACCCATTAGTTAAAATGTCAATTATTCACCATCAATTTGAGAGTATTCACCCGTTTTATGATGGCAATGGCCGAACAGGTCGTATTTTAAATATTCTGTATCTAGTGCATCAAGGCTTGCTTGGCTCCCCTGTTCTGTATTTATCTCGGTATATCAATCAAAATAAAGGGCAATACTACCATTTGCTACAAACTGTTCGTGACCAAAATAATTGGGAAGAATGGATTTTGTTTATGCTTAAGGGTATTGAGCAGACTGCACAACAAACAACTTTATTAGTGAATGAGATCAAAGCATTAATGAGGCGCTATAAAAATAGTGTTAAAAATAATTTACCTAAAATTTATAGCCATGACTTATTGAATAATTTATTTAAGCACCCGTATACCAAAATCGACTTTGTGACTCAGGATCTACAGGTCCATCGTAATACGGCGCATAAGTATTTAGATCAATTGGTTGAGTTGAATTTAATTTCAAAGCATAAGGTAGGCAATGAAAATTATTATTTAAATGATGCTCTTTGTGGCTTATTAGCCAATATTAATCAAATGGATGCTGCGAATGGACAATAAAATCACTTTACTTGTGCAAACCTTCCAGCCTACGCACAAGAAATCAGTATTTTGTGTGCGTAGACTCATAGGCGTGGACACAAAACTGCAAAAACATGTACTTGCTTTAATAGATTTAAAGGCATGCTACTACCAAGGTGTTTCATTCAACATAAGACAAAAGGAATTGGGTTATGGTGCCTAATGACTGGAAAGTAAAAACATTAGAAAATATTGCAAAAATAACATCTGGAGGGACTCCAAGTAAAACAAAATTAGATTATTGGCAGGATGGCACAGTGCCTTGGATTCGTACTACAGAAGTACAGAATTGTGTTATACGCCCATGTGGCACTAAAGTTTTTATTACTGAATTGGGATTAAAAAATTCATCAGCTAAATTATTCCCTAAAGGTACGATTCTTTTAGCTATGATTGGACAGGGTAAAACACGAGGGCAAATTGCACTTCTTGATTTTGAAGCATGCTCCAACCAGAACTGTGCTGCGATCATATTAAATAAGAATCAAAACCCTGAATATTATTACAATTATCTTGTGAGCCAATATCAAAATATAAGAAATTTTAGTAACTCAGCAGGTCAAAGTAACTTAAGCGGGGGAATTGTTAAATCAATCCTAGTTCCTGTCCCCCCCCTCCCAGAACAGCAAAAAATCGCCAAAATCCTATCCACATGGGATAAAGCGATTAGCACGACTGAAGCCCTAATCGACAACAGCAAACAGCAGAAAAAAGCCCTGATGCAACAACTGCTCACAGGCCAAAAACGCTTCGCTGGGTTTGAGACGAAGTGGAAAACTATAAAATTGGGTGAGATTAGCCATATTACTACAGGTAGCTCTAATCGTGAAGATTCAAGTCTTGACGCAAAATATACATTTTTTGATCGATCTGAGGATATTAGAAAAAGCAATAAATTTATTTTTGATAAAGAGGCAATCATAGTGCCTGGAGAGGGCCAAGACTTCATGCCAAAATATTTTACTGGTAAATTTGACTTACACCAGAGAGCATACGCAATTATTGATATAGATAATGTAGATGGCAAGTTCCTTTTTTATGTTATTGGTTACTTTAGAAATTATTTCTTGTCACAAGCCGTCGGCTCGACCGTCAAGTCTTTACGGCTGCCAATGTTTCAAAAAATGCCATTAATTATACCTCTTTTAAAGGAACAACAAAAAATCGCATCGGTATTAACCAATGCAGATAATGAACGTAATCTTCGCTACGTCCCGACCTAACGGTCTTTCGCAACTCCGCTCTGCTAAAAACCCGAACCTACCTCGGCCTACTCACCCCGTGCTTAGCACTCCATGGCTCGCAGCGATCGAACTACTCCAAAAACAACTTATCGATTTAAAACAAGAGAAAAAAGCATTAATGCAGCAATTACTAACAGGTAAACGCCGCGTCAAAGTTGATGAAAATGAGGCTGCATTCACATAACCACACCCAAGCTCAACTCCAAACGCATTACCACCATACGCACCCTCATAACTGAAAGTCGACGGAAATTATACCACTAGGAAGAAATAATGGCTGAGCAATTAGTAAATTTCACAGAAGAATCCAGTGCCAAAATACCCGCCTTAACGCTGCTATCAAACCTCGGTTATATCTTTATCCCGCCAAGCGACTGTGAACAGTTTCGCGGCAAGCTCAATGTAGACAATAAAACGACTAGCCAGGTGATGCTACTGCCGGTGATGCGTACATTTTTAGCTAAACAAACCTTTCCGTTTGCGGGTAAACAACATCCTCTTTCAGCTACTTCTATCGATAAAATTATGCATGAGTTGAATCCTGCTATGAATGAGGGACTGGAAAGTGCAAATGAGAAACTCTACAACGCCATGATGTATGGTGTAGGTGTAACCGAATTTGTTGGTGGTAAAAAAGCATCTCCGACCATTCAGTTGATAGACTGGCATATCATTAGTAATAACCAGTTCCACTGTACCGAAGAAATGGTAATTCAGAATAGTGAAGGTACGGGAAATCGTATCCCTGACATTGTGTGTTTTGTAAATGGTTTACCTTGGGTGGTGATAGAAGCAAAGCGACCTGATTCTTCTAAAGAAGGCAAATCAACACTCGGTGAAGCAGTATCACAACAAATTCGTAACCAAGGCCAAACGGAAATCCCTCATCTATTTGCCTACAGTCAGCTGCTGATATCGGTGAATGGTCATGATGGTTTATACGGTACTTGCGGTACACCTGAAAAATTTTGGGCAAAATGGAAAGAAGAAGAGATTATTGAAGCCGAAATTGTTCGCTTAAAAAATAAACCCCTTGATAAAAGCCAGCTAAGCAGCTTGTTCGACCACCGTCCAAATGCTGCCAAAGATGAGTATTTATCATTAATTGCAGCCGGTGAGTTAACCATTACCGACCAAGATCGATTATTAGTGAGTTTGTTGCGCCCAGATCGCCTGTTAGAAATGACTCGCCTTTATATTTTGTTCCAAAAAAAGGCAGGCAAAATTGTGGCCCGATATCAACAAGTATTTGGCATTAAAACTTTGATTAAGCGCATTACCAGTTTTGAGAAGTCTGGAGTGCGACAAGGTGCTCGAAATGGTGGTGTCATTTGGCATACCACGGGCAGCGGTAAGTCATTCACGATGGTATTTTTATCTAAAGCCTTAATCTGGCTTGAAGAGCTTGCTCAGTGCCGAATAATTATTGTAACCGACCGTGTGAACTTGGAAAACCAGCTTAGCCGCACATTTACCTCCGGCGGCGTCTTAACGGATCGCGACAAAAAAGACGCCATAGCAACATCTGGACGGCGTTTAGCAGAGCAAATAGGCAAAGGAAACGAACGGGTCATTTTCTCCATTATCAACAAATTTGGCTCTGCGATAAGACATAAGGAATGTTTTAATGACAGCCCAAATATACTGGTATTAGTGGATGAAGGGCACCGCAGCCAGAACGGTGAAAACAATATTCGCATGCTGAAAACCTTACCCAAAGCAGCGTTTATAGCCTTTACCGGTACACCGTTATTAAAGGACGATAAAACCGAGAATAAATTCGGCAAAATCATTCATTCCTACACCATGCAACAAGCAGTAGAAGATAAAACCGTAACCCCTTTGCTGTATGAAGAGCGTATTCCTGATTTAAATGTAAATGATAAAGCAATTGACGTCTGGTTTGATCGTATTACGGAGAAACTAACCGAGCAGCAAAAAACAGATTTAAAAAAGAAGTTTTCACAAAAAGGCCAGATCTATCAAACTGAAGGTCGCATTGAACTGATCGCCCATGATATTTCAGATCACTTCCAAAACTTTAAACAACAAAACTTAAAAGGCCAGCTAGCCTGTGACTCTAAAATTTCGGCCATTCGCTATAAAATTGCTTTAGACAAGATAGATAAGGTCTCATCTGTTGTGGCGATATCTGCACCTGACACGCGTGAAGGCCATGAAGCAGTAGATCAAGACAGCAAAGGTATCGTTCAGAACTGGTGGAAAGGCACCATCGGTAACAAGGAAGAAAAAGCCTATACCGAAGAGATAATAAAAGACTTTAGTCGTGATGACGGTCCAGATATCATGATTGTGGTAGATAAGCTTCTAACCGGCTTTGACGAGCCAAAGAATACCGTACTCTATATCGACAAACCTCTTAAAGAGCACAATCTCATTCAAGCCATTGCCCGTGTCAATCGATTACACAGCAAAAAGCAGTTTGGTTATTTAATTGATTATCGCGGCATTTTAAAAGAGCTCGATACGACTATAGAGAAGTATCAGAACTTAGCTGAACGGACTCAGGGTGGCTTTGATATCGATGACCTTAAAGGCTTGTATACTCGTATGGACACAGAATACAAGAAACTCCCAGGGCTGTGCGACTCGCTCTGGATGATATTTAAAGGTGTTAAAAACAAACAAGATCCAGCGGCACTTCGCCAAGCACTGACGCCAAAGGTTAATGAAGTCCAAGGGCAATTAATTGATACCAACCTTAAAAACCGTGATGAGTTTTATTCATCGCTTACCGCGTTTTCAAACTGTATGAAAGTTGCCTTACAATCGGCCACATACTTTGACGATAAAAGCTTTGAAAATAAAAGACCCCACTATAAACAAACGCTAAAAATGTTTGTCGATCTACGCAAGCAGGTACGTGAAGATGCCAACGAAACCATTGATTACGATGAATATGCAGAAGATGTCAGACATTTATTAGATAAACATATAGCCGGAATAGAAATTAAAGAGCCAGAGGGCGCTTATTTGGTCGCTAGCTTAGGAAAAGATGTTAAGCCAAAAAACTTAACAGATGATGAAGCCCGAAACCAAACTGATAAGATCACAGGCCGAATCACCAAGATGATTGAGCAAGATTTGGCAGACGACCCTTATGCACAAGAGTATTTTTCTAACCTACTCAAGAAAGCTATAGCTGATACCAAAGCCATGTTTGATGCGCCAGTTAAACAATATATTTTGTTTGCAAACTTCGAAGAGGAAGTAAAAGAGCGCAAGGTGACAGGTATGCCCAGCGCCTTTGTTGACGCCGATGGTAAGCTAAATAAACATGCTCAGGCTTACTACGGTTTATTCAAACATCTCTTTGAAACAGAATTGCGTAACAATGTTGAACTAGATGATGACAAACTGGTTAAATATGCATTTGAAATTGACGCTGTCGTTAAAACAGCAGTGGCTGAATACTCGATTAATCCCTCTGAGATAGAAAATGCTATTAGCATAAAGTTATTGCCTATGTTGTGTGCTGATTTAGGCATTGAGAATGCAGAACGATTTATTCAAGAAGTACTGCAAATCACAAGGGTGGGCCTTTCTCGCGGGTAAGCGTCGATCATGATAAACATAAGTGCTGAAATGAGAACAACCACGCAAGAGCATGGTGTATTTGCTTATGGAGAGGAAATAATCCATTACGAAGTGATACGTAAAGCGGCTGAATTAAATTCCGACGATACTATTATTAATAGAAAAAACCCCTCCAAGGCGTCCCGAAAAGTAATTATCAAAGTTCATCCTGATCAACGTGTAGTAGCGACCGTGCCGCATGATGCCACCAGTGAATCCATACAAAATGCCATGCTCAAACGCGCTCGTTGGATTTGGCAGAGCATCAAGGAGTTTGCCTCACAGCATGATTATGTTTTACCAAGAGAGTATGTAAGTGGAGAAACTCAGTTTTATCTTGGTCGAAGATATGTCTTAAAGGTATTAAGTCAACCTAATAAAGTTAGTACTGTGAAATTACTTCGAGGTAAATTGGAAGTTATTCTACACAATAAGGATGCTAACAGGTCAAAGCAAGTTAAAGCATTAATTGATCAATGGTATTTGCATCACGCAAATAATGTTTTTCATGAGCGCTTACAAGAAATGTTACCCAAAGCTGCATGGGTAGAAGGCATACCGTCTTTTAAAATTATGGCGATGAAAAAACAATGGGGAAGTTGCTCAACAAAGGGTAGTTTAATGCTTAATCCACATTTAGTCAAAGCATCAAAAGAATGTATTGATTACGTTATTTTGCATGAGCTTTGTCATATTTCAGAACATAACCACAGCGATAAATTCTGGCGTTTACTGACACAAGTTATGCCCAACTGGAAAGAGATTAAGAGTAAGCTGGATAATATGGCAGAGTTATATTTGAATGAGTAAGGAAACATAACAAATGGTAAGCAGATCACAAAATAAATGGCACTGTTGCGAAAAA
>NZ_AMFF02000191.1 GCF_000297215.2 Piscirickettsia salmonis LF-89 = ATCC VR-1361
CCATGGCTCGCAGCGTGGGATGCTCGCTTATGTTGGCTCGTTCGATAATTTTGTCCAGTTCACCGCGATCAAACCAAATCCCTCAGCAACCAAAACAGCAATTAATCTTAGCCTAAGGCATTTTAAAAATTGTAATATTGTTGTTTGCCACATATTAAAGATTTTAGCCTGATTTTCTAAGTTTACAGCAACAGTAATCGCTGCCATAATCCTTGCTCATATCTATCGATGCTCAATACGCAGCTCAACATAATTGCTCAGCCAGAAAACCTCCTTATCTGGAAATATTTTCTGGGCTAAGTATATTTAATTATAAAAAAGTTATACAAAAGGATTCTTTAAAATTATGAGCAATAACATTAATAGCCACAATAATAAGTGGTGGATTTTAATCGGTACGGCGATTAGTGGTTTTATGATTGGCATTGACTACACTATTGTTAATATGGCCATTGCCAGCATACAAACAGAATTAACGGTAAATACCAACCAATTACAATGGCTGATGTCTGGCTTTGGCATTACCTTCTGTGCCTTTTTAGCATCTATGGGTAAGCTTGCTGATATTGTCGGCCGACGCCGCCTACTCTTTATCGGCATTAGCGGCTTTGGGCTCGCTTCCTTGGGTGCTGGCTTTTCTAATTCAATTATCAGCTTGGTCATATTCAGGCTGTTACAAGGGGTTTTCGGTGCAATTATTTTACCTGCGGGCATGGCGCTAACCGCTAGCGCTTTTCCTGCAAAAGAGCAAGGCCGTGCCATGGGTATTTATAATGGCATTTTAGGTCTAGGTCTCGCCTTTGGCCCAGTATTCGGTGGCATTATTTTAAGTTTTATGAGTTGGCACTGGATCTTTTTTATTAACATCCCAATTATTATTATTAGTCTATGCATCTGTTATTTCACCATCCAAGGCCGCGATAGCAAAACCGATCAAGAAATGGACTGGTTGGGCATTGCCCTCATTGCCGCCACCTTAATGAGTTTTGTCTACGCGGTGAATCAAGCCACCATTACCGGCTGGGCATCTAGTCTTGTCATTTACCCTTTCATCGCTTCTTTCGTTTTCTTAGGCATTTTTATCACGGTAGAAGCAAAAAGCAACTCGCCTTTTTTACCAATGAACTTATTTAGCAATCGTGGTTTTTTCCTCGGTGCAACCGCTTATATGATCGCGGCAGGCTTTGCTTGGCCAATTATTTTTCTTGTACCTCTGTATTTACAACAAGTCTTAGGTTATTCCGTATACAGTGCCAGCATTGCCTTAATTCCTATGACACTAATGACTGCAATCCTACCACCACTTACAGGTAAAATATATGACCATAAAGGTGCATTCACCTGCTTTATCTTACTGGCCAGCTGCCTAATCTTATCTTTTCTGCTATTTTTAACTTTTACCACACAGACCCACCTTGCTGTATTGCTTCTCACCTTTTTGCTGTTTGGCGCAGCCTGGGGCATAGGCAATGGTTTTGCAACACCTCTGGCTTTATCTAACCTAAACAATCATCAAGATGTTGGTGTCGTTAATGGAGCGGCCATCACCCTACTTAATATCTCAGGTGTAGTTAGCCTTAGTATAATTACTACTGTATTCCACTTTGGTGAGCAAAGTTGGCACCACAACCATACACACCATACCGTAAGCACTCAAGCAAACAAGTTTGCTTTTACTCATGGCTTTCATATCAGTATTTTTTATCTAGCGATCACAGCAGTTATTATACTTATACCCACTCTATACTATGCATATAGCACAACACTTAATAAAGCAACCACCCTCAATTAACTAAGTGTATTTGCGTAAGCGTCGCTACCT
>NZ_AMFF02000192.1 GCF_000297215.2 Piscirickettsia salmonis LF-89 = ATCC VR-1361
TAAATGAGCACACAAATGGTTCGCCCTCCGTCATCTGAAGTGCAAAACGACGATGACTCAATTACAATGGCTCAAAGGGTGGGCTATGTCAGTGCTCAACCTGCCTACCAAGAATTTAAACTTTAAAGGATCGTCATGCCAAAGCTCAATCGTGAAACCTGGTCAAAAAAACTAGAAAAAATCAGCCAGGATAAATTGTTTGATTGTATACTCTCTTATGCAGAAGAAGATAAGTTTTTAAAAAAAAAGCTGGACTTATTACTCGTCAGTCTCGATCCAAAAAAATTAGCGAAAAATCTCAAAGCCGAAGTTAATACCATTAAACGCGGCAAGAAATTTTTAGAATGGCGTGAAGCGTCAGGCTTGGCTTATCAGATTGATCAAATTATTGCTGCAGTTAATAAAAATCTCCGGGGGCAAGCGCCAGAACTGGCTGCCGAGGTGTTGGAGTTATTAATCACCTCCGATAATGTTGTTTTTGAGCGTGCCGATGACTCTAATGGGGATTTAGGCGGTTGTTATCGGTATGCGGTTGAATGTTGGGGTAAGACTTGGGCACAGGCTGAGAAAATAGACCAGAAAAAACTCGCAGAGAAAGTCTTCGATGTTGCATTAGAAAATGATTATGGTGTGCGCGATAATACAATTTCTAAATTTAAACAAGCCTTAAACAAAGAAGGTGTTGATCATTTAGAGCGTTTAATTAAGGAAACACTTTCAAAGCTTAAACCACCTAAAGAAAAAGAAAAGCTTAAAAAGATAGGGAATATTGTTTTTTTTGATCGTGCTGATCTTTCTGAATTAAAAGAAAGAGGACGTCACAGTCATTTAAAAACTGCGTTACAAGAAATCGCGGACTTGCGTGACTCAGTGGATGATTATATTGATCTGTTACGTCAAGAATCACCCGAGCTTCATGCTTATCAAATTATTGAAATTGCAAAACGTCTTATTAAAGCTTGGCGCTCTAAAGAAGCCATCGATTATTTAGTCAGTTGTGATGAGCCACTTCATTGTCAACATGAAATTAATAAATTGCTCATCGAAGCCTATGAATTAGAGGGGTTAGGTAAAGAAGCACAAAAGATTCGTTGGCATGAATTTGAGCAACACCTCGATGCTAAAAGCTTTCAAGTCTATATAAAGCATTGCACGGCTAAAGAAGTAGGTGCTGCTAAAGAAAATGCGATTCGTCTAGCAAAAGAACAATCACTGACCATAAGTTTTGAGTTTTTAATCGAAATGGGTGAGGTGGCCACAGTGGCTGAGTGGGTGCGTGAAGAGGGTGAAGTACGCAATGTGTATTATTCACCCTTACGCCAGTTGTCAAATCAACTGGCCAAACATGAGTGTTTTTTAGAAGCCGTTTTGTGTCGTCGTATGCTTGTTAAGGGCGTACTTACAAAATCTCAATCTAAATACTATAAATATGCCGTCAATGATTTAAAGCAAGCGATGAAATTTGCTAAAGAGGTCAAAGAGTGGGGGGATGTTTCTTCACAAGCTGATTATCACGCGAAATTGAAAGAGGAGCACAAGCGTAAATCCTCACTTTGGCAATTAGTTAAAGAAGCAGGCTTAAGAATTTAGATTCAGGAATTTCAAAAAAATGGGCACTGTTGCAAAAAATTTAGATTTGAGTAGGGTGTAGCAATCAACGGAAGTT
>NZ_AMFF02000193.1 GCF_000297215.2 Piscirickettsia salmonis LF-89 = ATCC VR-1361
ACCGTCGCTCATGATCATGAGCTAGTTTTTTTTAAGATCGTGCGCTGCACTTTCATTAAAGCCATTCACTTCAACAATCGCATCGGTGATTTGTTTAATAACGCCGAGCGGTAATTCAGCCAGTTTTTTATATTCACTGACATCAAAGATTTTAACGCCTTGGTGGTCACACAAAGATAAGCAAATTAGTAATAAATTGGCTTCAGTTTCGCTTAAACTCGGATGCAGTTCTTGATAACGTTGTTGTTCGGCAATGGAGAGTTCTTTTACCTGTAATTCTAATTCGCCCAAAGTTACTGGGGCGGTTTTAAAGGCAAGATTAAATAAAGCATTACGGAGAGCCATTTTATACCTCATCACTTTGGACAATCACACTGGTCGGCTGCAAACTCACGCTCATGCTAATCACTTCACTTAGCGGGGCGATGATTTTGTGATTAGTGATCAAGGCGGTAAATTCATAAATCTGCCGTTTCGGTTGGGTGGCCAAAATAATTTTAAACTGGCGCTCTATGCCGGTATCATGATCACTAATTAAATTTTTCAGCTCACTATTGTCTTGGGCGACATTCATATCGAGCTGAATTTCATCATGATCTTTCAGGCCGAGCTTATATTTTTTCTGTGTACTGCCGTATTCGGTCACATCAATTTTATCGCGGCTCGATGAGATTTCACCGATGTTAGTAATATTGGCCAGTTTGACGTAATTGCCTGCATTATCACTGTCACGATAAATCTCTGAAAGGGCGCCGATAGACTCACTCATCATACAACTCCTGTTAAAGTAAAGGTTAAATTAGTGCGGTAGGTTTTGGTGTCCTGTTCATACTGATCTAGCTCTGATTCAAAGGTAATCAGCTGGATTTTTTCACTGTGATAGCCGTTTAATATTTCGGTGATACTGTCTTGCATGAGTTTGCATTCTTGATAGGTTTTAGCGATGCAACTTATTTGTATGGTTTTTTTCTGCAAATGCGCCTGAGCATCCAGACTATAACGTCGATCACCGCCAATTACCTGATACGTCACTGCGGGCAGTATTTGATTTTTAGGTAACATAATAGGGAACACCGGCCAGCCGGTACTGAGCAGCGCAAAATAGACATCTTCAATCATAGTTTTTGTTTTTTCAGCGCGAGGGTTAATGCATTTTTAAAAATATCGATGGATGTTTGCGCGTTATCATTCAGCGCCGGGCGAATAAACGGCCGTGCCGGTTGGTGACTGCTGCCATATTCTTGCTCGATAGCGTATTGAATTTTACGTGCAGGCCCCACCGTCACATTAACAATGGTTCGGCGGCCTTTGCCTTTTTTAGAACGCCGTTTAATTGACTCAGCTAAAGCGCCTGACTTTTGCGGTGCATTCGCTTTCATTTGTGCCTCAACCGGTTCCGCGGCTTTACGCAGGGCGCGACGGTTTAGGTTTCTTATTTTTTTCGGTTCTAAGGTTTTAAGTTTCTGCTCTAATTCACGTAAACCCTCAACAGAAAAACTCATTTTAGGCATGCAGCCACTCCCGACAGGCTAAAATAAGCTCACGATTACGCTCATCTGGATTAATCACACTTAAAATCTCCAAATAACGACCATCAAAAACAAGGCGCAACGACGGGGTAATATCAGATCGATAACGCAGGGTCACCGTTTGAGTAATTTCATGATAAAACTGTTGGGCGCTAAAGAGTTCCCGGCCTGCACTCGGACTGACCCGTGCCCAGACGGTAGTAATATCCTGCCAATAATCGACGGCTTCACCATAATTATTGGCACCGATTAAATTATTTTGTAAAGTCACGCGATGGCGTAACAAACTCGCTCTCATGCGCTTAAATGCCGATGTGGATTGAGTAAAAAATGGGTACTCATCGGCACCTCTTTCACCGTTAAAGTACTCGTTGATTCACGGTTTTCATAAAAGTGACCGGCAGACATTAAGATGGCAATTTCTATCGATTTATTAATTAACACACTGTTTTCAATCGTTTCCAAGTCATTTGTATTATTTACAATTGCACGGTCTAGATAGTCCTCGGCGGCTTGTAGGGCAGCGGCAAGAATAAACGCTAAATAATCATCTTCGTTATTATCTTCGATGCGTAGATGGCTTTTTAGGCGTGCTAAATCGATCATTTTGGTTTTTTCTTCGATGTTTTAACGTTAACTGCCTCAGCATCACCGTGCTTCATCATGGCTTTTGCGGTTTTGTCGGGTAAATCAATAATATCGCCGATATTATAAGAAATATTTATCCCGGCCCGAGGCACTAAGATTTTAACTTTCATAAAGTCCCTTTTACTTTTAAATTTGATTTAAATGTGAATTAAAACGATTTAAATGATGCTGCTGAAGCTTCTGCTGCCAGAGGGGGTGCTTCCTCCGCTCTGTCATAAAATAACAAGCTTGCTTCTCCTTGGCTGCGACTGACAAAATCATCGACTGCTTTATAAGCAGCCGCTTTTTGCGCATCACTATAAAAAGAAGGATCCGCACCTTCTTTTTTTATCCATTGGATTAAGGCTGTACATTTTTCATTTTGAGATATTGGGCGAGACCTAATGTTCCTTATTTCAAAAAGATTCATCTGTGGTAGAGTTTCAAATTTATAATATTCTTCTGGTACAACATCTGTACTGAGTAACCCTTCAGTTGTTTTTGTAATATGATTTCTATAACCCCAAAGATTTTTAAAGGAAGACGTTCCTCGAACTATAGGTGCTAACTGCAATGCTCGATTAAAAATTTCTTGTAAATCGGTATTACTAATGTCCATATATTTTTGGATAGCAAAGTCCAAACTATCTATTAGTGCTTGATAGCTCTTACCTTTTCGATTACTAGAGCTAGAATACCAATCACTCGATTTTGAAGCTATTCTTTCAATAAATAGCTTAAGGTCTTTCAACTGCCCCCATCGTTTGCTATCACAAATTAGATTAGTATCGATAGAGTTACGTCTACGACCTTGGGTAGAATATGTCTCTTTAGTAAAGAGCTTTCTGCTCTCTTCTTGGTAAGCTAGATTAAAATCCCTTAACAGTCTTTTTTCTGCGATTTTTATAGGTTGAGTTGTACCAAACGCTTCAGAATAGCCTTCTGTTTTAATTTCACCATCAAAACACTCTTCAAGATCAAACTGTTTTCCAAATTCTTTTGCATAGTTTATATGGCTTTTATAATTGGAAAGTTTGGTTGCCTTATAAATCCAGGTATCAACGATAATTGCATTTTCTAGTTCTGTTTTCTCACTAAGCTCTTTTATATTATCAGAAATATAAACATTTGATTTTGTTTGTTGGTGCAAACTTGATGATTGATGAATTAAGCAAAAGGCATGAAGAGGAGTTTTAATTACTGATATATAAACAGGTGCTTCAAATTTATTTAACATTGAGCCTAAGAAAGTACTAACTTCACTTAGTTCACTACAAAAACCAACTCTATGATCTAATGCTCTTTTTGCGTATGCTGAGGGAGCTTGCTCATCAATTTTACCACTAGTAGCATTAATCCCTTCTCTAATCGAGTATACTTTTTTATATCTTTCATCAAAAAAAGAATTTCCTGTCAACAAATAAAGGTTTTCTGAATATTTAATATTTCGGCGAACTGCTGTGACTAAGGCAGCACCAATTGCGAGTAACTGATTTGCATTCATGGCAATAATACCTTAAATGTATTAATGCCATGGTAATATTTTATAAATAAAAATAGTATATTAATTAATTATATAAAGTTTATTTATTAATAAATAAAGCATCTAATTTTTATTAATTTTTTAAGATACAGCTGTTTTAAGTTGTTTAATTGCCTCTGTCTCAAGCAATAAGGCATCCACACGCAACCACATTAAATAACCAACTTCACCGGTTTCAGCATAAAGCTCGTTCAATCGACGCAGCGAAATACCCCCACGATCAGCAATAATAAAATTAGAAAAATCACCGAACAAGGCGGCACATTTCCCGGCGGCGAGGGTGTCCATAAAGTCCGAGGTATTCACACGTTTACCACGTAATAAATCACCCTCACCGCTTTTAAAATCAGGCTGAATAATATACTGGCCATTACCATCTTTCATTTTTAACAATGAGCCATAAGTGGAGTCGTGCATAAGATAGGAGGCTTTACGGCGATAAGCAGCTTTGACCGAACTACGTAAATCTAAAATATTATCTAGAGTAATACTGGTGGGTGCGGCAGCGGTAACCCCCGTCGGTGCGACATTTAATAAGCCATTGGGTTTGCCGGTGCCGTCGCCAGTTAAAAAGGCTTTTTCTTGGGCTTCGCCAAAGCTGCGACCAAAGGAGTAAGCAATATGGGCACCAATATTAATCGCACTGTCGGCCAGTAATTCATCCGATATTTTCAACATCCGTGACAGCTTATAGGCTTTAATGGATTTTTTCTTAAAGGTATCATCGGTTGCGGTATGGGCGACGGCTTCACCGGTCCACGTCGCGGCTCCATAGCTGTCGGCCATGGGTAGATCAGTCGTTGAGCTGGTTTGAATAATGCGACACATTTGACGCATCACCGTCTGCTCTTCCAGAGCTTCGATTAAGGTGGTTTGTAGCTTCGTCGGCACTAAATAGCCGCCTTTATTATCCGTCCCTTCAACTTGTCCGGCACGAATATCAACCCCTGAGTTTTGCCCACGCATATAGGCAAAAAAGTTTTTTTCATATTCTTCGGTTGCAAGTGGGCTGGTGGCCTTGTTTTCAGTCGGTGATTGTACACTGGAGCGCAAGGGTTCAGAAGTTAATGTATTGAGCTCACGCTCTTGTGCTTCAACCTCTTCAGCTTTAGCAATGCGGTTTTTAATGTTTAATTGCTGGGTGTTTAAATCGTTATATTGCCCGTCTTCTTCATCGGTAAAACCACGGCTTTCGCTTTCTGCATGGTCCAGCATGGCGCGTTGCTTGTTAATGACTTCAGCGCGTTGTTGGGCAAGTTCATAAATATCAGGCATGAGTCTATTCCTCCTAGAATATTAAGAGCCTTTTAAAAAATTAAGTTTTAAGGAAAATTATAAAAGGGAGCGTTTAAGTGCGAGTTTATGGCGTTGAAGCGCGTTTACTGTATTATTTTCAGAATGTTTAATTAATGTTTGAGGAGTGTTTTTATATTGATTAGGTTTAACGTAGGCGGCAATATTCACAGCTTCGGTAATTTCATCAATAAAGCCATACTCTTTTGCTTCTGCTGCGGTCAACCAAGAAGTTTCATACATCATCGCTTTAATTTTATCGTCGGCTAAATTAGATTTTTGATGATAAATGTTTACTATTTTTGCTTCATTTTTATCTAAAATCTCAATGATTTTACTCAACTCTTCAGCATCACCCACCGCATAGGCCCAAGGGCGGTGGATCATATAAAAGGCATTATCGGCCATATGCACGGTTTCACCGGTAAGTGCAATAATGCTTGCCATAGAAGCCGCGAGGCTATCAATATGGGCAATAATCTTTGCCGGATGACGATGCAAGGCATTATAAATAGCAAAGCCATCCGTGACAGAACCGCCGGGCGAATTAATTCTTAAATTAATTTGCTCTACATCAAGCGCCTGTAACTCCATCACAAAACGTTTAGCTTCAACACCGTAATCACCGATGTAATCGTAAATATACACATCCGCGTGCTTATTTGCTTGTGCTTTGATCTGATACCAGTTGTTCATTATTTTGCTCTTCATCCTCACCGATGGGGGTCATATTTAACGGCCGGTAATAACGGTCCCCGTCTTCTATTGGGTTCATATTTTCTAGTTCACGAATATCATTCTGGCTCATCACCCCGATACTAAACATGCGATTATAAAAAGCCGCCCGAGCGGCCGTATCGCCACGTAATAAGCCCTCGATATTAAATTTTATAAAATATTTTTTGCGCTCATGGGCGAGTAATAAATCACGGCTAATACTCTGCTCTATTTTCACCAGCCACGGCACCAGGCTATGACGAACAAAGGCTAAATCTTGATGCTCAATATTGGAAAAAGTGGCACGTTCTAAATCAGCAATCATATGCGGCGGCACGCGGAAAATTCCACAGATTTCATTGCGCTGGTATTTGCGTGTTTCTAAAAATTGACTGTCTTCACTGCTCATGGTGAGCGCTTGCCATCTCAAGCCATTTTCTAAAACAGCGACCCCATTCGAGTTTTTACCGCCGTGGGCTTTTTTCCAAGACTCCGCTAGATTTTCACGGCCTTCTTTTTTAAGATGGCTATCTGTCGTTAAGATGCCGCTGGGGCGTGCACCATTGCCAAACAATTTTGCCCCATGTTCTTGTGTTGCCGCGGATAAGCCGAGTGATTCACGTTGTAAAGTAATGGGACTGCTGCCAATAATCCCATCACTGCCCATGGCATTGAGTCGCCACACTTGATCGTCACGTAGCTCATAGCTTTGACCATTTGAAATCGTGCTATAGATGAGTTTTTTTGTTCTTTCATCACGGCGCACCGTGGTGTTATCAGTGGGCAATTGGATTAATTCACGCACTCGCCCTGCACCATCGCGAATAATCTGACAATACGCATTACCACGTAAACATAAATGGCCGACGAGGTTTTCACGTAAATCAAAACTAGTGACTTCACCATTGGGTAGATCATGCAAGACAGAATATAACGGGTGATCTGTGGCCAAGGCTTTACCGCCGCCTGTTTCATAGCGATAAACATGCAAAGGCAAGGCGGCAATCGATTCAGCTAATACACGAATACAGGCATAAACCGTTGCTAAGCGCATGGCATTATCCGGGTGGATGCTTTGACCGCTAGCACTGATGGGCGCAGCATCTAAAAGCTCATAGCCACCATATTCGGTGCTCGGTTCAAGTTCCGTTGCTGCACCGAACCAGCGCTTAAATAACGTCATAAGATAAACAATTCTCTCTCGTTATAAATCGAGGAGTGATCTTCCCCAGCAATTAAACGCCCGACGGCCATTGCCGTGGCCACCATGCCGTCAATCTTCTCGGTGGATTTACGCTTAGAAGGTTTCATATTACCCGCATCATCTTCAACAACGACTAAATTCGAGGCCATCCAATTCAAAACTGGATTATTGTTGTGATGGAGCTTTGTTGAAATCACCAAACGCTCGAGTTCTTTTAATGCTGGGGTCATGGACTTAAATCCTTGCCGAAACTCGACCATATTCGCCCCTTCTTCAAGCAGATCATTGGCGAGCTGGGTGGC
>NZ_AMFF02000194.1 GCF_000297215.2 Piscirickettsia salmonis LF-89 = ATCC VR-1361
TAAGGCCGTAAGATAAGCAAAGCCTTTACGTGTGCGAATATAGGTAATATCCACCTGCCAAGCGTGATTTGGTCGCGCGATGTGAAGGCCGTCCAGTAAGTAATCATAAGTTTTATGATTTTCTCCTTTTAATGAGGTCTTTGGCCCTGGAAAAATGGCTTTTAACCCCATTAAATCCATCAGGCGCTTCACTTTCTTACGATTCACTCGCATGCCTTCACGGCGCAGAACTTTTGTTACGCGACGATAACCAAAACAAGGACTCTTGTACCAAATGTCATAAATGCGATTCATCATCACCGTATCATCAACTTTTGGCACCGGCTTATAATAAAGCCCGCTGCGCTCAACACTAAGCAACTCACACTGACGGGCAACCGTAATTTTCAGCTCTGGATTTACGAGCAATCGACGTTCTTTAGAGGTTAGATGCTCGCGAAGCCCTTTTTTAAGTAATCCACCTCTAGGCTCAGTTCGCCAACCTTTTTAAACAACTGGTCACGTTCATGCTCTAAACGAACATCGGAGGTTTTATAGACTTTTTCAAAAAGTTCACAGCCTCGCTCAAGCAAGTCTTTTTTCCACTTTGAAATTAATGTGGGTGCAATGCCGTGCTTGGTGCTGAGAGCTGCAATGGTCTCTTTGCCCTTTATTGCTTCAAGCGCAATCTGGAACTTTTTGCTGCTTGAATACTGCTGTCTGCTCATGTAAAAATCTCCAAAAGTATGCCTTAATTTAGACATTAAATTTTGGGGATCATTTCAATTATGTTTTTAACCTTTCATTAATTAATCGACAAAATATTGTGTTTAAAA
>NZ_AMFF02000195.1 GCF_000297215.2 Piscirickettsia salmonis LF-89 = ATCC VR-1361
CACTTTGGCTGGCACAGAGGGGCAGTAAAGTGAAAAAATTAAGGAGTCAAAAGAGCTTGCTCAAGAGAGTCATTATGTGTATCCATATACCGTTTATAATATTTAAAAGTTTGATATCCTCCAACTAGACTTGATGTTTTAGCTCTGTGGCCTTTGCTAAGAATACTCTTCCAGTCTCTGTCATTTATATCCAATAACTTTCAACTTTCTTCAAAGCAAGGCTCAGCCACTTTATAAGACTTCGCAGCTAATATACCTAACCTATGATGAAGTACATGAGCAGCATTTTTAAGAACAATCTGAGGTTCCTCAGTTTCTACTTTTGACTTAAAAAATTTAGCCATTGCTAACTTTTTTTGATTGCCCCTTTGCTGAGCATTACTAATTGCCCGATCTAAACCAGCCTCTAGAAAAACTTTAATTAAATTTCCTTTTTCGGGATTATCGAGCACTTTTTCAATATAATTTTGATTTAACCCTAAATCTTGCATTTTAATAAACAAAGGGAGATTATTAAGCGCTTTTTCAATACGATTCTGACTTAATCCTAGGTCTTGCATTTTAATAAACAAAGGGAGATTATCAAGCGCGTTTTCGGTATAAGCTTTATTTAAACCCATATTTCTCATAAGTTGATAAGAATCTAAATTATCAATAGCAATGAAATGATCCCCAAAATTTA
>NZ_AMFF02000196.1 GCF_000297215.2 Piscirickettsia salmonis LF-89 = ATCC VR-1361
CTACTCGTCAAGATTTATACGATTCATGACAACATCAAAGACATTCATGCCACCGCCCTGTGATTTAAACCCGATCGAGCATGTATGGTCACCGCTTAAAAATAGGGTTCGCATGAAGCTTGATCAAGATGAAATAAATTTAGAGACAGCGCTTAGTCAAGTAATGAAGTCAATGTCAGAAACTATTCGTTGAGCGCTATATCATCTCCTAGGCTTTAGGTATAAATAAAAATTTGACTATGTCACTGACCAAAAAAAGGAACTTATTATGCGATGGCTAGCTTTAATCCCTATCAGCTTAACTTTACTACTGCCTGCTTTATCTTTTGCATTTACTATGGCCCCAAGCCGTATTATTACCCAAAACCATTATAAAATGAAAAAAGTCTCTGCAGAATCGCAAAGCAATAACCCACTACTTAGAGAAAAACAACGGATCTGGTTTAGCAATATAAAACACCCAGAAGAATCTTAACTCCCTTTCTCCCGACCACACCCTTTCACTTAAAATATAAAATCAAGTAAGTGAAGGGTGAATGCAAATTATGCCTGTTTTTAATAAGGAACAATCATCCCAACCTTAGTACGATGCTTAGTCACTTCAATAAAGTAACCTTCTGACAACAGCTGCATCACTTGCTTCAAGTTTTGCTGAAGTTCCGATGATGAAACACGTACAACCTGCTGACCATCCACCTGATATTGGATTTTTTTGACCCCTTGCTTATCCAAACCGACACCTCCAAAATTTCGATTATTTCTATTTCATTCTACTCTAAAATATACATATCTAAGGTTAATTGTTGTATTAATTCAATCGTAAGCGTCGCTACCTCGGTAGGTATTTTGCACATCCAATGATGCAAAATCGCCGAGCAAAACGCGACGACTATAAACCCTCGGCTGTCCGCGTCACACAGCGTTACGTGCCTTGAATCGGCACACTCCACTACTGTGCTCTCACATGACTCTACGGTTCGTATAGATTTTTAGACACTCGTTACGCTTGCTACAGACCTAACGGCCTTTCGCAACTCCGCTCTGCTAAAAACCCGAACCTACCTCGGCCTACTCACCCGTGCTTAGCACTCCATGGCTCG
>NZ_AMFF02000197.1 GCF_000297215.2 Piscirickettsia salmonis LF-89 = ATCC VR-1361
TCCATGGCTCGCAGCGAATGCCGGAGCCCATCCTTTTTGGCCCAACGTCACCAAAGTACGAGAACCTGACCAAATCACTCCATTTAAGTTCGAAATAACCACAACAAATACAATAAAAAAGCAAATTGCAACACTAAATTGTCCTAAATGGTTCACTTGTACAAGATCTAATAAAAAAGAACTTCCCGTCATCATATTTTTCTCGAAAAATATTTTTTGAATCGCAATAGAAAGTCCAACATACAAGCCGACAGTCAATAAAAAGCCAACAAAAATAACAAAAGGCACCGTACGTGCTGGTTTTTTAATCTCCCCGGTCATCGAAGCAAAGCTTTCCCAGCCACCAAATGCAAAAAAAGCCAGTATCATTCCTTGTGTTATCAATCCCGTATCAAAATGCTTGGGCCAATAAGTAACAGAGGAAGTAGCAGCATCAGGATGGTTAATAGACAAAAAAATAAGCACTAATAAAAATAACAATAATGGGATAATAATTAGCTTTTGCAGCCAAATGACACGATGATTACCCAAAAAAGAAATAAAAAAAACAATAAACATTAATGCTAAACTTATTCCTGCAACCAACATATGTGAAGCATGAAAGTTTGGCAATAGCAAAGCAAATGAATAAAGGATGCCAGTGATCGCCACAATAGCAAAGCATATACTACACTGGCCTAATAGCAAATAAGCACTGCCGCCACTTAGATATGGAAATGCTTGCTCAATAAATCCAGCAACACCACCACTTCCTGGATATTTACTGCCAAAGGAGGCGAAAATAATCACCAAGGGGACCATCAGTAAGGCATCAGCAAGCCAAGTAAATATAGCTAACTCACCGATAGAGTGATAAATCACACCAGGAAGCACTAATACACCACTACCTAATACCAAACTTACTGCAAAAACCAAAGCGCCTAAAAAGCCAACATTCTCTTGTAGTGCTTGATTACCCGACATCGCCATACCCTCAATCTAGACACAGCAAACACTCCATAAAAACCCCAGCTTTAAAAAAATATTAAATTCATAATCTTAACTAAATTATTGTTATTTCATAAAAAAACTTCAAAAATAACAAAAACTTAATTAAAGTCTCAAAATAACCAGCAAAAACCACCTGCTGCTTCAACACTACTTGAATTAAACACACAAGTAATACAAAAGCAGTGTGAGGAACCTCATATCTGCAAACTGACATTTCAAATCGGTGTTAGTAGCGCAATTAAATCACAAGCCTGCACTAAGTACAACCGTAATTTTTCATTGTTTTATTATTAAGTTAACAAATACAATAATGATCTTATTCTTTTGATTTTAAATAAAATTTAATTAATTATACTCTCTGCATATATCGATTAATAACCTCAGTCTGATATAAACTATTAATAAAAAACCTTTTTAAAACAATAAAATAAAACACATCAACTTAAATTTATGCTATTGCAGTCTAAATAAAACTATCAATTTAATTTAACTAAATCTTATAAAAATCAATAAAACTAATTATTTTAGACTAACTCTCCTACGTTATAGCAAGTAGCCTAGATCCGCTCACTCATTAATAAATAAGAATAAATGAAAATTAATTTTTCTAAAGGTATTTTAAAGATATTATTTTTTTGCTAAAAAAAATTTAGCCAAACAGCGTTGGCTTTTATTAATAAACTATAACTCCCATTAAATCCTTAACTGGACCACTTGCGCAAAGAGGGGCATAATAACGCTTCTTCTTCCTCCTTTTCTTCTCTTTCTCGCTCCATTTTTTTCTCATTTTCTCTTTGACACAAGCAAGCTAAATCATGAGAGAAAAATAAACAACAATCATCCATGCCTGCTGCGATTAAATTATGGCACGCTTCACAGACGTAAGATTGTAGCCCATAGGACATTTCATGTTCTGTACTCACCCCACAAAAAGGGCAACTAATAATATGATTCATTAGAGATATACCTTCTTTTATCCCAAAATACCATCAATACTCAAGCCTTCTTCACAACTAGCAACAGCTTACACTTTAATATTAACTTTAATTTCTAACATATCACTTCAATCCTATAACTAGTTCATCTTAATGCTCTTTAAGCATCCAAGTATAACACCCATTGCTTTTACACTGAAACATAAACAAAACAAAAAAAACAGAATAATAAATTGAAGATCAATGCGCGTGTAATATCAATTTAATATAAAACACGCCATTAAAATCCAACAAACATAAAATTACTATTTAAAGCACAAGAGCATTTATTTTATTAACTCTATATTGATAGAAACATAAGAATTATCATTATTTTTACAATTAAAAAAAATAGTATTTTACTACACAATAATAATATAAATTTTTTTAAAATCGCTTTTTCATAATTCTTGGATGAAAAATAATGAAAAACTCATTTCACTATATTAGCAACATATATATCAGCACAGAGCACAATTAAAAGCGCCCTCCGTCATCTGAAGTGCAACACTACTCTATACTAAGCCGCCATCAAATACTCTAAAAAAACATGATTAGGTGAGCAATAATTCAAACTCGCTCTTCTTCTGGTGTTCAATGTATGCTCTATTTTTGCTATTTCTTTGTCACTAATTTCATTAAAATCTGTCCCTTTAGGTAGAAAACGCCTTATCAAACCATTTGTGTGCTCATTTAGACCTCTATCACAAGAACGATAAGGTCTAGCAAAGTAAAAGTCTGCTT
>NZ_AMFF02000198.1 GCF_000297215.2 Piscirickettsia salmonis LF-89 = ATCC VR-1361
TTCAGATGACGGAGGGCGATGATGTAAAAAATTATCCGGATAGTTATCAATGGGAACGTGCGCAACGTTTTGGTGTAAGTCAACACTGTATTCAGCATTGGTTGAATTTCCTTGCAATCAGCTGTAAAAAAAACACTAAAACACCCAAAAGCCAACGAAAATACACGTACAAGCTTCCAGAATAAAATCAAGCGCTACGCCGGCTATGGTCGACCCATTGTTTATTTAGATGAAAGTGGTTTTGCAACAGATATGCCAAGAAAGCGAGGCTACTCTCAGAAAGGAACGCGCTGTTATGGTGTTCATAACTGGCATGAAAAGGGTCGTATTAATGTCATTGGTGCCCTCTTAGGGAAGTTATTATTAACAGCCTCTTTATTTACTGGGTCAATTAATTCTGATGTGTTTTATGCATGGCTAGTTAAAGATTTATTGCCTAAATTGCCAGCACATTCAGTAATTGTTATGGATAATGCGCGCTTTCACAAACGCTCTGACATGATTGAAGCGATCGCTGCGAGCCATGGAG
>NZ_AMFF02000199.1 GCF_000297215.2 Piscirickettsia salmonis LF-89 = ATCC VR-1361
ATGGCTCGCAGCGAAAGTATAATTTTTCTATAAAAACACTTGCCAAGTAAACGGACAGGCGTACAATCGCAATTGTTAAAAAATCTATTAAAAAAGTAAAAGTAAAGGGTGGGTTAAATGATTACAGTATTTACATTATTGCTTGGACACCTTGTTTTAATGGTTGGCTTACGGATATTTTTTGGTATGTATGGAAGCGATTCAAAATCAATGCGAGCGTTTTTAGTTTCAGGGAAATTTAAAGCTCTAGTCGTTTTTTATTTTGTTTTTATTAGCTGTGCGACAGTATTGCCGATGGTTTTTTAGTTTGTCAGTCTTAAGTACAATACGTTAGGTTTATAGGATATAGCTGTTATGAAAAAAGTACTATTTACATTGTTATTCGTTCTGTATTCTTCATTTTTATC
The DNA here is from genome assembly GCF_000297215.2 of Piscirickettsia salmonis LF-89 = ATCC VR-1361. Taxonomy (GTDB): domain Bacteria; phylum Pseudomonadota; class Gammaproteobacteria; order Piscirickettsiales; family Piscirickettsiaceae; genus Piscirickettsia; species Piscirickettsia salmonis. The sequence goes on from NZ_AMFF02000199.1 coordinate 408, forward strand.
TTTTTATATTTACGCTAAACCTTCATCAGCATCATCAATAACAATACAATCTCAGCTTACCCAATTAATTCAACTTATTCAACAACGTGAAGCAATAATGAAGGACGTTGCTGCTTTTAAGTACAATCACAATCTAAGTCCTTATGATGCTAAGCGTGAACGGGTGATATTAACTCACATTGAAAAGCAATTTGATAATCATAAAAAAAGTGCTGCTATTTTAATCAATACACAGATTTTAATGGACATTTCAAAGCAAATTGAAGCCTATTGGATTAACTTTTGGAAGACGCACCTAACAATTAAACCCATTGCTCAGCACAACCTACAGCAAATACGCACTATTATTACTGTAACTGATCAAAAGATAACGAATTTGATCAAACAAATACAAACTCAAAATCATTTTGATAAATTATCTAGTAATAAAAATAATAAAAAGTTTAATTTTTATCAAGTAATCTATCATCTGATAGATCAGAAATTTAAGTTAAAAGAAGTAGATGTTATTTATAACAAAATGTTGGCATCTAGTTTAGTTCAAGTCATAAACATAAATTAACCACTAAAGCTTAAACTTAATTTTGCCGACAATAACACCAAAGAAAAGTTTTTTTGGGTGCGTGCATGAGTCAGATATGCAATCTTGAACAGCAGGCCAAGCACGGTGATGCTAATGCCCAATATATGCTTGCTTTAAAATACATCGAACAAGAACAGCTGGATAAAGCGTTTGAAGTGGCCTTAGCCGCAGCGAAGTATGGTCATCGTGAAGCACGATTTTATATCGGCAATTCATTGTTTTATGGCCGAGGTATTGAAATTGATCAAGAGCGATCAATTTTTTGGTACCTTAAAGCAGCTCAACAAGGCCATCTTGCTGCAATGATGCGTGTTGCGCAAATTTTTGATTATGGTTGTGGCCAAAAAGAAGATAAAGAAGAAGCGGCTCATTGGTATTCGATTGCAGCTAAGCGTGGTTATGTTGCCGCGCAAAGTCGTTTAGGTGACTTATATGTCAGTGGTCAAGGTGTACGTCAAGATGAAGTTCAAGCCTTTCATTGGTATTTGCGTGCAGCACGTAGTGAAGGTGATGGTTTTATTAATGCGATGAAAGTAGCCTTATGCTATGAAGTGGGGATTGGTATTCGCCAAAATATCGAGATGGCAGTACGTTGGTATCGCATTGCTGCGGAAAAAGGCCATGCAGATGCAGCTTTTTACTTAGACAAACTTAAACGTGCAATTAAACGTTATTATCTTGCTACAGAAAAAGCCCACCAGGGTAATCCTGCGGCTCAATATCAATTAGGTAAAATGTTTGAAGCCGGTATTTTAGTAAATAAAAATAAAAATATTGCTTTAGCCTGGTATCAACGTGCGGCAAAGCAAGGTTATGAAGAGGCACAATTTGCTATTCATATGATCGATGAGCTGAAAACAGATAACCCTTTTCATGTTTTAAGTACTCAACTTGAGCCAAGTTATGTAAAATTACGTAAAAAAATATTAAATAACCCTCGATCGATTACGCATAAAACATAAAACCTAGCTTTTTATTATTAACTCAGCAATCTACCTACAACTACAGTAGTTACACAGTGCATTTATGTGGTTAAATATAATATATTTACATTAAAAACACTGACGCTGCGAGCCATGGAGTGCTAAGCACGGGGTGAGTAGGCCGAGGTAGGTTCGGGTTTTTAGCAGAGCGGAGTTGCGAAAGACCGTTAGGTCTGTAGCAAGCGTAACGAGTGTCTAAAAATCTATACGAACCGTAGAGTCATGTGAGAGCACAGTGGTGGAGTGTGCCGATTCAAGGCACGCAACGCTGTGTGACGCGGACAGCCGAGGGTTTATAGTCGTCGCGTTTTGCTCGGCGATTTTGCATCATTGGATGTGCAAAATACCTAC
>NZ_AMFF02000200.1 GCF_000297215.2 Piscirickettsia salmonis LF-89 = ATCC VR-1361
TAGCGACGCTTACGTCATTTTGCTGACTTATCCCAGGGTGTGATTAAAATTGATCAGTTTGAAGAAGACTTTAATCAACTAGAGCAGATTCAGAAGAAAAATTTTGACTTATTAGTTAAATCTTTTTTGGTAAGCTTCTGGAAGTTACCTTTTGATCGAGTTGAGAGTATTTTAGAGTTTGCCCCTTTACTTTACTTAATAATGAGCCTCATTGATGCTCAAGAATATGTTGCGCCTATAGAAAAGCAAGATAAGAAAAACTCAAATGTTATTCGTTGGTTAAATAAACGATTATTCCCTCGTATTGTAGCAATTTTGGAAAATAAGCCAGAGCAAGGCCTCGCAATGGCTGATGGCCGTTGTGCTAAGCAAGTAATATTAGAAGCGATTGCTCAATATATAAAAGTAATAGAAGAAAAGCTACCCTCTTATAAAGATATGGCTTTAGTTTTTAAAATCCGTAATTTTTTCAGTGAAAAGCTACCTAGCTATATCCCTGAGCCGGAACCTGAAGTGAAAGTGGCTGCGGATATGGCCTTGGATGAGAACAAGCAGGAACAAGGTAAATTACAGCCAACTAAAAAAGCTGTAACTGGCTTGCAATCTAGACAAGCATCAGGCTCTATAGCAATACCTGCTGGAGTAAATTTAGAACCAGGAGCTGTTCTAGGCTCAAGTAAATGGCAAAAACTTTTACAAGCAATTGAGCAGGCTAAACAATTATATGCTGACCAACAGCTTACGCTGCGAGCCATGGA
>NZ_AMFF02000201.1 GCF_000297215.2 Piscirickettsia salmonis LF-89 = ATCC VR-1361
AAATTACTAATCAAAGCTTTTGATAGAGCTTAGGCGATTAAAATGTTTATGACCTGTGCGTAAGGTGAGTTATTAATAGGTTTTAAATTTGTCACCACTCTTTTATTTCCTTAATATCTTTTTGAACAGAATTGACAATACACTCTAGTTGATTAGTAAGTCTTTTATTGTATTGTTTTTCTTTCTGTTTTTTTCTTTCTAGTTGTGATAGTTCATAATATAGAGATATGCAAAATGTAACTAATTCTTTTTCATCTAGCTTTGTAGGGAAGTTAGTGTTGATATTAACCAGAGCTTTTATTGTTAGTTCTAGTGAATGGCTATCGATTGATGTCTTTTTTATAAAAGACACAGCTTTTTCTAATTTTTTTTCATCAAATATCTCAGTGCGTTCGATGCCATATCTTAACCAGTTTTCTGTGCAATCTAAGGCATTGGAGTATTTAGATAAGTAATCTAAGCTTATTTTTGAGGATGCTAAATGCCTATTTACAGTAGTGTGTGATACGTCAATTTTTCTAGCAAGCTTACTGACTGTTAGTCCCTGACTTAACATTTTTGCTCTTATCCGTGACCTTATTGTGTCATAGTTCATCTTATTTATTTCTTATTTGTTTAGCGTCGAAGTATTTTACATATATGTAATTGTTAAATCAACAAAGTTGAACTAAAGAGTTCAACTGTTTAATGTTGAATTATATTCTCTAGTTGTGTATAGTCCTCTTTTAAGTATTTCATAATAAACTGGATTTAGATTCAGGAATTTCA
>NZ_AMFF02000202.1 GCF_000297215.2 Piscirickettsia salmonis LF-89 = ATCC VR-1361
ATCAATCATTTTTAGTGCTCGAATTCTTAAGTCATAACTGTAAGGAGAAGGCATCGTTTTTCCTTATTGTATTTTTTAACCTACTGATATTATGTCAGAAACTGTTAATCCAGCGCTATAATAAAGCATGAGCTTCCCTTAGAAGAAAATATTGGTTTAATCAACCCTGACTTTGCTCGAATTTTAGTAGACAATAATCTTTATAATAAAACGATTTTACAGCAAGCACTACAGAGCTCTAACCTTCAAGCAGCGGTTATTGCAGTTAATAATCCAAAGATTGGCTTTGCTGAAAATTGGATACCACTACAAGAGAATATTTACTTACAAAAAGCAGCCATCGCGCTTTATAATGCAGATATTGACTTTTCTGAAGATGGCAACTGGCTAAACCTTAAAGAAAATACGAACCTACAAAAAGCACTCGCTATCACCTATGATTACCTTAATTACAATCATTTTATCTCGAAAAGCAAACAGGAGCCCTATGCCGAAAAACAAACACTACAGCTTATTCAAAATTTAATAGCAAAGAAAAATAACAGCTTAGATATGATTCGAACTGAAATGCAACAATGGGTCACTTCCCCAGCAATACAATCAAGCATCGATACGTCATCATCTGCCAACATTGATCATCAACCCAAGCTATTTGGTGAGCCTACTACCCTTTTTTTTAATATGAGTAACACTAAATGCAAAGAAATACGACAAGCAATATTAGACTCACATTTTAACTAAACATGGCCTCATCACAGACCCATAGTCATTAAGAAGCTAGAAGTCCACTAATTTCCTTATACAACTCTTTCGTTTCACTATCCCGATAAGAGCCAAAAAACATACTTACCGCAGTCAACCCCCTAAACCCTTGTCGTTGATCGGCTTGAGCTTTTGCCTGAGTTAAAGCCACATCAGCATCATCCATCCATTTAAAGTTGCCCTCATCATCAGCAACTTGTTCCCATATTTTACTTACACCTTTCGGTACACATCTTAACTGCCCTTTAAACATAATAGAGCTGCCACCAGTCAATCCATGCACTTTAAGCTGATTATTCTCAATCTTTGCAGTCAGTCCATCATAAACAGCATGAAGTTTCTGTAAACTCGGATAGTCCTGATCAAAACTTTCAAGATTATCAAGCATTTTTTTCACACGCTCAGGATTAAGACTAAACCCGAGCTTTTCCAAGCGCTGATAGTTTCCTGCAAATAATGCAAGGCCACCAAGTAGTTTGTCGATATTTTCAGGCTGATTTAACTCAAGCGCTTTTAAACACTCATAACCTTGTGTAAATAGTGCAGAGTTATAGCACTCAACGAATAGTTTCTGACATTGACTTCATTACTTGACTAAGCGCTGTCTCTAAATTTATTTCATCTTGATCAAGCTTCATGCGAACCCTATTTTTAAGCGGTGACCATACATGCTCTATCGGGTTTAAATCAGGAGAATAAGGGGGTAAAAATAATAAGTGACAACCCGCA
>NZ_AMFF02000203.1 GCF_000297215.2 Piscirickettsia salmonis LF-89 = ATCC VR-1361
TGCACTCCTTGGCTCGCAGCGATAGATAAAATAATTTCTTTTTTCATAAAGTTCAATACTCATATTACATATCAAAAGCAAATCGACCACTAGCTGTATATTTTGTCCAAAGAGCTAGCATGATAGAAGCAGTTTCTTCGTCTAAAATACCATCATATTTAGATGACCTAAAGTGCATTTGAAATGCACGTATTAATTTATTTTTATTAATTTTTTTACAATAAGTGTTATGCCTGTCTACGCAATATCCATATTCCTGTATTTTTTCATATGCAGTATCTAGTGTTACCAGTCCTTTTTGAAGGGCTTGTTTATATTGAAGAACTGTATCATCATCAAACCATGCTCCAATACCTGAATCGTAAAGTCTTTTCCAAGGAAAAAGCGGGCCTGGGTCAGATTTTCTATCAAAAGCAATATCTGAGTGGCCGAGTACACGTTGCGGAATAATATCCTGGTGCCTTGCTAAGATGTTTTGACAAAGCTCTATAATTAAATTGATTTGATAATCAGGATAGGGAAGAAAATTTTCGATAGTTTTAGTTAAATTAACAATTTCAATACCTATAGATGAATCATTTAAATTTACCCTATCTTGAAAAGCACTGACTCCAGCATGCCAAGCCCTATTTTTTTCATCAACGATATTCATAATCTGAACTTCATTTAAAGGGTAGCTAGGGTCATCTTTTTTATTTAAAGGTACAAGGTAGTGAGAACTTACATTTGTAGTTAGTTCTTTCAAAGATATTTCAAAATTTCCAGCAGTATAATGAAGAATTAAGAATCTTGCTCTTTCATTATAAGACTTTGACCTTGAAAAATTATAATTAATATTCACTTTACAGACTCAATAAAATTATTTATGCAATTCAATCATATTGAACAAAAAAAAACAAACAATATTAAATATGATCCTGTCGGCTTCTGTCGCAATTTGATTTTTTCACAACAAGAATAGGCCCGCTGCGCG
>NZ_AMFF02000204.1:0-6905 GCF_000297215.2 Piscirickettsia salmonis LF-89 = ATCC VR-1361
AATGTCAACGGAGCCTAATATGATTTTTTTCATTAACCTGTAACACTGCTTTGCTATATTACGTTGAAAAAGCTATTTTAAGCGTAAGTTGTATGCCGCACACAGTAGAATTAGAGGAAATTTACCAGGGAAAAAGGTTTGAGAGTGAGCGTAAACGTTATCAGGAATGCTTTAATGCAGCAGATACATTGGCTGATTCTGTTTATTTATCTGAAAGCATACTTGGTTACTTTGAAGATGTATCAGGAGATGAATTAGATTTTAATAATGATGCGACGTACTGTTCTTCATTAAGCTTATTTGTCTTATTCGGCATCTTTGGTGTTTTTAAAGCGCGCGCACATTTTGATAAAAACGAAAATATCGATAAGTATTATAAAAAGTTAAGGACGACTCTAAGTGGCTTGAAGAATGGTCGGCATGCGCTTGTTAATATATCAAGTTTAGTTTCAATACTTTCTCATCATGCTGTTGCGAGCTCTGTTGTTTCACCTGTAGGTGCGCTAGGGTTTGTCATTGGTATTTTGTTAGCGGCAAATAATCTATATAAGTTAAAGCTTGAAGAAAAAAGAAATAGTAACCTTCAGGCAATTGAGCAATACATTTTTAATCTTGATAGACCAGAGTTTGATCAGGATTTCAAAAAAATTACTCCGCCTAATGTTAAAAATAATCGTAAGTTAATTTATACCAATATTATTGATGGATTGACCGATGGCCTTTATCTTGTTGGTAATGCGTTTATGTTATTAGGGCTTTGTGGTGCAACGTCGACGGTTCCACCGGTTGCGGTTGGTCTGTGCATTGCTTATGGAATCTATACCTTAGGCTCTATTATAAATAAGTATTTTAAAGAAAAAGAGCTGCAGCTAAAAGAAGAATTTATTTACTTAAAGTTTTTGGAAAATCTAGAAAACCAGGGAAAACTGGTAGAATACCATAATCAGTTTAAAGGTGATCCTAATTATAAAAAATATATTGGTGATTGGAGTGAAAATAACAGTGCTGAAGAGCTAAGGAATAAATTAAGAGTTGCATTAAAAGGAAAAGAAAAAGAACTGAATGCGAAAAAAGAAACGTTGCAAAGTAATACGTTCTATAAAGTCTACAAAATGATATCAAAGTCATTTTCAACAGTCAGAAGTTATGTTAATACGATTAAAAATTCACTGGCTACAGTGACAGGCATTGATATTTTAGCAAGTCAGCACCCATTAGCGCAGGCAGCTGTTTCTTTAGGTTGTATTATTACCGGTTGCGCAGTGGCGGTGCCCTTTCTTGTATATAAAACATATTGTTCATTTCGACCGACGTATCAACTAAGGTATCAGCAGGGCTTAAATTATCCGAACCTGTTATGTTTTTTTAATGAATATGCTAAATCTGGTTTTTTAAAAAAACATAATCATAAAGGGTTGATTGATAGATTAATTGATGATTATCAAGATTATAGAGAAAATTATCTACATATCTTCTGCGCAGTGAATGAGTATATTGCTGATCATTATCGCAATATCAATCAAAAGGGAGAATTATTTCTTCGCTATCAAGCAGCCAAAGACTATATTCTGTGCAAACATAAAGATTTTTCATCTATTATTAAGCAGTTTTATAAAGAGTTTCAGCACTGCTCTGATGCTAACAGTGATGAGATTTTTATAAAAAACATCAGGTATTTACTAAAGCTCTATCCTGCTACAACAAAAAAAGAAGCTGTAGAAAGTTTGGCAATTTTTAGTTGGGATCGTCAAATAGCAATCATAGCTGCCTTACCTGAATTTATAGACGACCATCAGGTTATAATGGATTTAAAAGGATTTTTAAGCACAATAAAAAAACCGCTAAGGGAAAAAAATAACTTTTGGTTAGATAACGCGCATAAAAAAGCTCAGCAGGACTTTTTCAATGCCATGTTACAGAATTATCTTGATAACGGAGTGGTTAATCGAAGTGAGTGTGCAGCGCTAGTGATGCATATTAATAAACTATTAAACTCTGAGTTGCTTTACCCAATGCCTGTAAAAACTACTAACTTTTATCTGCATGAGGCTGCGATTCACTATTTAACAGCCTCTGCCAGTAAAATTCTAAAAAATGAAAATTTATCGATTCAACAGAAATTAGCGCTTTATCAAAGTCAACATGATGAGTTACTAAGGTTGTTGCCAAATATGATGAAAAGTTATGCGCAGCGAGATAGTCATGATTTGCTTAGGGTTGATGAGAGTCAATTTGAGGAGTTTTTGGCAAGAGCAAAAAACCATCGCTCTAACTCTAATTCTTGTTTTACGAATATGATGTTTTATCATGGTCAGGTAGATACTATGGAGCCTGCTAGTTCGCATCGGCTAGTTTTAGGGGTGTAGTCTGTTGATCTGGGATAGTTTCTTGATTGAGGTCATTGTTGATTGTTGTGGCAATTGTTGATGAAGTTTTTTGTACATTGTCTTGATTGCCTGATTGATTGCTTTTTTTAGTAAATATGCCATTTTATCTGAATCTTGTTGAACTGTTAGATGGCTGGCTGTGATTTCAAATAAATTAATACTCACCGGGATTGTGAGGATGATTAAGCCAGCTTGGCGTAATTCAGCCTTAAATTTGACTTGGACATGATAATGGCTTGCTCCTATGTAAGGAATATATTGCGCGTTTGGGTCCATGAGTTCTTTGGCAACGCCTGGTTTTTTTGATACTTGAATGGATTGGATGATACCGGTAATTACATAATGTTGGGTTGAATGAGGTGCGTTGCTGCCGTTTTCTTGGCCTATGGTTCGCATCGTTGTTTGTAGGTAGATGGATAATTCAGGCTGAGTTTTACCACTGAAAATGCCTGAAGGTAGTTTTTTCTTAAAATAGCGCTTGAGTGCTGTTTTTTGTATCTTAGGACGGCCATCAAAAAAACGCTGAATGCGTAAATCGCCCAGTGGAGGGTAGTGACTGTTTTTAGTTTCAGTGTCGTAGTCAGCGTGTAGTTGCATGGTTGGCACGCTACATGCTTTGAGCATGGTTAAGGTGCTAAGGCAAAAAAGTAACTTTAAACATAATTTAAAATAAAAGTTAATGTGCAGCAAAATCGTTGGTTCTTATGTGAGCTGATATCTATGTATCAAAGTATAAGTGACTTTTACTGTGCTTTCCTTATACTCGTATTTTTATGAGTTCATCTTGGAGAGAGTTGCTTGTGCATGAATTGATCACTTTTTTTATCACCTTACTGGCATTAACTAATCCTTTTGGCAATTTAGCGATTTTTATCGGTTTAGTTGAAGGGCGTGATGTTAAGGAGCAGCGAGGTATTGCATTTAAAGCTGGCATTGCTGTTGCGATTATCTTAGTCGTTGTTACGTTGTTTGGTCAAAATATCCTTGATTTTTTTGGCATTTCCATCGGTGCGTTTGAAGTGGCGGGAGGGCTGATCATTTTGTTATTAGGCTTATCGATGTTGAATATGAAAACAGAACATCAGCCCCATACCAAAAGCGAGCATACACTAGCTGAAGAAAAGCTTGCCATTGCTGTTGTGCCGTTGGCGATGCCGATTATTGCAGGGCCGGGTGCTTTGGCCGCAGTGATTATTCATACTCAAAGTCATGTTGCTGATCGCTTGTTTGCTAAGTTACCTTATGTAGGAGTAGATATTGCGATTGCTGTAGTTGTGACTGGGGTTTTATTATTTACACCATTTTTCTATAAGCTGCTAGGTGTGGCAGGCTTAAAGATTGTTGAGCGTATTATGGGCTTAATTTTGATGGCAATGGCAGTTACCATGATGGCCTCAGGTGTTCACTCGTTGTTTCCTGTTCCTGCGGCCTAATTATTAAAATTATTTTTAAAATATAGTAGGTAAGGTTACTCTCCTGAGTAACCTTGTTCTCGAGCGTTTGTTACACATGACTCTTCGTTGTCGAAGGTTTCTGTTGATGCTCCTAAAAAGCGACCATTGGGATCGGAGCAGGACCACTGCCACTGGCCTTTGCTATTTTTAAAAATATCCCATTTATTTTCTGGACGGCTAAGTTCTGACATATCAAACATCCTTGTTTCTTGATTTCTATATAGTAATTTTATGGCAAAGTGTTAAAAAAATAAAATTAATCGTATTACCTTAATTGATCAATAACGTTATAGATGGGCTGGAGTACGCTGGCACCGAGCTGTTCACTGCGTTCAGCAGACCAGCCAAACTCTTTGCAAGGTAAGTCGGCATTGTCTTTAAAGGGCATTTCAATAGTAAATGCTAAGCAATCAAAGGTTTGACCAATATTATTACAGGCGACGGTTAGATTTGCTTGACCTGGCTGATCTTTGTCATAACCATACTGGTCTTGAAAATCAGGGTTCGTTTGCTTAAAAGCATCTTTAAATTGCTTTTCGAGACTTTGAATGCGTGCTGAGTACGATGGATTACCTTCAGTGCCCGCAACAAAGTTATAGGGGAGTGCTTCATCGCCGTGAATATCTAAGAACAGATCAACACCTGTTTCTTGCATTTTCTCTTTAACATAATAGACTTCAGGACTGTTTGTCATGGAGGGGGTTTGCCACTCTCGGTTTAAATTCGCTCCTGCCGCATTAGTGCGTAAGTTACCACGGACACTGCCGTCTGGATTCATATTGGCAACAACATAAAAAACAGCTTTGCTTAATAATACGTGCGCCAATGCATTGTTCTCATCAAGTAAAGCACCTAAAAAGCCTTCGATAAACCACTCAGCCATCGTTTCTCCTGGATGTTGGCGAGCAATAAGCCAGATTTTTTTCTTATGATGATCTGAATTTGATTGCTCTAGTTGACCTAGAGTGAGTAAATCTAGGTCACGACCATCGACTGTCTGGCCTAATAGGCTCACTTCACATTGGCTATGTTGCTGGGCATGACCGATAAGCTCTTGATGGCGTTCATAAGAATAGGGGGTGAAATAAGCATAATAAATGCTGTTTGCTTCAGGTGTGTGCTTGATGATTAGTGCGTTGCCATCATAATGACTTGGAATGCGGAACCAATGCTCTTTATCATAGCTGGCGACGATATTATAATTTTGCCAGCCTTGTGGGTAAGAGCATGCGCTGGCATTAAGGATTTTGAGTGTACATGCCTGATTTTTAGCGCCATGAAGGCGAAAGTGGAACCACTGTAAAAAATCGGACTGGTTATCTTTACGTATTTTAAGTTGTAGATTATTAACTGACTCGGCAGAGATAACCTCAATATTGCCTGCATCAAACTGTGAGCTGATTCTCATTATAGTTACTCCTCATTACCCTTTAGCCTTAATATTTTTAGCTTTCCATTAAATCAATTTGTTTTTAAGGCGTCAATATTGGCGAGATTCAGTGAAGTAATGATAGTGAATAGTGGCAGTGATGATGGAAACCAGGTAAACTACGGTGCGGCTATTACTGGTACTGCTGCATATTTTAGTTTTTATAAATTTATGAATAAATTAAGAAAAGAATAAGAGTAAGAGATAGTTTATGAGTTTTTCCTCCTTGGGTTTGTCTGCGCCACTGCTTGATGCAATTGCTGAGCAAAACTATAAAGAGCCATCAGCCATTCAGGCGCAAGCGATTCCGGCGGTGCTTTCAGGTCGTGATGTCATGGCCGCAGCACAAACGGGGACAGGTAAAACTGCAAGCTTTACCTTGCCGTTATTAGAGCGTTTATCTAAGGGTGAGCAAGTTCGTGCCAATCAAGTGCGTGCGTTAGTTTTAACGCCTACGCGAGAGCTTGCGATTCAAGTGGCTGAAAGTGTTGCTGTGTATGGGAAAAATATGCCGTTACGTTCAACGGCGGTGTTTGGTGGAGTTAAAATTAATCCACAAATGATGAAGCTACGACGGGGGGTGGATATACTTGTTGCAACGCCTGGCCGTTTATTGGACCTTTATAGTCAAAATGCGATTAAGTTTAAGCAATTAGAGGTTTTTGTATTAGATGAAGCCGATCGCATGCTGGATATGGGCTTTATTCATGATCTTCGTAAAATTATGGCGCTATTGCCAAAACAACGACAGAACTTACTATTTTCAGCAACTTTTTCCAAAGAAATACGTGCACTTGCAAAAACATTTGTGCACCAGCCGCTGGAAATTTCTGTTACTCCACGTAATACCACAGCAAAAACAGTCAAGCAATGGATTTGTCCGGTTGATAAAAAACAAAAGTCAGCATTGCTCATGCACCTTATTAGCCATCACCAATGGCAGCAGGCGCTAGTCTTTGCAAAAACAAAACATGGTGCTAATCGGCTAGCGCGTTATCTAGATGATCAAGGAGTGACAGCAGCGGCGATTCATGGCAATAAGAGTCAAGGCGCACGGACTAAAGCGCTTGCTGACTTTAAGCAAGGTGAGGTTCGAATATTAGTTGCAACAGACATTGCCGCACGTGGCTTAGATATCGACCAATTACCTCAAGTTGTTAATTTTGACTTGCCGAATGTACCAGAAGACTATGTACACCGGATTGGCCGCACTGGGCGAGCGGGTGCGTGTGGGCAAGCTGTTTCACTGGTGAGCGCTGATGAAATCAAACAATTATCTGATATTGAACATTTAATCGGACAGTTATTAGCCCGTAAACTCGTTGATGGATTTGAGCCAGTGCATGATGTACCTGTTTCTAGTTTAGATCGCAGATCAAAAGCGCCTAAAAAACCACAAACCGAACATCAGGGAGCGCGGGGCTTAGGAGGCAGCAGGCAAGGAAACCGCAGGGAAGATCATCGTAATAGTCAGCAGCAGCCAAGCCGAAAACGTCGAAGACCTCAACTGTGTCGGTCTAAATAAAGCGAGTTACAGTGCGTTATCTCGCTTTTAATTTTAATAGTTAAACAGCTAACGCTGCGAGCCATGGAGTGCTAAGCACGGGGTGAGTAGGCCGAGGTAGGTTCGGGTTT
>NZ_AMFF02000204.1:12463-17221 GCF_000297215.2 Piscirickettsia salmonis LF-89 = ATCC VR-1361
AAATTCTTCGGTGTACTTGGTGACGTGACGCTTTCCCATTGTGATTCCTCCGGCTCGGATTATTGTAATTTATTTGTCCGGAATAGGGTAGCCTGATCACACTGTGCTCGCATTAAAGCATTTATTGACCAATAAAAAAAGTGCTACAGACTATTTTCGTAAGCACTGGTTTCAATGGTTTAATGATTTAGTCTGGGCGATTACCGGCCTAATTACTTTAGGCATTGGTACTGGCTGGTATTTGGGTTCGTGGGCTATGGCTTTAGGGCCTGGTGGAATTATCTTAACAATTGCGATGTGTGGCTTTGATGTTCTTAATATGGCAGCTAAAGCTTATACAAAAATGCGCAAGATGAATCGCATTATCGCTCATGTTAATAAAGAAATCAAAGAGATTTGCACTGGCTTGGGTTTAGCTTATTCTGCTGATATTGAAGCTCTACATGCCAATATTGAAAAAAGAGAGCAAGAGCTTATAGAACTAATAGCAAGCAGAGTGTCTGGCCAATCTAATCCGGACCTGGCTCTGGTCGACGGCATACAGAAAGAGCAAGCGGCTATTGAAAAGATAAAAGACCTTGTTGATATTAAAGAAAGAATATTATTAAAGAAGGCCTATTTAGAGTATGATCAATTCATCGGTATAGGCACTTCTATCGGTTTCCTCGTGGGTTTAGCTTTGATCTTAACAGGCCCCATTGGTACCGCTATAGGAGCGAGCCTTATTCTTATAACCTGCGGTATACAGTACTGGCTTAATCACTACTTTTTACCTAAAAAAGAAATTCAACTTGCTACTGATCCGTTAGAATTACTACATTTAAAGCTAGATAGCCATATTGATGCTCAAATTGCCAAATTTACCAAAGCACTTGACCAATTAGGTGAAGGATCCGAAAAAGCACAAACTGAACTAAAACTACAAACTTATATGGCAGCAAAAGCAGAGCTGGAAAGCTGGCAAACAATGCCAGATCGCAATAGCCATAGTGATAAATTACATCAAGCCATGTCTTTAGCGATGGATGCGAGTAAAATTTGTAGAAGAGGCAATGGAGCGCCTAGTAGCTATAAAGCTCTTAAAGCTGAACTTAAATACTTTACGGTCGACTGGCAAGATAGATATAAACAAACACAAATTAAGTTTAACCCTTTATTAAAAGACTTTTTATCATCCAGTAAAATAAAACCTAGTGCTGAAAATGACCGGATGACTTCTTTAATCTTTCAAGACTCTTTTATCGCAGATGGCGCGGTTTCTGGGGCATCAGGTGTGTTTTCAGCACCGGCTTCACTAGTCTAAAACTTGATAACTCACCTTCAGAGGGAGGCGAGTTTATTAAATAAGTCATTAAACTACTTTAAGCCTACGATCAAACATTAAATAAGCTTTTCAGACTCACTTTATTACTAATTTATGGCTTTTAATAAGGATATAAGTCTTTTGAAAGCTTTTAACTATATGTATTTGGTCCAAGCTTATTCTCATCTCACCTGGGCTAATTAATATATTAACTTATTTTTCTCTGCTTTTAGTTTTAAGAAGTTTTAATTAAAGGTTTTAAAGCTTTATATGTCCAGTTCCTCTCGTTTTTTGGCTGATGTGCTGAGGGTGTCCTTCGACATTAATGTTTCCTGAGCCTGAGAGTTCAGCATTTAGGCTATTTTGTGCATAAAGGTTAATATTTCCAGAGCCTGAGAAAGAGACTGTGACTTGCTTTGCTTTTAGATCTCTCGTATCAATTTTGCCTGATCCTTTATTATTAATACTGAGCTGGTTGATGCGACCTTTTAGCTTGGTGTCTCCCGAGCCTGAATGTGTAATGGTGAGGGCATTTTGGTAAATGTTGGAGAGCTCGACATCGCCGGTACCTTGTTGATCAATGGCTTGTACTTTTAATATGCCGCTTAAATTAATATCACCTGAGCCGGTGAGCTTAACTGCTAATTTTTCTGCTTTAATATTTTTACCCTTAATGTCTCCAGAGCCTGAGAGAGTAACGGCTGTAAGTTTATCTGCGTAGTATATCTTTATTTTTCCGCTGCTGGAGTTTTTAATTGCAGTCAGATGTGGAGTGTAAACGTTAATTTTTGTGTGTTTAAATGCATCCCAAGGTGCATTTGGTTTAGTGCTGATCATTAAGGTGTTTTTTTCAACATCAGTTTTAATAAAAGGAAGCATACTATCAGCTGCATTGATAATTTGAATATAAGGCTTATTGCCTTGTTTAATGACTATATCGATAGAGCTGTTATTAGTAACATTTTCAAAATAGCCTGTCATATGGCTTGTTGCTGCTAAGCTTGTGCTGATTAAAGTAAAATTAAGAAGCAACAGTATTGAAATTTTTTGTTCGATTTGTTTCATAAGTAGCCATGCTCACCCTTATTACTTGGAGTTTAAATCATATTATTCTTTGTGTTGGATAACAAGCAAACTAGGCTTAATAAAAAATACAGCTGCTATAAAGTAGCTGTATCTGCAGAATATCTACTTTATCAAAAATCAAAGATAGTCGTTAAAAAGGTAGATTGATGTCATGTTATATTAACATACGATGAAAAGAGCTGGCTGCACCGTTATGAATTCGTATAGAGTAAGACTTAAGATTGAGGATTAAAGATGAATTTAACTGATCAGCATTTTATAAGCTATCAAGGTTATACACTTTATCAAAACATGCGCTCGCAAGGCAGTGATACGTTATTGGTTTTTATTCATGGTTTAGGCGATTCGCAGCTTAATTACCAATTGTTTTTTGATTTGCCTGAACTATTGCTTTTTGACCTGGTTACACCAGATTTGCTTGGACACGGGAAAAGCAGTCGGGCTGATGATTATGATTTATTGGCGCAATGTTTATATACTCAACTGGCATTTATCATTCCAAAGTATCGACGTGTTATTTTAGTGCCTCATTCTATTGGTGGCATTTTAGCAACAGCGCTTTGTCAAACGGACTTAAAAAACTCTATTTCTGGTGTTTTTGCGTTAGAAACGAGCTTAACGCAATATGGTTCTTATTTAAGTGAAAAAATTTCGAATATAATTAAACAAGGGGAAAATTTTGATCTATGGTTTGCAGAGTTTAAAAATAATATTTACCAGCAGGGCCATCAAAATGAAATTGCCCGGCTTTATTATGCTAGTTTATGTTTAGTGGATCCAGGAGCATTTTTAACTTTGGCTTTGGCAACACGAAAAATTGCTACTGAAATTTCGGCGCAAGAATTTACTAATAGTAGCGGCACTGCATTTGCTATGTTAGATATTCCAAAAGTATATTGTCTGGGGGCTGAGGGTAATCAGCAGCAGAGTTTACCTTTTTTGCAGGCTAAAGGGATTGAAATGGTGAGGCTACCGACCTCGTCTCGTTGGCTTGCGCAAAGCTGTCCAAGTGAGTTTATCAGGGAATTAAAGGCATTTATTGCTAAGCTAGACTGAGACTGAGAATATTTGATAAAATTGTGAGTTGCCGGTTATGCAAATGTATACAGCACATTAAAGACTGTTGAAGTGGATAGCCGGTGGGAACCTTCAGTGCTATTGGAAAAATAGGTTGTATTAAATTGTGCTTGCAAGCCAAGATTGTCCCTTAATTGTGTCGTCAGAGCGGTGACAGTATTAATTGTTGTTAAGTCTGATGTATACGTTGGCGTGATTGTTTCTGTAAACGTAGTTTTGTCATTGATTTGCCAGTTTAGATCTATTTGGGTGTTTATGCTTAATGTTCTATTTGGCTCTTCAGCGCCTTGGATTTTCAACTGTTGATAGCCTGGACCAATTTGTGCATCAACTATCATATTTTGATTATGATAAACGGTATAGCCATAGCCAAGAGAATAATTCCATAAGTAATCATTACCATTGAATCGATCGTAATTATAAGTAAAGCCATTATAGAAAAAGCTGTTATCTCCAAATAAGTAATTCGCTTGTGTTGCGATATTGTATTGGTCTGTGCTTAGGCCATTATCAGATGAGTGTTCGTATTGTTGGTCAATTTTTGTTGAAAAAGTCCAGGGTGCTGATGCGTATTTTAAATTGAGTGTTGTGCTGCCTTTTTGAGAGGGGTTATCCCCTGTATTAATAATTGCTCCAGCGCCAATATTGCTTCCTTGCCAGGGGTTTGGGGTTGATGTCGCAAGTGTTGTACTTTTTTGATAATTTGCTTTGAGTTTCATTAATTGCTGTTGGCTTGTAGCGAGTTCTTGCTGCTGTTGTTTAATATGCTGTTGTAATAATTGGAAGCTTGCCAGTGTAGGAGTTGAAGTTGAATGGACGATTATGGCTATTATCAATGTGATAGCTAACAGAAGAATTTTTTTCAGCACAACATAAACTCTTTTTTATAAGATATAGTACGACCATAGTGAGGGAAATTCAAATGTTTTTGATTTAATGTGAAAAACTTGAGCTTTTAATGCTGGTTTTCTTGGATTTTATGGTTGCGAGTATGCAAAACTATCTATGTTTTTTAAAATATTAAACTTTACAATATATTTATATTTTTATAATAAATATTGTTATTTTTTAGGTGTTTTATTTTTTAAGTAGCTTTGGATTTAGATGGCAGTGTCGGGCTAGTCCTTAAAACTGTTCAAAACTGGAAAAAGGTGTTTTTAGCAAATGCAAGCCTGGCTTTTAATATCGATAGCGCTGTGGCGGAGTTTAAGGATGAAATTAAAACCAAAGAAAAAGAAGTGAATGAACTTCACCGTCAACTGGGCAAACGCACAGCAGAGTTGGAGTGGGCG
>NZ_AMFF02000205.1 GCF_000297215.2 Piscirickettsia salmonis LF-89 = ATCC VR-1361
TGGCTTTGGCATGCAATTGATCTCTCCACCGTCAAAATTCTTGCCTATCATTTTGGCCGACGTAAAGATGAAGGTATTTAATTGCGCTTAAATCAAAACTTTCATCGTTTAACATTCGTTATTACTATACAGATGATTGGGGCTCTTATCAGCGTATTTTGCCAGAAGATTCTCACTTCATTGGTAAAAAAACACACAGGCCATTGAGCGCAAGCATTTAACCCTAAGAACCCGAATTAAGCGTTTAGCACGCAAAACCATTTGTTTTTCGAAGAGTGAAAAGATGCATGATGTAGTGATTGGTTTATTCATCAATAAACTCGAGTTTGGCAAGGCGACCTAACTAAACAATCAAATAGAGACATTACCCAAAATAGCAATAAATTTAGTATTAATGATTTTATATTATAAATATTATTTCACATTACCCTTTAACACTTTTCCATTGAGCCATTAAGCGCTTTTCCGAAATAGGGTATAAGGTTTTTAACTCTTGGGCGAAAATAGACACTCGATATTCTTCTATCATCCATTGAAACTCAATTAAAGCATCCATATTGCCCTGCTGATTTTTCACCCACAATTCACCTTCATCAATTTTTTCTAACCAAGGAACCAATAAGCGCGTATGACGGATATCTCGATTAACATCATTTTTCATACGTTCCAGACGCTTTAACATTGCTTTTAAATAAACAGGCAAACGCTCTAAATATTTTAATGGTGTTTTTTGAATAAACCCTGGAAAAATTAAACGATTTAGCTGTTTTTTAATATCTTCATATGACTCAATTAAGGCAAAACTTCCACTTATTTTTAGTTGCTTTTGAATAAGATTGCGCATTTTTAATACTTCAGCAATAATTTTCGCTATACTTTCACCATTTTTAACCAACTCCCTGCGCTTTTCTTCTAAACACTGATTAAATTCAGCTTCTTTAAGAATTAACCTGTTATCCTTAAAGAATGTTGCCTCAAAAACCGCGCTAACTAAATCATCTGCTAGCATCTCATTACCACCTAAACTAGCAAAATAAACCGCTAAGTTATTTAATTTTAATAATTCTTTTTTTAAGTATTTTGCCTGTTCAGTGAATATATTCATAGCAAGCTGTACTTGACCGTGTAAATGATAGCTCTCTGCTTGTTCTTTAATCGGCGCTGCGCCTAAAAATACATGATTATTTTCAGAAATTAAACATGGGAATAATTGCATTTGCATCGAGAACTGTTCCACTGTCACTGTGTCTTCTAAGTCACCAAAATCCCAACACTCCACCATTTTTTTCTCAGTTTCAGCAAGTAGCGACCGATGAGTAAGCTCACGCTTGCTAGACTGATCAATATCATTGCTGCACTTAGCTTGTAATTTTTGTAAATCACGCCCTTCAGCAATAGCCTTACCCTCTTCATTAATGATTTGAAAATTCATCTGATAAAAAGGCTCAAGCATCACATTTTCCCAAGTATCCACCGGTACATTAATTCGCTTTAAGGCCGTTAAAGCTAAGGCTAAAGCCACTGTTAACGGTCGACTGCGATCTAAGCGATGAACGACTCGACAGGCCATGTCAGGCGCTGGAATAAATTGGCGACGCAATGACTTTGGCATGGCTTTAATCAGCATGGTCACCTTTTCTTCTAAAAAACCAGGCACCAAACACTCAAACTCAGCACTCGATAAATGTGGTAGTATTGCTACAGGTATTGTTGCTGTCACACCATCACGTAAACCACCTGGCTCAAAGTGATAGCCTAAGGTAAATTGGAAACCACCGACTTGTAACTGATTTGGAAATTGAGCAACCGGGTCTTCCATCAGCTGCTGCAATAAGTCTTGCCGTTGCATATATAACGCTTGAACTTGGTCTTTATCCGCTTTTTTTTGCAACCAATTTTTTAAAGTAATCGCACTGTGAATAAATTCAGGAATCACACCATCATAAAAACGATACAGTGCGTCATCATCGACAACAATATCCCGTCGCCGTTGTTTATGCTCTAATTGCTGCACCTCTTCTAGTAATTTTTTATTATACTGATAGAACTCAGCATTACTCTGTAATTCTTCACCCACTAAGCCATTACGAATAAAGATTTCACGTGAAAGTTTGCCATCAATACGGCCATATTGAAGCGCTCGCTTTGCAATCAAAGTGACCCCATATAGCACCACCTTTTCATAGGCGATCACCTGCTGGCGTTTCATCGACCAATGTGGCTCGAAGTACTCACGCTTAACTAAGTGTGCCGCAGCTTGTTCTACCCATAGTGGATCGATACTCGCGACTTGCCTGGCATAAACACGTGCTGTTTCAACAATTTCCCAGGCCATACACCACTTTGGCCCTTTTTTAAATAAAGAAGAACCGGGGAAAATATGGAAACTGCGATTACGCGTACTCGTATATGAGTGATCTTCACTACTTTTTACTGCCACTTGCGTGACTATACCCGTTAAAATCGCTTGATGCAGCTGATCATAATCGGCGGGCTCTTGGTTAAAATGCAGCTTTTGTTCACGTGCCAATTGGCTGAGTTGTTGATACACATCATGCCATTCTTCAACACGTAAATACGCATAAAAATTTTCTTTGCAATAATTACGAAAGCGTCGCTTTGAGAGCTCTTCACGTGCTGTTGATAAACGCTGCCAAAGCTTTAAAAAACTGACAAAGTCAGAACGTTGATCACGCAACGGCCGGTGCACTTCATCCGCTTGCTGTTGCTTATCTTGAGGCCGCTCACGCGGATCTTGAATACTCAACGCACTGGCAATAATTAATATTTCACTCAAGGCATTTTTTTCAGCCCCAGCCAATATCATCCGCCCAATAGACGGGTCGACGGGAAAACGCGCAAGCATTCTGCCAAGTGATGTTAAACGTTGATCTGCCGTCATGGCCCCAAGTTCAGTCAGCAAACGTAGACCATCATTGATATAACGTGTATCGGGTGCATCTAAAAATGGAAAATCCTGAATGGCACCCAATCCTAAATTTGCCATGTGCAAGATCACTGCGGATAAATTCGTTCTAATCACTTCTGGGTCAGTAAATTCAGGCCGAGCATTAAAATCCAACTCATCATATAAACGGATGCAAATACCATCGGCCACACGGCCACAACGCCCCTTGCGTTGATTCGCACTGGCCTGAGAAATCGCTTCAATCGGCAAACGCTGTATTTTTGTTCGGTAACTATAGCGGCTAATACGTGCAAACCCCGCATCAATGACATAACGAATACCTGGGACTGTGAGCGATGTTTCTGCCACATTCGTCGATAAGACAATGCGCCGACCAGACCCTGAACTTTTAAAAATCGCCTGCTGTGCCTTCAAACTTAACCGTGAAAATAACGGCAATACTTCAACACGAGGAAACGCCTTACGTAAAGCATCCATTAAATCTAAAATTTCCCGCTCACCTGATAGAAAGACTAAAATATCACCCGGGCCACTTTGCCAAAGCTCATTCACCGCCTCACAAATGGCATCGCTACTTTCTGTTTCAATATCATCTTGTAACAAGGGTCGATAACGCACCTCTACAGGATAAGTTCGCCCTTCAACTCGTAAAACGGGTGCATTATTAAAAAACCGAGCAAAACGCTCAGGATCGATCGTCGCTGAGGTAATAATGACTTTCAACTCAGGGCGCTTAGGTAATAATTGCTTTAAGTAGCCTAATAAAAAGTCAATATTTAAACTGCGCTCATGAGCTTCATCGATGATAATGGTATCATACTGCAACAATAAGCGATCTTGTTGCATTTCAGACAGCAGCATGCCATCGGTTAATAACTTAATTAAGTTAATTTCCTTGATTTTTTCATAAAACCGCACTTTGTAACCGACAGTTTCACCTAGTTCCGTACCTAATTCTTGAGCAATGCGATCAGCCACCGAACGTGCAGCAATTCGCCGCGGTTGGGTGTGACCAATAAAACCCCGCTGGCCACACCCTGCCTCTAAACACATTTTAGGTAATTGAGTTGTTTTGCCTGACCCAGTATCCCCAGCAATAATCACCACTTGATTGCCTTTAATCAGCTCAATAATTTCATCACGAGCAGCAACCACGGGTAATTCATCGGGATAATTTAACGTTGGAATACTAGCCGCTCGTGCGACAACACGCGCACGGGCATCAGGCATCTTTTTTGCTAAACGCTCATTAGCATACGTCAGATTATGCTGTTTTGACCACGCACGCCAGGCTTTACGTAACTGCCACGCCTCTTTTACCGTACATTCTTGCATTAATTGGTCAAATATCATTTGCTGCATGCTGTTCTCTTCTCCACTGTCGTGCAGCAGCATCATAGCACAGCATCAAACAAATTTTGCAAAACACCCGGAGGGGAAAAGGAAAATCGTAACTTTCTCGACCTTCAGTCAATGTTTCGTTAGACTTAGCAAATACACTCTATCGATCTCAAGGAAAGTATCATCATGAAGCGTGTCGTTTTTAATCAAAAAGGTGGGGTTGGCAAATCCAGTATTACTTGCAATCTTGCGGCGATCAGCGCACTCTGTGGCCTGAAAACTCTAGTTATTGATCTTGATCCACAAGCGAATTCAAGCTTTTATTTATTAGGCCAACAATACACCGAATGTGAACATACTATTACCGACTTTTTTAGTAATATTTTATCGTTTAATTATTCAAGCAGCCCTCTGGCTGAGTGTATTCAACCCACAGCAATACAAAACCTAGTCATCATCCCTTCAAATCTTGAATTAGAAACCCTACACAGCAAACTAGAATCACGCCATAAAATTTATAAACTCAAAGAAACGCTTGACCAGCTCGATTATGATGCCGTGTATATCGACACTCCCCCGGCCTTTAATTTTTTTAGTCGCTCTGCCCTCATCGCCGCCTCACACTGCCTCATTCCTTTTGATTGCGATGAATTCTCCCGCCAAGGCTTATACACACTAACTCACAATATTCATGAGATCAGTAGTGATCATAATCCAAATTTAGCCATAGAAGGCATTGTCATTAATCAATACCAGCCCACCAGCAAGCTGCCCCAACAAGTGGTTCAAGAGTTGCTAGATGACCAGCTCAACGTTATAGAGCCCTACTTATCATCTTCTATAAAAATGAAAGAATCTCATAAAAAAGCAGAGCCATTAATCCAGCTGTATCCAAGTCATAAACTCACCCAAGAATTTTTGCAGGTTTTTCAAAATATTCACCCACGGATTAATGTACAAGACTTTATTCCACAATTTAAACCAAACGCCCAAAAATCAATGATTAATCACTCAAGAAAGTCTAAACACAAAACACCTTTAGATCTAGAGATTGTTTCTTAAAATTAAATAAAATAAGTGCAGCGAAAGCTATAATGCTCCCGAGTTTTCAGACAGAACAGTTTAACGATTTATTCCTGCGTAAGCGTCGCTACCTCGGTAGGTATTTTGCACATCCAATGATGCAAAATCGCCGAGCAAAACGCGACGACTATAAACCCTCGGACGTCCGCGTCACACAGCGTTACACAGCGTTACGTGCCTTGAA
>NZ_AMFF02000206.1 GCF_000297215.2 Piscirickettsia salmonis LF-89 = ATCC VR-1361
ACATGGTGATATTAAGTTTGACAATATCATTATTACAGAAAAAAATGGTGTATTTGATGTAAAATTCATTGGCTTTGGCTTTGCTTATAACATACCCGGTCTAGCCCGTATTATAACAGGAAAATGCGAATATTTTCCCCCAGAAAGGACCGAGGCAACAGATCAAACGCAAGTAGTAGCCCAATTTAATCAAGATATTTACTCTTTTGGCTTTATGCTAGAATTTGCCAAAAAAATCATAAAAATACCGGAAAAATTCAATGACTTTATTAAAGCCACACAAAATAAAAACCCAACATTACGCCCTGGCTTACAGTTTTTTCTTTACAAGAATTTACTACCCACCACCTTAAATAATAGAAGTCGTAACGTTATCATTAAGCGCCCAGACTCCTATCAAACAATGAGAGTCATCGGTTTAACTGGTGATGACCTCAACCACGCCCTAAATCATGTTCCACAATTTGAGTCATGCTATCAGAAACTCACAGAACTTAACCTTAGCCAACAAGCCTGTATTCATAAAGTACTTAATAACTCACCTTACGCACGGGTCATAAACATTTTAATCGCCTAAGCTCTTCAAAAGCTATTTGATTTGACCGCACAAGTAATTTATATTTGAGTGCAAAGTGGTTAAGTTGTGCTTTTACA
>NZ_AMFF02000207.1 GCF_000297215.2 Piscirickettsia salmonis LF-89 = ATCC VR-1361
CAACTTTGGTATGAGAGCATTTAGAGCTGCTACAACAGTATTTTGAGTGACCCATCACGGTTGTGCCGCATGCAAGTACTTTAATCACGTTTTCCACAACGACATCACGGTGCTTGTCCATGTTAGCTATGAAGTCACGCCACCAATTGTCGGCAGTTTGAAGAAGATGTTTGACTGTGTTGAGCAATTATTTTTCTCTTAAAATAATGTCCTATAGTAGTGATTACGTTGAATTTAGCAAGGCCTTCCTAAAGCTGCCGACGTTTTATATCCAACCTGATTTTAAAAGCGGTGAGGGTGATTTATTACGCGGTAAACGTGTGAATACCTCAGATTTTATGGATACCCTCGCCGCTGGAAAATGCGCCGCCTTATTTGGTGATTTTTCTAATTTTATTATTGCTGACCGGGGCGGTATCTCGCTGCGCCGATTAAATGAGCTCTATGCTGAAACCGGTGAAGTTGGTTATTTAATGTGGTTGCGTGTTGATGCGCTATTGCTTGAGACAGACGCCATTAAACAACTTAAAACCGCCGCAACTTAAAAAATAAATAAGATCAAGACTGCCCTGGAGCATTAGCTTCAGGACTCGGCTCAGAAGAAGTAACCTGAAAACTTTGAAGTGTATTAAGCACAGGAGAAGCAGTACGCCATTGACCTGCTGATTGCGCCGCTTCTGCTTCTACGCTTACTCTTTCTTTTAGCAATTTACGAGTTTCGGAACATAATCTTTTAGTTGCGCTAAATGCCCCCCAGGCAGCATTTTCAAACGCTGCAGCATAGTGGTATGTCGTTCCATCAAAACGAGAGATGCCAAAAAGCGAGTTTAAAAAATCTGAACCTCTTTTAGCCGCACCTATGTCATGTATGGACTCTTGTAAAAAGCTTTTGCATTTAAGTAACACAACTAACTTGCGGGACTGTGATACTACGATAGGATCGGCAACCCTGTTATTGTTTGTTTTAGCGAATTGTTTTAAATTTTCGTATTGTTGATAAAGTGGTAAATCTTGTGTTCTTTGTCTTTGCAAACATCGACGCAAGTTAGGATCTATATTCGCGTAAAGGTCTGCTTTTTTTTGTAAACTTGCAATTTTTGCATCAAGTTTATCAATGAGCTTTCTTGTTTTTTTTAAATTTTCTTGTGTAGGCATTATACTTTGACTCTTAGTTTATACCGAACTGGTGTTAATTTCAGAATGTAAAATACCAGATAAAAAAATAAAACATCATAAGCGTAATTATATAAAATCAAAAACTAATGTTGTTTTTATGTAAATCACTTTAACTCACATTTAAATCAAATCTAAAAGGTTTTTTATGAAAGTTAAAATCTTAGTGCCTCGGGCCGGGATAAATATTTCTTATAATATCGGCGATATTGTTGATTTACCCGATAAAACCGCAAAAGCTATGATTAAGTACGGCGATGCTGAGTCAGTTAACGTTAAAACGTTCAAGAAAAAATCAAAATGATCGATTTAACACGCTTAAAAAGCCACCTGCGGATCGACAATCATAGCGAAGATGACTATTTAGAGTTTATTCTCGCCGCCGCCCTGCAAGCCGCTGAGGATTATCTTGACCGTGTAATTGTAAACAATACGGATGATTTAGAAGCGATTGAAAACAGTGTGTTAATTAATAAATCGATAGAAATTGCCATTTTAATGTCTGCCGGTCACTTCTACGAAAACCGTGAATCAACGAGTAGTTTAACGGTGAAAGAGGTGCCAATGAGTACCCATTTTTTACTTAATCCGCATCGGTATTTAAGCGCATGAGAGCGGGCTTGTTACGCCATCGCGTGACTTTACAAAATAATTTAATCGGTGCAAATAATTATGGTGAAGCGGTGGATTATTGGCAGGATATCACCACCGTCTGGGCACGGGTCAGCCCCAGTGCAGGCCGGGAACTTTTTAGCGCCCAGCAGTTTTATCATGAAATCAGTCAAACCGTCACCCTGCGTTATCGATCTGACGTCACTCCGTCGTTGCGCCTTGTTTTTGAGGGCCGTTATTTGGAGATTTTAAGTGTGATTAATCCAGATGAGCGTAATCGTGAGCTCATTTTAGCCTGTCGGGAGTGGGTACATGCCTAAAATAAGTTTCTCTGTTGACGGGTTGCGTGATTTAGAAAAACAATTAAAACAGTTAGCACCGAAAAAAATTAAAACCTTAAACCGCCGCGCCCTGCGTAAAGCCGCAGAACCGGTTGAAACACAAATGAAAGCGAATGCACCGCAAAAGTCAGGTGCTTTAGTTGAATCGATTAAACGCCGTTCTAAAAAAGGCAAAGGCCGGCGAACCATTGTTAATGTGACGGTGGGGCCAACACGTAAAATAGACTATGCCATCGAGCAAGAATATGGCAGCAGCCACCAACCGGCACGGCCATTTATTCGCCCCGCGCTGAATGATAACGCGCAAACATCCATCGATAGTTTTAAAAATGCATTAACCCTCGCGCTGAAAAAGCAAAAGTTATGATTGAAGATGTCTATTTTGCGCTACTGAATACCGGCTGGCCGGTGTTCCCTATCCTGCTACCTAAAAATCAAATACTGCCCGCAGTAACCTATCAGGTCATTGGTGGCGATCGGCGCTATGGGCTGGATGCTCAGGCGCATTTACAGAAAAAAACCATACAAATTAGCTGCATCGCCAAAACATACCAAGAATGCAAACTCATGCAAGACAATATCACCGAGCAATTAAACGGCTATCACAGTGAAAATATCCAGCTCATTACGTTTGAATCAGAACTTGATCAATATGAACAGGACACAAAAACCTACCGCACCAATTTAACCTTTACTTTAACAGGAGTTGTATGATGAGTGAGTCCATCGGCGCCCTTTCAGAGATTTACCGTGACAGTGATAATGCAGGCAATTACGTCAAACTGGCCAATATTACTAACATCGGTGAAATCTCATCGAGCCGCGATAAAATTGATGTGACCGAATACGGCAGTACACAGAAAAAATATAAGCTCGGCCTGAAAGATCATGATGAAATTCAGCTCGATATGAATGTCGCCCAAGACAATAGTGAGCTGAAAAATTTAATTAGTGATCATGATGCCGGCATAGAGCGCCAATTTAAAATTATTTTAGCGACGCAACCGAAGCGGCAAATTTATGAATTTACTGCCTTAATTACCAATCACAAAATCATCGCCCCATTAACTGAAGCGATTAGCATGAGCGTGAGTTTGCAGCCGACCAGCGTGATCACGCAAAGTGATGAGGTATAAAATGGTTCTCCGTAATGCTTTATTTAATCTTGCCTTTAAAACTGCCCCGGTGACTTTGGGCGAATTAGAATTACAGGTCAAAGAACTCTCTATTGCCGAGCAGCAATATTATCAACAGCAGCATGCTGATTTAAGCGAAACCGAAGCCAGTTTATTGCTAATTTGCTTATCCTTATGTGACCACCAAGGCGTTAAAATCTTTGATGCAACTGAATATAAAAAGCTGGCTGAGTTACCGCTGGGTGTTATTAAACAAATGACGGATGCGATTGTTGAAGTCAATGGCTTTAATGAAAGTGCAGCGCACGATCTTAAAAAAAACTAACTCATGATCATGAGCGACGGT
>NZ_AMFF02000208.1 GCF_000297215.2 Piscirickettsia salmonis LF-89 = ATCC VR-1361
AATTTTTCGCAACAGTGCCGAATGCAGCATTACCTAACATGCTCACCAAATTTCTAGAACGAATTTAGACCCGGTTATTAATTTGCTCAATAACAATACCACCTAAGTCTTCTCCACTGATTTTTGCTAAAAATTTATCCGCTCCCACCGTCTCAGCTTTCTGGCGATTAAACTCACCAGAGATAGAAGTGTTAAGGACGATATAAAGTTCTTTTAACTGAGGGTGTTCTCGACACTTCTTTACGAGACTATAACCATCAAGATGCGGCATTTCAATATCAGAGATCACCATAAGTAATTGGTCATTGATAGACTCGCCTGTTGCAGTCATTTCTTTAAGGAGAGTGTATGCCTGAGCACCATCATTCGCAGTAATGCATTTCACACCAACCTTCTCAAGTATGGAGGTGATTTGTCTGCGAGCAGTGCGAGAATCTTCAACAATTAAGACAGTATGTTTACCGGTTTGTTCTTTCAATGACTCAGCAGTTAGCTCTTCAGACACAGACAAATCAGGAGGCATAATCTCACTGAGTATTTGTTCGACATCTAAAATTTCTACTAGTTTGTCATCCGTATAAGTAACAGCCGTCAAGTAGTGTTTATCAGACAAGCCCTTTGGAGGCGGCTCTATTTTTGACCATTCAGTATGAATAATTTTGTCAACGTCGCTAATTAAAAAACCAACAACTGAACGATTATACTCACAAATCAAAGTTACAGGGGCATCTTTAAGGTATTCACCATTGAGTACTTGATGAAGACTGATGACCGGAATTGTTTTGTAACTTCGGATGTGAGCCACACCTTTAACTGCCGGATGCATATCAGGTATCACAGTCAATTTTGGGCAATAAAGTATTTCTCGAAGCTTAAAAACATTGAGGCCATAGAGCTGTTTGCTACCTACCCTAAAAAGTAATAATTCTACACGGTTATCACCTGCGATCTCAATTTCAGTTTTAGACAATATGCTCTCACGGGCCAATTGATTTACTTAAGTCTTGTGCCAAGCAGCTACGCTATGCAAGGTCGTTGATGCTTAATATCTTTGAGTTCTACAATATAATTTCACAGGAGATGAAAAAATTTTCCTAAAATTAAGGGGCTGCATGGTTAATAAGGAGCAATTACAAGTGTGGTCTAAATGGCACTGTTGCAAAAAAT
>NZ_AMFF02000209.1 GCF_000297215.2 Piscirickettsia salmonis LF-89 = ATCC VR-1361
GATAAGGCATAGCGGCCATACCAACGCACCAGCCAAAGAATGATCTCACCGGAATAATGCTTCCATTTAAAGGGTTGATTCTTCTTAAATCGTTTACGTCTACCCACAGCAATTCACTCTTAACTTCCGTTGATTGCTACACCCTACTCAAATCTAAATTTTTTGCAACAGTGCCAATTGGAGCTACCCAACCACTTCATAAAATCGACCCAAACCTTAAACTTAACCTTTCAACATCACATCAATTAGCCCCTGAACTCTTTCAAGAGATTTTTTATCGAGCTTATCAGCATGATTCCAGCCCCTAGCACGGAAATCTTTTGTTGTTAGTTGGTTAACCAACACTGCTCCGTGAACGCTATTGTTTTTAGGTATCTCAACTTCAAAAGGATATCCTTTAATCTTTGAAGTAACCGGGCACCCCGTCACAAGTCCCACCTTTAAGTTATAGGGCTTGGAAGTCAACACTAAAAAGGGTCGGTTTCCTCTTTGTTCACTACCTAATGTAGGGTCTAAACTAAGAAAAATAATATCACCACGTTCAGGCACTTTATTCAAAGCGCTCCCCTCCTAATTCTTCACCCCAATCTACTAAATCATGACTATTTTCAGGGGTAATTTCTGATAATAATAATTCAAGGGTCTGCGTATGAGTCAAAGGTTTAATGTGAATCTCATCCCCGACCTTATCAATCGTCACATGACTACCATCATTGATATGAAGTTCACGTGCGATGCTCAAGGGTAGCAACAACCCCAAGCTATTCCCCCATTTTCTAACAACTGCATCCATCGTACATACTCCTAATATTGGTTATACAATGTTTAGACATAAGTATAGCACAAAATTCTTAATGTATATACATTGTTTAAACTTATTATATATGATAGAAACTATA
>NZ_AMFF02000210.1 GCF_000297215.2 Piscirickettsia salmonis LF-89 = ATCC VR-1361
GCGAAGTTCTGAGTGACACACCTTAAGGTTTTACCTTATTACACTAGGGTGTGAGGGAAATAAAATATCATTCATTATTTTTTCTCTATTAAGAGCTAACTCAGTTAAAGTTTTGCAAAATAAACCAGTTTGAGCGCTGTCAATTAAAAGGTGGTTAACCAAGCCTTCATATTTTTGTAGAAAAGGGTTGGATTTAATTAGTTCGGATAGTTTATTTGCTCGGCAATTTTCATCTCCGCTGTTTTTAATTTCATTAGAAAACATTTTACATGCAAAAGTTTGTTCTATTTTCTGCCACTCTGCACTGCAGCTACGTGCTGTTCCAGACATTGTTGTTTTGCAATCAGCTCCACTGGTATGCTTTGTTAAATAGTCGCGTTTTGCAAGTATATTATGAATTTTTGTTAGGTCTTCATTATTAGAAATATTGGCAATATGTTTAATAACAATAGCTAAATCATTTGTTGCATCTGCAGTCAATTTATCGTCTATAGTTATCTTTCTATCATATGAATAATCTGGGCAGACTCTTTTTTTAATTTTATCCAATAGCTCCTGATAAGCATGTTTAACTATCTCTATAGCTTTATCAATGAATTGACTTAATGTGTTTCGCTCTTTTTCCAAAGATTGAAGCTCTAGATTTAACGTATTTTGTCGCTTGTCATCTTCCTCCTGAAAGTAATGAAGCTTTATTGATAAATTATCTGCATGTTCTAAGGGCATTAAACTAGGTAAAGGCGTAAAATTAGGTGACTTACTAGCAAGGATTTTCTCAGCAGCAACACAAGCAGTTTTTAACTCGGCGCAAAGTCTTTGACTTTCAGGATCTTGTGCTTCAGCCTTTGCTTCATTAACCAATATTTCTATAGTTTTAGCTCCGTGATATAGATTTTTATCCAACCAGTGTTTCGTGGTCTGCTCACATTTTGAAATGATTTCTGGCAGAAGTTCATCGAATATCAAAGTATTAGGTTGGTATTCATCTGCTAAGCGAGGCTGTCCATTGTTAAAGTTAAGATAGGGTGAGAATATTTTCTCAAACCGAGATTGATTGTGTTTACTTAAGCCATGATCGGCGCTTCCACCAACATACCAAGTGGCAACACGCTCAAAGATGGCACGCTGTCTGTTAAAAATTTGTGCTCTTACTTGAATAAGTTGCTCAAGAGTTTTACTGTTAGCATCGAGCTTGTTTAACTTTTGCTTTTTTTCTGTAATGTTCTGCCCAATTGTATTTAATTTCTCTAAAAAACCTTGATTAGAAGGAAGAGAAACATTTAGCTTCAGGAGCTTAGCTAAAGACTGTACAGCCTCTAATCTGTAAAAATCGCTCTGATTGTCAGTGAGTTCTGGGGCGCATGTCTTAAGAAGAACTTGAATCAAACAATCAAAAGCTGCATCATCCACCTTTAGTATATGTTTGAAAAATATTTCAAATATGAGGATCTTGTCTACACAGAGTTTTCTAATTTGTTCTATTATCTGTGGATCATTTAATAGAATATTAATATTTTCTTCCGTATGAACTCTACAGCTCTTTGCCGCATGATCAGCTACCGCCTCACTATCAGTTACAACACTTTGTAAAGCATCAAGGAAAGGGACAATCACATCCTGTTTTATTGCTATAAAGTCCTGAAACTCTCCATTGGCTTTATATTTTTTTTTCAGAATTACATTATCAAATAAATAAAAGATTACTCTAGTAACATCAATGAAATCATTTTTAAAATATATTATTTTCATGTTGTTTCAGTTCTTTCATTAAGATATCTTTAATATATTTAAATTTTATAAAAAAACCAATAAGATATATTACAAATAAATGTAAATTATAACAAATGAGGGTGAGTATGGGGTGATTCCCTCTTAAAATAGTACAAGTGATAAACTTAGGTCCAAATATCAAGGCATAGGTGTTTTAGATTAACTAAGTTTATCGCCAGGATATTTTGGATGCATACTGGCTTTACAATTTAGAGGAGGTCAGGCGAACTAGTGAACCATGGGCTGATCGGAACACGCCTCGTCGGCAGTTAATTAGCTTTCACACCTGGGTATCTATTAAACCGGGGCAATATCACTAGTCATGTTTGCCAATATACTAGCACTGGTTGCTATTTGTTGTTGAGAAAATAACTGTGCAGAGATAGTTTTAACTTCAGCGTTATCGGATTGCTTTATCTGCTTGAGAAGCTTTGGGTAAGGGCCTTGAAAGTCTGGATAGCTATTTTTTAAGCCAGAGCTAGATAAAAAATTAGCGTCATGTTGAGTAAGCTGGCTTTCTAGTACTGCTAGATCCCGTTCTCTAGAGAATAAAAAGTTAAAAGCTGCGCGTGTAACATTTGTTTGGTACTGCTGAAAGCAAGCGCTAACGTTATTTTTTTTAGGAAAAAAACAGCTTAATAACGGATGTGACTGTGCCTGGCTATCTGATGTTTGAGCAGATACATGAGCCTCAATCTGGTTATATGTTTCTTGAAGTATATGGTTGAAATCTTTAAATTGTTGAGGAAAGTCGAGCATATCTAAAATATGTGAAGGCTGATTGCCTAAACCTAATTCGATTAATTGTTGAAATAATTCTAAGTGACAAGAGATATCCAGCTTTTCTAAAGGCATAACTGTAACATGTGTGAGATTTTTATTGAGAGCTGTAAAGGCTATACCGTCATCATGTGTTGCTAAGATATCGGCTTCCTTGAAAGCTAAATTGAAAGAGTCTCTTAGTTTTGAAGATGCTGTAAATTCTATAGCATTTAGTAACAGGTTATCATAAAGACTTTTAGACAAAAACTTTCTTTCTTTTGAAAATCCTACTATTCTTGCAGTGTCAATTTTATGCGCTGTTTTTTTATAAAAAAAATCATTAAATCTATCGTATAAAGCCTCTTTTTCGTTACTAGATTCTAATTCTTCTTTTAGTTCTTTATATGCATTTTCAATTTCATTATCAGACTCTTCCAAGAAAAAGTGCTCCACTGCCTTATGACTGACATATTCTTTGCATTTTTTATTGGTTGACTCATTGATTGGTTTATGAATGGACTGCCTATCTCGAACACATTCATCAACTTTTGAACAGGCCTCTGCGAGGAGTATTAAGTATTTATCTTGAATTTCTTTCAATTTTGGCATTGGCATATATCTAGTCTCTAAGTTAGTTAGATATTTTGTGATGATTTAGTAATAAAATACAAACCCTAAAGGCTTACTAGAGTCCATGATAGAATAATTCTAACTATTTTTTATATTTTTGTAAATATTTAAACTTTATTGTTTAGTAATAAATAATAGTTTTTTATTGATATTTTTATTAAAGTTATAAAAATAATTAAATATTTCATCTGGAAATGATATCGCCAAAACTACTAGAACAAAGGCAGTGGAGTGAAGTGAGTTTATTTTTCGCTTGGCTTAATGCTATAAAAAACCACGGATAAACCGTGGTTTTTATTTATTGAAATAGAACTAAACAACTAACCGATATAAACAATCAGGTCAGCTTATTTTCTTCCGCTGCGAGCCATG
>NZ_AMFF02000211.1 GCF_000297215.2 Piscirickettsia salmonis LF-89 = ATCC VR-1361
GATTGAGCAAAGTAACCCTTTAGTGAATAAGAAGACTGATCTGTTAAGCTTAACTGAGAAAAATGACTTCCTGGCATATCTATAGATTTATTATCTATTTCTTGGAGATACAATTGAGTTAATTTAGGCGATTTTATCCATTCTTGTATTTGACATTGAATACTATTTGATGATTTATCTCTATTAAATATTAAGCTTTGTATAAATCTTTGTGTAAAGTCTTTCGCATGATCAGCATAAGTTCGCTTCCAACCGGGTCTCCCAGAATTTAAATAGTTATGAGCCATAACTAAAGCAATTACGAATTGCTTGTTCGATTTAATTAAATCAATGTTTGCTACTGTTACTAAGTTATTTTTTGCAGTAGAGCCTTCTAAAAGAGCGGTTATAGCTTTAGCTTCATTGACATCTTTTGTAATGCAATTATTATTTAATAGTGCCTTTGTTAATTTTTCATCTGAATGTTTATATAGTTCAACTAAAAAATCAACTTCCGCTACATCTTTAGATGGTCTATTTTCAGGGTAATAGGACGACATAAATTGGGCGGTATGATGTAATCTAGAATCATGCGGCAATAGTTTTTTTAAGGTTATTCCCAAAGAGTAGGTATCAGACTCAGGAGAATAGCCCTGAGTTAGAATCTCAGGCGCATGGAACCCTTTATATCCCTCTATGAATTCAGGTTTTTTTAGGCGAGAAGCCAAACCAAAGTCAATTAAAGAAACTTGCCCCTGCTCATTTAAAACAGCATTATTTGGCTTAATATCATTATGGTAGTAAGGGTGATTGAATTTTGATAATTCACCCTTATTTAATTTGTTAACAAGATGTATAAGTTGAAAGCAAGCATCAAGCCTGCCTCTATCATCTTTAAACTCAACTTTATCTAAGCTGTTTCCAAGAAAATTTAAAAGTAAATAATGCTTATTATTCCTTTGAGTTTGACCTTGTAATAACCCAAGATCATCTAAAATCTTTAACTCTTGAGCTTTAAACTTATCTTTGTAACTAACCTTTATTACATATAAATTTCTCTGTTCATCTTCTACAAGTTTTACTTTTCCAAACTTACCTTGACCTAAAATTTCTTCTTCACCAGCTAAGGCATAAATTTTTTGATTTATAACTATAAAAGAGTGGCTTAAATTTAATTTAGTAGATCTTTTAAGCTTTGTTCCCTCGCTAGCAATTCCATATTTTAAATTCTTTTTTGCTATTTCCCACTCTTTTTTTCTATCTTCATCTGTTATCCAATTTAATTTATTCATACTATCAGCCTATAAATACTTAATGAAAGTATTAAAATTAAATAATATAATTTCATTTTTATACATAAATAGAAATAAAATCAAGAATTAGCGTCAGTATCGCGACACTGTTGCGAATAAAAGAGGGCACTGTTGCGAA
>NZ_AMFF02000212.1 GCF_000297215.2 Piscirickettsia salmonis LF-89 = ATCC VR-1361
GGTAGCGACGCTTACGTTTCTGCATGGGCAGTAAGAACTCAAAATATAAATAATGCCATTGACCTTTATACAAAATATGGAATAAATATTGGCACTCCTTTTTCAATGTCAAGGCAAGCTAATTCAGGTATAAAACACTGGAAAATGGCATTATCACATCAAACAGACTTAGAATATAAAGGAGTAATCCCTTTTCCAATAGAATGGGCACTAAATAATCATCCAATCTTAAACCTTCCTCCACAAGGGAAATTAATTAGTTTAAACATAGAAACACAAATCTCAGTGATTTTTTCACGAAAATCAACATATCACAACAAATAAACATAAACAGAATAAAGAACACATATTTAAGCGCAAAAATAATAAAGAACTCAAAAGAGTTCACGATTTAATGAATATTATCTTTTAGCTCTATCAACTTAGTTAAAGCGAATAAGTTCTCAACAATTACTGGCAATGTGTCCCTAGATATTGCACTTAGCTGTCGTTAGTTTTGTAATAATACGCATTTACTATCCATGGTCTATGTAAAGGGCACTCGTAAGCGTCGCTAC
>NZ_AMFF02000213.1 GCF_000297215.2 Piscirickettsia salmonis LF-89 = ATCC VR-1361
CTACTCTATCATCATAAATATAACGGTAAATCGTGCTTTCACTCACCTGGATATCATGCTCTCGTATAAGTTCCTGACTGATAACATCGGGGGGATGTATGGGTGCTTAACCGTTGATGGATCAACATTTTTGCCTCCTCTGAAATTTGTCGAAAAAGCTTGACCTTGCTTAGCGTTAGCTCGTTTTCTTGTGCACAGCGAGAAGTAAGCCGGTGACAATAAAGACCTTTAAAATCGATTGGGGTGTGCCGTTTAATCTCACGGCTAATCGTGCTAGGAGAAAAGCCAAGTGCTCTAGCAATTGATCTGAGCGAGTCTCCCTCTGATAACCGTTGTTCGATATAAAAACGATCTTTTTCATTTAAGTGCCGATAAACCATCTCTACCCTCTAAGTCAAAAGGCGAACTAGAGAGTTTATCTGTATGAATATGAACTCTCTACTGAGTGTTGCACTTCAGATGACGGAGGGCGTAGTTTATCATATCAATACGCTATCATCTCCCATTAAAGCGTACAACACTTTTAAACTTCATTAGGAAAGAGTCCTTGTAATTAATTTCAAGAAGATCAATAAAGCTACACTAAATCATATATAAAAAACTTAAATCTCCACCCTCTAAAATAAAAAACACACCGCAAAATAACAAGTCAATTTATTTATCAAAAAAAACATTGATTTTTATATTTTTTGATATAAATATATATCTTATATTCTACAATAATATTTATACCAAAAATCTAAGAAGCCAAACTTATGCCAAAAAATATTTTTGTATTTAATATTAATAAAACATTACTATGGGCTGAAGAGCATCCAAGAACCATAAACCAAGTACCTACTCAATCAACTTGGCCATTTTATGGATGTGATAATATTCATATTATTAATCAAGAAAAGATCGCCAAAATAATGCAAGCAATTTTAGCAAATGGAGATCAAATCGTCTTCCTACAAGAAAGAGCAAAAACAACAAAAAATAATACGAGGGAAGAGAAAGAAAAAGAGCAAACAGAAAAAGCAGAGTTTTTAAGGCTGTGCACTGATAAATATGGCATCTCCTTGCAGCCAAATAACATTTATTTTCACCATGGTAGCGATGGAAAAATCGCTCGTCTTTTAAGCATATAGCACTCAACGAATAGTTTCTGACATTGACTTCATTACTTGACTAAGCGCTGTCTCTAAATTTATTTCATCTTGATCAAGCTTCATGCGAACCCTATTTTTAAGCGGTGACCATACATGCTCTATCGGGTTTAAATCAGGAGAATAAGGGGGTAAAAATAATAAGTGACAACCCGCA
>NZ_AMFF02000214.1 GCF_000297215.2 Piscirickettsia salmonis LF-89 = ATCC VR-1361
GGTAGCGACGCTTACGTAGTTAGTGAGGTGAAATGCAATTAATTTAGCCTGAACCATATAACGATCAATAAACTGTAAACTGGAAAATCAAGGTATAATTAACAACATTTATATGAATGCTATAGATGCAAATAATGTCGGACAAAAAATGTCGATTAATGCGATAATTAGTGATTATGAAAGCGAGACACCACACTTAAACTTTATGATAAATTTCTTATGAGCTAGTTTTTATGGCTAATTAAAATTCATGTCCCATCCAAAAAAATATAAGTTATTGTCGTTTTTTTTGTTGAAATTAATAACTCAAAATACAAATACTATATTCAAACAGCAACGCTAAGGTTGCTGGATAAATTACAAAAAAATGGACTCAATAAGTCACAATAAATTAATAATTTTATATATATAACTCTACAATATAAGCATTATGGTATAGCTATACAGGGATATTAAGACATAGCTATAAACCAATATTATAACATAACTATACATCAATATTAACACATAGCTATAGGCCAATATTATAAAAAAAGGCCACATTGAGGAATGGCCTTTAATAAGTTTATATATTCATGTCGCTAGTTTAGTTTGCTGTAAACGGTAAAATAACTAGCATGGCATAGTTTTAACATTTTTCCTGAAGGTTTTGCAAAAATTATTTTGGTTTTATTGTCGATGCAATATTTTGAATAATCATTGCAGTCTCATTATCACCAATATAACCCGTTGAATCAGACCTGAAAATCGATTTAGTAGCCTCTATTAATATTTGTGACTTAACATCATCATTAGCATCAGAAGAAACTAGCGATGAAAAAGCCCCTAGACTCAAAACTTTATTTTTCAATAGTTCATTTTGATGAGAAATGGTCTTATACATTTTACCAACCCATAAAGTTGCTGTAGCCAATAACACAACAAGTGTAACTTTTAAAGATATTGATAGTATAAGCACCTGATTGACTGGATAAGAGTCCTTATAATACTTCTCTACCAAAAATTCAGAAAAAATAGGTGAATATAAAGTCATTAGAAATAATGCTATGGTGCACAGTAACCATATTTTCGGTATATATTTTCCTATTTCCTTTTCTACCTCTGCTTTATATTTATCAACTGCTTTAATTGAAACAATAGATTTCGCTGTATTGACGGCAGTCCTAGTTTGTTCAACGTTATTCTCCGCTTCTTTCAATAATTCCGAAAATTGGTCAGGCTCCGTACTAAAAAGTAAAATGAATTCGGACATTTTTTTAAATGTTGATTTGAATAGATCATCTAAAGCAGTAAGCGCAAGATTAACCTCATTAGATATGTGGTCTACATCTTTACCTTTTTTACTGACTACTAATGGCATATGAAATAGATCAGTAAGATTTTGATTTATTTCAGAAATTTTATCAATTATTGTCTCAAGAGGAAAATCATTGTTAAATTCAAAATCATAAAATTTGGTAGATTTCCCTTTAAAACGTAAAAGGACATTGTTATACCATAATAATTTATCCTTTAAATTAACCAATCTCCTTCTGATATTATTAGAGCCTTCTTCTTTAACCTTAAAAAACAGTTCAAGCTTTTTTATATGCTCTGCAAGTTCCCCTTCTTTTTCTGAAATACTTAACCCGGCATTAACGATTTCATCAAAATCTTTTTTTTCTTCTTCAAATACACCGGAAACCATAAAATTATCCCTCATTCAACTTGCTATTCCTTCATAAACCATACCATTCAAACAACCACGGGCACTGTTGCGAAAAAT
>NZ_AMFF02000215.1 GCF_000297215.2 Piscirickettsia salmonis LF-89 = ATCC VR-1361
GTCCGTATAGTAATAACGAATGTTAAACGATGAAAGTTTTGATTTAAGCGCAATTAAAGCCTCATCTTTACGTCGGCCAAAATGATAGGCAAGAATTTTGCGGGTGGAGTGATCAATTGCATGCCAAAGCCAGCGCTGGTTTTTCTTATGGCCAACAAAGCTCCACATTTCATCCAGCTCAATATCGTTTGCACACACTAATTCGACTTCTCTTTCTTCATCACCGTTTAATAACTGGGTATTAACAGAGTCAAGACACTTGGCTTTTTTTTAACTCTTTCATGACGGTGTTTGTGCTGACTTTTAACACACGAGCGATATCCCGAATTCCACTGCCATTCATACTCATGTCAATAACTTTTTCTTTTGTCTCTGGCAAATCACCTGGCCGCTTATAGTTCAGTAGGAATATATCTTTATCACAGCCTGTATTTTTGCATTTATAACGCTGATTGCCTGAAGCGTTCCTGCCAAATTTAATGACATTATTCTCACTGCATTGAGGGCAATTGACTTCGATATGAGGCATGGATAAATCTCTAAATTATTGTTAACTTGCTTCGAATTATACCATGGCAATCAATAAGATACATCACCATCGAACAGTTGCTTGCAGTTTAGATGATAAAATCAATAGAAATTACCAGCCAGTCAAATCTCTTGATTTAAAAGATGGTGAGGCCATAGATGTATATCTTCAGGGAATTAATTTCCCAGTGCGATTAATGAAAAAGATCTTCACAAACGAAGACGGGTCAACAGGTCACCTCTATTTAATAACAAATGATTTAGAGACGGATGGTGATGGGCTTTACAAAATCTATCA
>NZ_AMFF02000216.1 GCF_000297215.2 Piscirickettsia salmonis LF-89 = ATCC VR-1361
GAGGTAGCGACGCTTACGTGTGTAAGCTTTGTTTTTTTGCTGGGAATGAGGATGCCCTTTTATCTGAACTAAACAAAAAGAAAGATTTTTATTTATTGGTAGAGTCTTTTGGCTCTTCAAAAAGAACTTTATCGGTTGAGGATATTTATAATCGAGGTTGTAGAGCAAAGGGAAGTGAATTAACAATTGCACTGCATAAATTTATATATGATAAACAGTTTGAAAAATTCATACATTTGCTCTCATCATCTCGTCATTCCTTAGATACCCAAATCAAATCAGATGCTGCTCCTTACTGTAAAAGTATGGGGGAGGTTTGTAGATTAGCTTCTTTTAAAGATCCTTGTGATCCTCACAAGCCTGATAGTTTAGTTGCACTCGAATGTCGATTAGAACAGCCAGGTTTTGACTTATTAGCAGCAGAAATTGGTGGTACTTCAACTGCATCTATTCGTACCTATGCTGATCAGAGCCAAGGTTCTCGTAAGCAAAGTCTTAAAGGTTTTATTGGGGAATTACAGCGTGAAGCGATTAACCCGGTAGAAATTTTTTTAACTAAAAGTATTAGGGAGTTAGAAAAATATGTTAATAATCAATCAAAGCCCAGTTTTATGGATTCTTCACATGCAGCTAGGCGTCAATTTGCCCAAGAGAAAGCAGATAGATTAAGAGAAATGCTCGATTTTTGTCGGAGTATGAATGGAACAGCAGAGGAAATAAACGAGTTACAGACGGTTTTTATTATGCCGATTGTAACCGAGTTTCAGAGCCCCT
This sequence comes from Piscirickettsia salmonis LF-89 = ATCC VR-1361, assembly GCF_000297215.2. Taxonomy (GTDB): domain Bacteria; phylum Pseudomonadota; class Gammaproteobacteria; order Piscirickettsiales; family Piscirickettsiaceae; genus Piscirickettsia; species Piscirickettsia salmonis. The sequence goes on from NZ_AMFF02000216.1 coordinate 775, forward strand.
TAGAGCGCGCAAAAGAACAGTTTGGTCGAAGAAGTTTACGAGGGCTAGGAGCTGTTTTAAAACAATTTGAAAAGAATCGCCAGGCCCTATGCTTACCCACTAGCGTAGCCGAATTGCTGGAGAGAGGTCATGAAGAGGATTTACAGCAAGTCCATTCATTACAAAGTGGCTATTCGAGTTTTCAAACTGCCGAAGCTGTTAGGCCGGTGATGGAAGAGGATACTCAGCGCCAACCGGCGGCCTTTGTTCCCTTTGAAGTCAGGGCTCCTGAGCCTGGGGCATGAAATGTTATCAGGTATATTTAAAGAGGTCTGTTTGTGTGTAGCATGTTCATGCGGTTAGGGTTATAGTGGTGTTGCCTTGCTTATACATATTTTGATATTTTATCTCTAAGAAGAAAGAGTTTGCTCTTGCTGTCCTGGTGAATGCATACTTGTAACACTCACTATTTTACAAAAACCTAAGATAATACCTTTGTTTTTTTAAAAAATTAACATATGAATAAAATTTTTAGGTAAGTAAGGTGAGTGTTAAAACTTTTTAATTAATGGAAAGGGATTTATAGGGATATGGCAACAACAGAGCGTGGTTTACTTCATCAGATGCATTCTTCACAAGTTTACCTTAGAGAGTTTAGAGAGCTTAATGCGTTGAAAACTCGATTATCTGAGTCTGACTTGGTTGATGAAGAACTACAAAGGCAGTTACCAGGTTGCGAAAACATGGATGCTATTTGCAAGGTTTTTAGTCGTTCTATTCAAGGTTCTGAAGAATTATTATATCTGTTAAATGAGACCGCTGAGTTTGATTCTTTGGCGCAAACGTTTGGGCGTAGAAGAAAGCCAGTGTTTGTCGGAGATATTTATGCACGTGCTCAAGGTAAGATGCAGCTTGAGATATATGAGTTGCGCTGGCTTTTTAGTTCAGGCCAGCATAGACCGAGAGATCTGCCTGAAGGTATACCTAAAGCGATTGATGAAGATGCAGAGGTGAGCTATGAACAGTTTGTTCGCTTGAAGTTGCGGCTTGCCAGAATGGCGGGGATTGATCCGAAGATCAAGGAAGCATTTAATTATTGTCGGCATATGAGTGATTTATGTCAGCTTTTTTCTAGCGCTGATGTTCGGAGTTTGGGAGTTTTTCTAGGTCAGCTTAATGCTAGACGAGGAGACTTCTATTTATTAGCGAATCACCTTCGGCCTTATTATGCAAGAAACTTTGTGCACGCAGATATTCGTCGATATGCCAGACTCTTTCAGCCATCAGTTGCGCTTTTTGAGTTTCAGTTTGAAGCGCTTAAAGCTACATTAAGTGGGTCTGAATTTATAAATCATGATATCAGGGGCATGCTACCACTTTGTAAAGATATGTTTCAGCTGTGTAAGCTTTTTTCTGGTGTAAGTTCTGTTACTGCCGAGGGCTTTAGGTTTTTACTATCTCAACTTAATGATGAACAAAGTTTTGGTATTTTAGCGAAGAAGATTAAGTCTGCGGCAGGTCCTCTCATCTCTGAAGATATACACCGTTGTAGTGTAAGTGTGCGTTTACCTGTTGAACTGGATGAATTTTTGCATTATAAACAATTTGAGTGGCTCAAGGGTCGATTTGCTATTTATGGTGTGATAGATCGAGATGTTCGTGAGGCTTTTGGCTATTGTGCTGATATACAGCAGTTGTGTCGATTTTGTTTGAGTGCAGGTCCTGAGAGCTTTGGGGTGCTTTTAGGTCAACTTAATCGGCCACGTGAATTTGGGGTGTTGGCTAAGAGAATGAGGCCTTCAGAGGGTGAAATTACTCTTGCAGACCTTCAGCGTGTTTGTGCTGATATTGGGGTCACTGAACTACCAGGTGAATTATATCGGGTTTTATACGTGAAACAGTTTAAAAAGCTTAAAGCTGAATTGGCGCCGTTGCTTTATTCACAGGCAGGAGCTGAAGAAACGGCAAAAGCGATTCCGTTTTGTAATGATTTACCTGAACTCTGCCGGTTGCTTTCTTTTAAAGGTGGAAAAAAAGCTGCTGAGCAGGACTATTTGGCAGAGCTGGCTCGCATATTACAGAATCCTGATTTTGATTTATTGGCTCGAGGTGTTGGTGCTTCACCGCAAGTTCAAGTTGAGGTTGGACTACTTTCTGTTTGTGCCGGTTCAAGTCAATATTCTGCTGAGCTTGGCCTTGAGAGGGTGGTTGTAGGCTTAAAGCAAGAAGTGGCAAGTCCAGTCGATGCTTTTTTGCGAAATAGTATTACTGCTTTTGAAAAATATGGCAATAGCCAGGTAGAAGCATCATCTTGGTCTTTAGACACTAAAGCGAATCAAGATAGTCGACGTCAATTTGCAAAAGATCAGGCCGCTCATTTTAGTGGGATATTATTATCTTTTGAGCAATTTTCAGGTAGTCCAGAAGAAATAGAGAGCCAAAAACTGGCTGCTGTTCGGGATATTTCAAAAACAAAAGATAACCCTATTATTAAAGCGGCAAAAGCGCAGCACAGCAGAACATTTGGGTTAACAGGTGGATTGAAAGCCGCGATAGAAGCGTTTAAAGGCAATTGCCAGGATTTAGATCAATCTAAAAAAGTGAGGGAGTTACCGACTTCTGATAGGGACAGCCGATCAAGCAGTACGAGCAGTTTTCAAACGACAAGAATGATGCAGGTTGTGAGTGAGCAGAGTGATCACCATCAGCTTATTTCTGCACCAGAAGAAGTCGATCGTGGGTTATGAGTTTAGGTGATTTTATAATTTGAGGCTGATAGAAAAGATAAAAATAAGATGGAATTTGATAGGGGCTAACGGACTATGCCAAAGCAAAATATCGTTGTACTTTCTTTAGATTTTGATGGTTGTATTGGGGCTGTTGTTGAAAATGGTGATCAGGTTAGAGCAGATCGGAGTTTTGTCAGGTATTTAGCGAGGGAAATAGCACAATTTGATAAAGCGGTGTTAATGGTTGGGTCAGCGCGCCAATCTCCGGAAGTCGAGAAGTACAATGCTGAGTATCGAGGAAAAAAGTGGGCAAAACATTGCTTTCTTTTTATGGAAAACTTAAGTGTTGTTTTAGGTGTAGAGCTTGACCGTTTTCTTTTAGCGGATATTTATCATGGTAGGGCAGATGGTGCTTCATTTAAAGCGAAGGCTAGTTGGGGGTATAAGTTTCGACCTGGTTGGGACTTTGATGAAAAGAAAGTTAGTATTTTATATGCTCAAATACACCGTGCAGCGTTACAGAACCCTGGGGCAAATATTGAGTTTAAGTTTTATGATGATCGACGTGATATCCTTGCTCACTTGAGATTGTTTTTTGAAGATAATCCAGACTTAATGCCGAGCAACGTCAGACTGTCATTGTTTCATTCTCGTGGTAGTGCACCTGCTCCTGATGGTTGGTATTATCAAGTGCAAGGTCAAGGCTATGTGGATCGATTGTATAAACAAACAGTAGCTAGCTTTGGTAAAAAAACGCAACAGCTGCAATCTGAAGAAAGAGCATTAAAACGTTTGATCGAGGAGATCAGGCCTCAATTATCAGAGTTAAAAAAAATCGAATTAACTCAATGCAGTACATTGCAAGATTTATGTTTTCTTGTCTCAATTCGTCAAAAGGGCGGGGTGCTTAACCCAACCAATGCAACAAGTTCAGCGGATAAGTTGGTCAGTTTTTTAAATCTGCCGAGAAATTATTTTTTAAGGCGTGCAATCTGTCCACAGGGTGAAAAAGTCCGAGTTAGGGATATTCGACATTTTGCTTTACATGGCCATGAGGTTGATTATGCGAGAGTGCAAAGTGGTTATCGTTTGAGTGGTCAAGCGCGCGAGGAAGAAAAGTACTTTGCTCTGACAGAAAATAAACATCCAGAGCAGCCGCTGCTGGTTTTTAGGGATTTTTTAGTGGCGCAAGATGAGGGCCAACATCAAACGCTGCGAGCCATG
>NZ_AMFF02000217.1 GCF_000297215.2 Piscirickettsia salmonis LF-89 = ATCC VR-1361
CACTCCATGGCTCGCAGCGTCGGTAATGTCGATAGAAAATCCAAAAACATTTAAAGTCATCCGCCCTGCTTATGATTTGAACCAAGCAAAAGTGTGAAAGTCTGAACCTAGCTTAACAGTTGGAGTCTACTAAAATTGCTGAAATTAATAATGCCAGTCAAGAACAGGCCACAGGGGTAATCAAAGTCAATAAGTCGATGGGAGAGAAATCGACAAAAGAACACAAGCCAACAATAAGCTGGCTGGCCAAATGACTCAATCAGCCGGAAACATGGAGCGACAAGCAAAACGTCTCATCGAAACAATTTCCTTCTTTAAAACGTAAAAATAACACTTTTTTTGCTCGCTGTTATTTATAGAATATAAATAAAAAACCCCGATCTTATTTTATTTAAATTTAAGATCGAGGTTTAAGAATAAGGTGTTTGGTGATGTCCTACTTTCACATGGCAAAAACCACACTATCATCGGCGCTAAGGTGTTTCACTACTGAGTTCGGGATGGGATCAGGTGGGACCACCTTGCTATGGTCACCAAACAAAACTGGTAAAATTCGTTTTGCTGTCTGCTTTTAATTATTTTTTAAAAGCAGTTAAACTATTAAATCACGTTGATTATGTCAACATGTTAGTTA
>NZ_AMFF02000218.1 GCF_000297215.2 Piscirickettsia salmonis LF-89 = ATCC VR-1361
ATCAAAGCCGCTTCTATTAAAATATAGAGCGGCTTTTTTTCTATAATTCCCTATCTTTTTATCTTTAACTGTATCAAGATGGAGCATTTTGAGATTAAGGGACTCTTTGATGACGCTATTTCTATCTATACTTTATTTTCCTATACGTGTATGGCGATGCTTAAAGAGCTGGCAGCAAGTGATTTTAGCACTTATTTTAGGTGCATCATGTGGTTTAGCCTTTAAAACCAGTGCTGAGTTTTTAAAGCCGCTGGGCGATCTATTTATTAATGGTATTCATATGATTGTGATGCCGTTGGTGTTTATTGCGATTATATCGGCAATTACCAGTGTTAGTGATGGCAATAAAATGCGGCGTGTTGGTTTACGAGCCCTTGTTCTTTATGCTATTACGATGATATTTGCGGCGATGATTGGTATTGGTGTCGCTGTTTTGGTACAGCCTGGACTGGGCTTAGCGCATGCGCATTCCCTGCAGCAGGTTCCCGAATTGCAACATATTAAATGGCAAAGCTTTATCAGCAACTTGATTCCTGCGAACCCTTTAAAGGCATTTGTTGATGGTAATATCTTGCAGGTCATTGTATTTGCAGTGTTACTGGGGATTGCCTTAAGACAGGCGGGTGAAAAAGCGGCGGCGGTAATTCATTTCTTTCAGTCGTTTACTCATGTGATTTTTCGTTTGGCTGGGCTTGTTATCTCGTTTGCGCCTTATGGTGTGTTCGCACTTAGTGCATGGGTGTTTAGTCAATTTGGTTTGAGCGCCCTGTGGTCTTTAATTAAGCTAATTTTTGTGGTTTATCTTGCGTGTCTGTTACATATGGCTGTTGTTTATGGTGGTGGTTTAAGATTAATGGGGATTAAGCCGTTGGCTTTTTTTAAGAAGATACGTTATCCGTTATCAATTGCTTATACTACATCCAGCAGTGCTGCGACATTGCCTGTGTCGATAGAGACGACGGCAACAGAGCTAAAAGTACCACGTGAGATTGCGCAGTTTTTATTGCCTTTGGGTGCTAATTTTAATTTAAATGGCTTATCAATTTATGTCAGTGCGGCAACGGTTTTTGCTGCTAATTTTTATGGTATTCACCTTCATATTACTGATTATATTACCTTGGTTGTAACCATTGTGTTAACGGCCATGGGAGCTGCTGGTGTACCTGGATCCGGAGTGATTGTTATGGGTGCGGTAATGAGCTCATTAGGGCTGCCCTTGGGGGCGATTCCATTGGTGGTGGGAGTTGATCGCCTGAATGATATGATGCAGACGATGACCAATGTTGCTGGTGATGTTTTTGCTACTATTGTGGTTACAAAACAAGAGCAAGAGAGGACAAGTGATTTTGTAAATGTCAATTCTCCAGGCGTAAGCAATTAAGACAAGGGCTGTTTTTTTCGGTATAATCGACCGCTTAAGAAATATAGTAGATCGATATGAAGAAGTTAGGTGCGATTTTAGAGCTGGTTGCTGATGGTCAGTTTCACTCTGGTGAAGACCTCGGGGCTGTACTTGGGGTGAGTCGTGCTGCTGTCTGGAAGCAACTGAAGCAATTAAAAGAGCTGGGGTTGGAGATCGAGTCGGTGCCGGGGCGTGGTTATTGTTTAAGTCAACCACTCCATCTTTTAGATGCGCATAAAATTACTGGGCAACTTTCTGATCAGGCACGTAGACAATTGTCTCATATACAAGTGTTAAGCGTGACAGATTCGACAAATAACGTGCTATTAAAGCAGCTACAGCAAGGTAATCGACAAGCTCAAGCGTGTTTTGCTGAGTTACAAACAGCAGGGCGAGGACGCCGTGGGCGCGCGCATCATGCAGGCATTAATTCCTGTTTAATGGGCTCAGTGGCCTGGGTGTTTCAAGCTGGGATGTTTGATTTTTCAGTGATTAGCTTGGTTGTTGGCATATGCATGGCGCGTAGCTTAACAAAACTCGGCTGTGCACATGTTGAACTGAAGTGGCCAAATGACCTGCAATATGCGGGCCGTAAGCTTGGTGGTGTACTGGTTGAAAGTTCTGTGCAAGAGTTTTCTTATTGCCATGCAGTGATTGGTTTGTTTGTGAATGTGGCCTTATCGGCGCAGGATCGAGCATGCATTGACCAGCCTTGTGTGGATATAAAAGAGATTATTGCTTCATCTAAAACTGATCTTTCGAGAAACCAACTAGCTACTGCTATTTTAAATGAACTGTGTGCGGCATTTAATCAATTAACTGAGAAAGGTTTTGATCAGTTTTTAACTGAATGGCAGCATTATGATGCATTGTGTGGACGAGAGGTGATCGTGCGACTGAATCATGAGGCTGTTACAGGAATTGCCCAAGGCATTGATGGTGTAGGCCGTTTGCTGGTCAAGACATCACAAGGCTTGCGTAGCTTTTCCTATGGTGAGGTCAGTGTGAGGACCCTATGAAATTATTGTTAGATATTGGACTTTCACGAGTCAAGTGGGCGCGTTATCATAATGGCGCATTACAGTACCAAGGTGCTATTGAGCATCATGGTTCTGCCGATCATATTTTTTACTTATTAGAAAACAATGAGTTATCTGGTTTAAAAAGCGTTTATATCGCCTTTGTGGGTGAGAAAACTATTCAAGAACGTTTAGAGTATTTAATTTGGAAACATTGGCAAATTAGCGCAGAGTTTATTGTTGCGGATGAAGAGGCGCTGAGTATTTTTAATGGTTATAATCATCCTGAAGAGCTCGAAGCAGATCGGTGGCTGGCGATGTTGGCCTTGCATAATGAGTCTTTGCCGGTATGTATTATTGATTGTGGTGCAAGAATTACGATTGATCTATTAAATAACTTGGGACAGCATATCGGCGGCCTGTCGTTTGCTGGCTTAAAGCAATTGCACTTAGCGGCAGCGCAAGCACGCGGTCAGAAATTAACAGAATTTCTCGGTGATGATCAACAAGGCTTCGCTGAGGACAGTTTTTTAGCGACCAACCCCCGAGATGCGGTTCTTGCGGGTAGTTTTTATTCTGTAGTGGCAACCTTAGACCGCGTGGCACAAGACCTGCAGGAGGCGTTTCAAGAGGGAGAGGGCTTGCGTTTTGTCTTAACGGGTGGTGATGCTGAGCAATTGCAAGAATTACTCGGTTTTGCAACAGATTATCGGCCTGAGCTGATCTTTGAAGGAATGTTGGCTTATTTACAGAAAAAAAATCAAAAAAAGCTTGCAGTTTGATTTAAAATCAGTAAAATACGTCTCCGTTGCCGGTATAGCTCAGCTGGTAGAGCAACTGATTTGTAATCAGTAGGTCCCGAGTTCGACTCTTGGTGCCGGCACCATGTCCTGTCCCCTTCGTCTAGAGGCCTAGGACACCGCCCTTTCACGGCGGTAACAGGGGTTCGAATCCCCTAGGGGACGCCATTTTCCCATGTTATCTTGCTAAGTTTCCAGTAGATAATATTTGGGTTGATGGCTTTTTTTTGTTTTATTCTGTCTTAGTTCTTCTCTTCTCTTCGCTTTTCTTTACTTCGCATCGTCGGTTATGGTTATCTATTGATAACTCACCTTACGCACAGGTCATAAACATTTTAATCGCCTAAGCTCTTCAAAAGCTATTTGATTTGACCGCACAAGTAATTTATATTTGAGTGCAAAGTGGTTAAGTTGTGCTTTTACACTCAATGTTTCTAGTTTACAAAATGCCACGATTGATGCAAAAATATGATTGCATTGTGACCGAACAGTTTTAGTTGGTGATTTTGCTAAACTTGCATTTTGTTTAATCGACTTATGATATTCTTCAATTTTCC
>NZ_AMFF02000219.1 GCF_000297215.2 Piscirickettsia salmonis LF-89 = ATCC VR-1361
ATCCCAGGTTGCCAACTTCAGCAAACAGACCAGTAATTCCAGCAAATGCTTTTAAGCCCAGGTTGCCAACTTCAGAAAAGAGTCCAACGGCTCCAGCACTAAGTTTTAAAGCGAGGTTACCCAGGGTTGCTATAATACCGCTAACTATACCTAAGCAATTTCTTATAATATTTCCTATACCTGCTCCTGTATAGGTAATGAGCCCTCCTAACCCCCGAAATACTGTAGGTATACTGCTAAATAAACCAGATAAGGCTGTACTTATTGCTTTGACTGTATCTGATAAACTCTCTCGGCTTCTTGGCATGAAATATCCATAATTGAAATTTAACCATGTTAGTTAGAAAAGTAACATTTGGAGAAAACCATAGGAATATAAAAAAAATGAGCTTACATTTGTTTCTTGTAAATTTATTTTAACTTTAAGTGGATTTAATTAAGTTATGGGCTTAAATGTATTGAGAGGTGAGATAATAAGCCCATTGAGGGCTTATTTTTTCTGACAGAAAAAATTATACATGCAATAAAATAAATCAGGGTTGTTTTTTTCATATTCAGCCCATAGATCCAGATTTTGATAGTTTTCTCTAGCAGTTATTTTTTCTTTATGCTTTCCCAAAGCAAGGTCATGGCTTTGAAAGCCAGTAAATTGCAATGATAGTTTGGCTAATGCCTGTTTGATTTGGTTAAGCGTAAATTGATGTTCTTTGACATGAAAGATTAAATCACGGCACTCGCTCAAGGTAAAAAAATCACGCCATTTTGACAGTGGTTTAAGTGGGTGACTTGGTGCTTGTAAAATATCTGCACGTAATTTGCGAATATCCTCAGGAGTTGCTGCTAATTTTTGCTCTTTAATGTATTTTCTTGCTTGGGTAACGGTTTTGCGCCCGGTTTTACTGTAGAGGCCGATGAGCATGATGCCTTTTGGTTTTAATAAATTGGTTAAAACCTGCCAACCGGCTAATGGATCATTTAAGTGATGCAGTACACCACTGGCAAGAATATAGTCAAAAGGTTGATCAATACTGTTGGTCAGTTCCAGAATATCGGCCTGTTGAAATTGAATATTGGTTATATTAAATTCCTCAGCCATGCGTTTTGCATAACTTAGACTGGTGGCGCTTAAGTCAATAGCGATAATTTCTTTGGCATCACAGCAGGAGGCGAGGTTAATGGCTTGATAACCAGAGCCACAGCCGGCAATTAAAATACGAGCTGGCTTTAATAATGATTTAGATGGAGAAAAATGCGGTAGATGCTCTTGAATTAATGTGCTGAGGTTGCGTTTGATGGGTTCTATATCAACAGCAGTCCAACGTGGGTAGGGAGATTCTTCATATTGATTACGGACTTTTTTAGAGACTTTATCGTTAATGCTCGTTATTTTATTCAAATGTTTTTGTAGGCTTTTTTCCCGCTGTAAACTGCGATATTGATTGAAAATAGGCTGTAATAGGGGGGCATTTAAATATTGTAGGCTTTTATGTAAGGTTTGCTCATCTTCACTGACACTGTGATAGCAGTACCAGAGCAATGTGCTATAGATAAATTGAATGGGGGTTAACTCTGTAGTATGGATGGCTTTATGAAGTTGCTTTAGCCAAGTACTCTCATCGCTATCTGTGCTGTAGATGTACTCATTGAGCCAGGTTTGCTGGCAAAGACAATTTAAAAATGTCAGTACCTCTTGGGTGATATTTAGTGTTTTATGTGTTGCATGATAGAGGAATGACTTTCTTAATTTGACGAGCGGTTGCTCGATGTGCGCATGGCTAATAGGAAAGCTGGTGAGTGTTCTTAGCAATAATGGGTGACAAATAATCGCCTGTACTTTTTCTTGAGGAAGGGTTTTAATGCTTTTATGATCAAGCAAGTCGTTTAAGTGTTCATTTAAATTATTCGTTGATAAGGCTAAGATTTGCACTTGAGGAGCGAGTGGTCGAGCATTGATTGTTCGCAGTTCAAGTATCTGGTAAATATCATCGAGTAGGCTTGCATCCTCTGTAATTAGCTCGATCAGGGGTAGTCCTTTTAATAACTTGGCTTTAGCCAGCTGTAAGCCAGTGTCGTGTTTAAAAATTTGGCTAAGTTTACGGACCATCTTAAGTGTGTGCTTGGGATGGTTGGTCTTAAGTGTATTTAATTCAGTAATCAGGGCATTTAAAACAGTTTGGTCTTGGGGATGGAGGCTGACTGCTTGTAATAAGCTAAATGAAGCATCTAAGGGCTTTTCGCTTGCTTTATAGCACAGGCCAAGTTGGTAGTGATAAATATAATTTTTAGGGTCAAGCTGGAGGGCGTGTTGTAAATGATCAATTGCACTGGTTAATTTATTTTGCTTGTAAAGAACCAGCGCAAGTCGATACCAAGCTTCGGCAACTTGTGGGTGTTGTTGAATGAGCTGGTCTAAGGTATTTTTAGAGTCAATAAAATTTTTACGGTTAAAAGCTTGGCTGGCGTTTTCTAGCATATGGGCAATTGTATCTTTGGTCATTACGTCCATGAATTGATATCCTAAATTGATTATTTTTAGTTTATTACTTATTAATTAGTTTATTTTAATTTAAAAATCAAAATGCTAATTAAGATAAGCATTAATTATATTTTAAATAAATATCTTAATTTAAAATAAATCTTGCGCTAAATCACCGGGTAAATGGGTATTTGCTTGGTTGCTATAATGCTTAGGCGCATATTTTTTTCTGAAGGTTTCAAAGATAGTCTCTTTTTGCCAATCATGGGCCAGTTGACCGGTGTTTGGGTCTATGCGGAGCGTGACAAGGTTGTCTGGGCGTGGCCAGCGCCGCTCAGGATAATAGTTTAATGCAGTTTTCATATAGTCTATCCAGATCGGTAATGCGAGTGTGCTGCTGTACTCTCCTGTGGGTTGTGGACTGTCAAAGCCAACCCAGACGGTGGTGACAACATCTGGAGTAAAGCCTGCGAACCAACCGTCTTGTTGCTCGCTGGTGGTGCCGGTTTTACCCGCGATATCTTGGCGCTTGAGTTCTTGAGTACGCTTAGCGGTTCCTAGGCGTGCGACATCTTGCATGATGCTAGTCATAATATAGGCATTTTGAGCGCTGATAATGCGCGGTGCTTGTGGTTGATCGCCTTGCTGATAGCGCGGTACGGTCGGAGGGGCGGCTTGAAAGAGTATATTGTGATTAGAGTTGACAATACGATCAATATAAAAAGGGATGACACGGTAACCGCTATTGGCAAAGCTGCTATATGCTGCGGCAAGCTGTAATGGAGTAAGCGTATTTGTGCCGAGTGCAAGAGAGAGATTTTGTGGTAAAGACTGGGCAGCGAAGCCAAAACGTTGGACATATTGATGTGTGTAATCAATGCCAATATCCTGTAATAAGCGGATAGAAATTAAATTCATCGAATGGGTGAGGCCAGTGCGTAATCGTGTGGCGCCACGAAAGCGGCGGTTATCATTTTGTGGTCGCCACAGTTCATAGGTTTCATTGCCAGGTAGCACAATCGGTGAGTCATTAATAATTGAAGCGGCGGTGTAGCCTTTTTCAAGGGCTGCGGAATAAACAAAGGGTTTAAAGCTAGAGCCGGGTTGACGCTCTGCTTGAATGGCCCGATTAAAGTTACTTTGTGTAAAGGGTAAGCCACCGATTAGTGCGAGAACTGCACCATTATTTGAGTTTAAGCTAACAGCAGCGCCTTCAATGGCTGGTTTTTGCGTTAATTGCCAGTGGTCTTTTTGATATTGTACTAAGATGACATCACCTGCTTTTAGAATATCTACAGTTTGCTTAGGTGCTGGGCCACGGCGTTTTTCATTAATGTAACGGCGTGCCCAGGCTAAACCTTGCCAAGGAATAGTAATTTTTTGGCCATCTTTGAGTAGGGCTTCAGCACTGTTATCAGTCATTGTCGTGACAATGGCGGTGGGTTTATTTTTGATACTAGGAAAATGATTGAATTGTTTAAGTAGGTCTGTAGGTGATCGCTGTTGAAGATTGATCCAGCTGATGGGACCACGGTAACCATGGCGGCGATCATAGGCAGTTAGGCCATTTTCTAAGGCGTGGTTAATGGCTGTTTGCAATGATGAATCTATGGTTGTATAGACTTTAAAGCCACCAGTATAGGCAATTTTTGGAAATAATTCGGTGATATAGCGTCGCACCATCTCAGCAACATGTGGGGCATAGACGGCGGTTTTGGTGCGGTGAAATTTTGTCTTGATGGGGGCTGCCATGGCCTTTTGGTATTGGGCATGATTAATATAGCCATAGCGTAACATCCGGGTAAGGACATGACTGCGGCGCTTTTTTGCAGCGTTAGGGTTATAAATTGGATTGATGGCAGAAGGCGCTTGAGGGAGGCCGGCAATCATTGCTATTTCGGCAAGGTCAAGCTGGCTGACTGTTTCGCCATAATAAATTTTAGCAGCTGCACCGACGCCATAAGCGCGTTGGCCTAAGTAAATTTTATTAAGATAAAGTGATAAAATTTCATTTTTAGTGAGTTCATGTTCTATTTTGAAGGCAAGTAATATTTCATTGAATTTGCGTAAATAGGTTTTTTTACGTGATAAAAAGAAATTACGAGCAACTTGCATAGTGATTGTGCTGCCGCCTTGACGTTTTTCGCCGGTAGTAATAAGCCCAATAACCGCGCGCGCCAGGCCTTTAATGTCTACACCGCTGTGTTGGTAAAAGCGGTGGTCTTCTGTGGCAAGTATTGCATGGATGAGATCTTGTGGAATTTCAGCGAGGCTGACAGGAATACGACGTTTATTGCCAATTTCTGCGATTAGTTTGTCATCTGCACTATAAATACGCAGCGGCTCTTGAAGTTGAACACTGCGCAGAGTTGATACATCCGGCAGGTTATTTACCATATAATAAAGTAAGCTCGCTGTTACTAACATGACAATCAGTAGCAGGCTGATGGCAAACCAAGTGAAAACGCGCAGTGCTTTCATGCATGGCCTCTTTTGCTAATCTTTTTGAGTATCCTTGTTATCATAGTATATATCCGGATATTAAAGCATGCTATTTAGGTCACTAATTATGTATCATTTTTCTAATATATAGAATACATGTGATATATAATGTTATTTTTAGCAGGGATTCGCAAAAAATATCGTCAAGTGGGCATTAATTGGGATGATCAGTGCTTTTATAGCGCTGGATTAACAGT
>NZ_AMFF02000220.1 GCF_000297215.2 Piscirickettsia salmonis LF-89 = ATCC VR-1361
CAGTGCGTAAGGTGAGTTATTGATTATATTTGCCAATGCATCGATCTCTTAGCAAACAATACAGCCAAAAGCACTCAAAACGTCAAGAGAAGCTTGCTTACCGGAAAAAAAGTTATATTATAACATCACATAGCTTAACCAGCTTCCTTCAACTTTAAATTACTAGGTTAACGACCATGGCAGAGCTTTTAACAATCAAACTACTCAGTATCCTTATTATTCTAGTCGTCACTTTATTCTCCGGCTGGCTTCCTTTCAAAAAACGCTTTAAATCAGGTGAGGGTATTGAATTTCCATTAGGTGAGGCCATCGCTGCTGGGGTCTTTCTAGGGGCAGGTCTCATGCATATGTTAGGCGATGCTGCCAATGACTTTAGCGAAAGCCATATTAATTACCCACTACCTTTTCTTTTAGCAGGCATTGTATTTTTAGCTTTGCTATGGCTTGAGCATATCGGTCGAGAACTCTATGAACACCGAGGTGCACAAAGTCCAGCATTTGCGCTTCTTGCAACATTAATGCTTTCGATTCACTCTTTTTTAGCAGGTGCTGCTCTAGGATTGACCGACGCACTGTCATCAACATTGATTATTTTATTTGCAATTGTTGCCCATAAATGGGCGGCTAGTTTTGCTCTTGCAGTACATATTAATCGTAGTAATCTCTCTACTCAACTGAGAATCATCTGTTTTATCATTTTTTCCTGTATGACTCCCCTGGGTATTTTATTTGGTAATATTACCGCATCATTATCGCATTACCCCTTAATCGCACCAAGCTTTACTGCACTATCTGCAGGAACCTTCCTTTATTTAGGTACACTACATGGTTTAAACCGTGCCGTCATGATAGACAAATGCTGCAACTTAAAACACTTTAGCTTTGTAATTATTGGATTTACCATCATGGCAATTGTTGCAATTTGGACATAGCTTTAAGAAAAACTACCAAGTAAATGTAAGTTGCTAATAAAAATCAAAAATTACCTGGCAACTTACTTTTTTTTCTATGCTCTCTCTCCAGAAATTTCAAAGAAAACAAATTAATAATTTTTTTATTGTTAATCGCTGAATTCCACTACACTACACTTAAGAATATTTTTATAAACAATATTTTCTTTGACAAATATTATCGAACTATCATCTTCTCATAACTCCCCACCAGTGTTTTAACAATTATTTTATTAATCACTATATCACTCAATTTAAATTGACTTTTCATTTTTTATTTTATAAATACAGTACTCATAATTTTAATATTAATTATTTCTCTCGAACCTTCATATCTCATCTAATAACATCACTTTTGCTAGAGTTCATTCTATTTTTCCTTAAATTTAGTTTATCCAAAGCAGTCTAAAATATTAGTTGCAAAGTCAACATTATTAATTTTTTTACAGCTCAATATTAATTATTAGTAAATATAATAAAACTCTCAACAATACTACTTAAGTATCTACAACCCAAACGCCCTCCGTCATCTGAAGTGCAACACTCAGTAGAGAGTTCATATTCATACAGATAAACTCTCTAGTTCGCCTTTTGACTTAGAGGGTAGAGATGGTTTATCGGCACTTAAATGAAAAAGATCGTTTTTATATCGAACAACGGTTATCAGAGGGAGACTCGCTCAGATCAATTGCTAGAGCACTTGGCTTTTCTCCTAGCACGATTAGCCGTGAGATTAAACGGCACACCCCAATCGATTTTAAAGGTCTTTATTGTCACCGGCTTACTT
>NZ_AMFF02000221.1:0-2637 GCF_000297215.2 Piscirickettsia salmonis LF-89 = ATCC VR-1361
CAGCGGCCGTCATTTTAAGAAAGACCTGATCATGATGGCCATTCGGTGGTACATCGCTTATACGTTGAGCTATCGTGACATCGAAGAACTTATGGCTGAGCGTGGTATTCAAGTTGATCATTCAACGATTCATCGTTGGGTTGTTGAGTATACTCCACAGCTAGAGGGACGATTTAAGAAGCGCTATAAGCGCCAACCTGGGGCTAGTTGGCGTCTGGATGAGACTTACATTAAGATCAAAGGCCAATGGTATTATTTATATCGAGCCATTGATAAACATGGGGATACCATAGACTTTTCCCTTTCAGAGCACCGAGATGAAGCGGCTGCTTATGATTTTTTAAAGAAGGCAACCGCCTCAAGCAATGTGATTCCTGACAAAATTGTGATTGATAAAAGTGGTGCGAATATGGCAGGTATTACAATGTTCAATTATTTGCTTTTCACTTTGGTTTTATGGTCCATGATGATAGGCATTATCCAGATCAAATATCTCAATAATATTATTGAGCAGGACCATCGTCCGGTAAAAAAGAAGATGAATGCAGCACTGAGATTTAAATCAGTTCAAGGAGCTAAGGCCACGATTGCAGGTGTTGAACTCTACCGCATGCTGAAGAAAAAACAGATGCACTGCCACCATGATAAGGCAGCATACGAGCAATTTTACTTGCTCGCAGCTTAACTGCGTCCAAAGGAAAGTGTTTTTAGCTGTAAATCTCAAATTGCGACAAAATCCATTTTCCGAGGAACTTCACCGTTGCGAATACGGCAGCAATTGGGCCTATATCTTGTTTATTCATAGTCAATCATCTTTTATTTTATCAAGCTTCATAATTAATTAACCTGTTGTTTTTTTCAAATCTCTATAAAAATTCTCATGTGGGCCAAGCTTCATCAAGGTCAAAACTAGCTTCTTTCCTTCCCAGTAGTACGCTAATAACGTTTGTTGCTTTACCATTTTAAATTTATAAACACGAACGCCTAATAAATCACCTTTCTTCTCTTCACCAATTTCAGGGTTTTCTATTAGTGCCTCTAATGCTTCTTCAAAATCTGCAACTTGATTTGCTTTGAGCTTCTTATACACCTTGTCAAATTGACTAGTAGACTCAATTATTATTTTTTGTTCTTGTGTCATTTACTAAACTTGCTCCCCGGATGACGAGAAACAAACGGTGTAGTTTCACCTCTTTCAACTTCACCTTTAGCTTCTAATAAATCTAATAAAAAGCTTAGTGGTAAATCCGGATTTTGTTGTGCCAATAGGCCAATTTTAATGAGATAGTTTAATTGCCCTGTCATGGAGCGCTCATAAACCTCACATAAGTGTTTAGCTTGGACTATATATCTATCATCAATTTTTACTGCTGAACTACTCATATTTCTATACCTAGTATCTCTTAATAAGGTTAGATAAAGTATAGCACAAAATGTTTCAAATGGTTACCTTTTGAAACCTTGGTTTCTAACTCTATGTGATACAAGTATTTATTTTTAAAGTCACTTACCACTTCTATTGTATTTCCTAAACACCAAGCTTGCACAAGCAAGGCATACTGCTCACACTTATAAGTGTTATCAAAGTTATATGAGATATCTGCTTGAGCGGCCGTAGTTCCTGGGGCACGTTGTTGCATTTGTGAACGATACCAGTTAGCCAGATCATAACTCATATAATTATCTGACAAGTTAGACACTGGCAAAGTAGGTGAAACCATACCATGTACATATTTCTGATTTTTATTAACTGCACAGACACTGGCAGAAGTTAAAATTGAATTAAAATGTAAATCTGAGGGTAAAGGCATATTAGTTCCTCATTTGTTAATTTTTTTAACAAAATTTAATTTGAAAATTATTCTTAATTTAATGAAAACGTGATATAACTGGTAGTGAAATCACTGTTAATTTGCACTCGCTTGTTATTTTAAGGAGCAAATTATGCACGAAAAAACTCTGTCTCCATGCCTCACTTTAGTTGCTACTGTATCAATGATTGGTTTTTTAACAACGCTTACTTTTTTTACAATTTCAAACCCCGAATATTTAAACAACAGCATGACATTTCACAGGCAAGTTATTACTGTTTCGTAAGCTAAACTCTATTTACTGGGTGCTGCTAGAATAAGATAACCGTTCGGAATCAAGTGAATACCGATTAAGTCCCCTGCGGCTTTTGCTGTTTCAAGTGCTGCACCTGTAGCAGTGTCTCCTGCGGCGGCTTGTATGAGTTGACCGTTGCTTGCAACTTTTACATAATCACCTGCCGTAATTGCTCCGGCTGCGGTTGCTTTTACTGCACCAGAACAAATAATTTCACAGTCTTCGCTTTTTTTAGGGGTATTCTGCAGGATTCCATCGCATGCCTTGCCTGCGGCTGTAACTGTAAAACCGTCTTTAGTAATAGAAACGGCTGCATTTTGTGAACCACTTAAGTCTGCCGCAGCAATTCCAAATAAATTAGGACTAGGCTGAGGTAGTGCAGGAATAAGATAACCGTTAGGGATAAGAATCACGCCAATAATATCACCCGTTGCACCTGCGGACTGGCACTGTTGCGAAAAATTATAGTGAACTTCAGAAAGGTTATTTTCTTGTGCTCTCTGCTTAGAATTAAGCAGCTAATCCAAATAA
>NZ_AMFF02000221.1:8210-10443 GCF_000297215.2 Piscirickettsia salmonis LF-89 = ATCC VR-1361
CAAAATCAGCTCATTGATAAATTATTTGGATTAGCTGCTTAATTCTAAGCAGAGAGCACAAGAAAATAACCTTTCTGAAGTTCACTATAATTTTTCGCAACAGTGCCTTGTTTATCATGTCAGTGCGTAAGGTGAGTTATATATTAAAAAAAAATTTTTTTTAAGGCTGCAAATCTCATAGTTTCAATGTAAATATAACATTAAGAAGATCGCGCTTTACAAACATCAACAGTTTAAAGGTGAGAGCTATGCCAAAAATGATCTTTACATTTGACCTAGACCAAACATTGCTTTGTCACGCCGAAGAGCTAAATTCACTGAATTCAGTTTATAAAACATGTTCACACTACGACCGGCACTGTTGCAAAAAATTTAAGATTTGTTATAGGGTACAAAAAGAAGCAATGAAAGAAATTATTCAAGACATCCTAAAAAATGGTAATGAAATCGCTTTTATCACCGCTGGCAGTATAAAAAAACAGGAATTAAAACAGTTTTTTCAAACTGAATACAGCATTGATTTAGGTGAGCATTTTCAACACTACTACGATACAGAAGACAAAACTTCAGCACTTAAACAGATTGCAAACAATCAGCCCTATTTCAATACTATGCTAATTGACAACAATTACAAACATGTTAACTTAGCACGAAAAGCTGGCTTTAGAGCAATTTATGTAGATAACAACTGCGGTGACTTAACTGATGGAACCCAATATATTCAAGATCTACAAAAAGTAATTCATGAACAAGCTCAAGAAGGCACTAGACAATATTATTCAAGTGCCTCCCCCAAGACAATGCACTATAGTAGCCAAACTACAAAAAGTCTAACTGTTGCAGAAAGAGAGAGAATTAGTTCTTAATAAGTATAAACAAGAGCATAAGCAAGAAAAAAATGAAATTTTTTTAAAAATTAAAGAATCTTTTAAAAGTCTTGATATACCGGAACATAAAAAATTAGTAATTGGAGATTGTCAAACATTAAGGGACTTATGTTCTGCGGTATCATGCCAAGAAACTCACAACTATGATGCCACCGGTAGTCAAGACAGAAAGTTCATGCAGCTAATTCCTGAATAATAATTTAAGATCTAGGAAAAATAAAGTTTTTCAAAAAATGTTTTTATAAATTTAAATTAAAGTATGAGGTTTAAAATGCCAAAGTTTATTGAAATAAATAAAACTCAATTAGAAACTAAAATTAAAGAATTTTATAATGAAGTTGACCCTAAAAATAAAGAAAAATATAAATATATTAGGTCAAATATAGATTTCACTCTTGAGGCACTAAAGAAAACATGTGATACATCATTAACTGAGCTTTTTATGGAGCATTACTTTAATCCAGAATCTGTAAGTGACCCTACATTGCAAGTCGCTCAATGTAAAAATACACTCTTAACACAGCTTAATGATATGTTGAAGAGTAAAAAAAGTAAAGATAAGGGTAAGGCTCCAGCTATAGTTAGCTATATAACTTTAATTATGAAAGATGTAATAGCATTAAATTTTACACTTGCATTAGATGAATTTAATAAATTATATTCTTGGGATAAAGTAAAAAAACTTAATTTAAGTAAAGAATATTTTAATAAAATTTTATGCAATCCTTCATGTTTTAAAGATGCAATAAAACTTGACTTTAATCAAGAATATATTGAAAAATCACTTGATCATCCGGGCTTTTTAAAAGCAGCCTTAGAAGATTTGACAAGCAAAAATAATATTCAAACTATTCTTGATGCACTTACCTTAGAAAAAAATAATATATGTGAAGATATTTCATTTTCTGAAGCTAAATCTTTTCTCCAGCACCATAAAGGTTGTATCGCCCGAAAGTGTAAAAACCACCCTGATAAAATAGCTTTTGGTCATATTGATGAGAAAGGATTGATTCAACAACATTTAATTGAATTTAAAGTGGATAGTTGGATTCTTAAGTCTGGACCAGAAGCACAATTAGGAACAAAATTAGGGGTAACTTTAACTGATATTGCCAGAAATGAGGGAAGCCTTCTACATTCGTCAGATAGTGTTAAACACTGGCAAAGTAAGCGAGAGCAAATGGCTAATAGCCCTTCAACATGTTTTTTCTTTGATACAAAGGATTTATCATATGATAATTTTAAAAGTTCAGATGAGCCAGAATTTATTTATCATAAATCTTTAGAAAAAAAGAATAGCTCTTCAGGCCAATCAAACAGTGTTAAGCTGTAAAACTCCAGATATG
>NZ_AMFF02000222.1 GCF_000297215.2 Piscirickettsia salmonis LF-89 = ATCC VR-1361
GTGCGTAAGGTGAGTTTATAATCACACAAACTGAGTTAGTGCCTACTTTGAGGCTGAGGGCTATGGGAATGAGAGGCATCATCGTCATCTCTTAAATTATGAGTATTTTCAAATAAACGAGGAGATTGACCATTAATAAACACCTGCCCCTGATTAACCATAATATTACTTGCACCGGCTTGGTGAAGGTTAACTGTTCTACCACCCAACCTTAAAACACGATTATTGCCAATTTGTACAGTAGGAGGTTGTTGATGCCTACGCTGGTCATGTGCTCTTACTTGCCCCTGCAAATCTGCGATACCGCGCTGTAAGCCTGCAACCTTATCAGCTGACTGTCGCATTTCTTGGCCTACTTGCCTATGTAAGCCTGTCATCTGACTTTGTAATTCAGTTATTTTATAAGGTAACCGTGCTTTTTCTTGCCTGATCTGACTTTGTAAATTTCTTATGCTCCACACCGGGTAAGAGACTTGACCTGCTTTTTCTAATTCTTTAAGTACACTCTCCTGCAAAGTTTCCAGATGATTTTGTAAGCTTGCAATTTCTTCGGGTGACTTTAATGGCATTCCTTCGCTTAGTTGTTTTTGCAAGCTATCAGCTTGACACTGTAAATTTTTAACAGTGCCAGAAGGCTGCTTTTCATCTCTCGCTTCTTTTACAATACGATCTTGTAGTTTACTAACATCCTTCTGTAAACCTACAGTTATTCGTGATGACCTTAATGTTTCTTCACTTATTTGCTGCTGTATACCTGTAATGCGCCTCTCTAACTCTCTCACTTTCTGAGTAGATTGATACTGTTCTTCTCTTACTCTACTTTGTAAGACTGTTAACTGCTCTTGCCTTACTCTCTCTCTTTGCGCTAATTGTTCCTCTTTATAACTAACGTGAGTTCGATAT
>NZ_AMFF02000223.1 GCF_000297215.2 Piscirickettsia salmonis LF-89 = ATCC VR-1361
CACTCCATGGCTCGCAGCGTTCGCACTAGCGGCCATAGAAAATAGTAAACTTGCTGCCAAAAAAGAGCACAGAATACGTTTATTCATAATTTAAACACACCTTAATTTATGGCCATAAAAATCACTAAAAAGAAAATAATTTAACATTCAAGGCAAATCAATTTCATTCAATCATCTTTAACATAAAAACTCAATAAAAATATTAAACAAAAATTAACCTTATCTTTCAGCTTGGTAATGACCATAAGCTAACAATAAAACAGGAATTTTCCCTAACTATTAAATCTGACCTAGCACTAACGCAATTATAATTTTAAACATTGAGATAAAAGAACTCACTTCATCTTTAAAATTCTTTTCACAAAGGTTTAAGATTTAGCTAAGAAGGCTATTTACATTATTCATTTAATGATGCTAAGGTAGGCAAACTGTGTTTTTAAAATACAAAAATTTATAGATTTTACCTAAAATTACCAAAGTTTTAATGATGTAACCCTAAAACTATCTTAACGCTAAAATAAAATCCTTATAAATAATAGGGTAGTTTTCAGAAAGGATGTATTCCATATGAAAAAATTCAGCAGTACTGCGATGCTGCTAACAGCGACGCTTGTACCTGTTATTAGCTTCGCAGCATCAAGCCCTGAGCAGCAACTCCACCAGCTTAAACTTGAGATGAAACAGTTGCAGCAGCAAATTTCCCAATTACAAGGTGCTAGCACAACAAATGCAGCCAGTAATCACCTTGTCCATGTCGGTCCACTCTATCAAGATGGTCCGATGATCTCTCAACTGGGCGCGATTGGCCAAGAGCAAAATATCCTTATCACTCGTCAAAAAATGGCGAAAATGGGCAGCCAACTGCCTTTACTCTCTATCGGTGGCTTACTCGAAACTGATATCGGCTATGGCCGTAACACCAATCTCGATGCCGATTACTTTCATAAAAGTCAAAGTCTCAGTCATAGTGATGCCGAAGTCACCGCCGCACGCCTACATATTATGGCGAATATCAACGATTGGACTACCGGCTTTTTCTACTATGATATGCTAGCGAATAACCTGCGCACCGGCAAGATTACCTTCGGTAATCTCAATGAAACACCGTTTTATGCCTCTATCGGTAAATCGTATAGCTATTTTGGTAACTGGAGCGGTCCGAATATTATTACTACTGATGTGGATGCCAGCTTATTTGAAAGCCGCAGCAATAATGCCATGCTCGGCTATACCCAAGGTGGCTTCAATGCGCAAGTCGGCCTAACTTCGCTGGCCAGCACAGTCAACACGCCCAATCATAACAATCATGCAGGTTTTCTCACTCAAGCACATTACACCCTTGACCTAGGCAATAATAATAGCGCCTACTTAGGTGCCGGCTATATGTCTGACCTTCATGGCACTGAAGTCTCAGCCTTAAGCCAAGCGCAAGCCGCTGATGGTCACACCCGTATTCCAGCAGCTGACCTACATGCAGGTTTCAATGTTGGGCCATTTAGCCTAAACGCAGAATACTCAACAACCCTGGTCAAGCTTAATCGCTTTACAGATACGACGACAGCATCGACGCTAACCAGTGGCAAAGTCTCTGCCCTTGAGATTGATGCATCCTATACCTTTACAATGAAAAATTATGCGAGCTATGTCGCCTTTGGCTATAGCCAAAGCCGTAATGCTAATAATTTAGTCAGTTATAGTGGTGATAACGGTGTTATACAAAATCTCACATCAACCATCCCCAAGCGCATGTATAGCTTAGATGCGGGTGTTTCTTTAGATAACTCACCTTACGCACAGGTCATAAACATTTTAATCGCCTAAGCTCTTCAAAAGCTATTTGATTTGACCGCACAAGTAATTTATATTTGAGTGCAAAGTGGTTAAGTTGTGCTTTTACACTCAATGTTTCTAGTTTACAAAATGCCACGATTGATGCAAAAATATGATTGCATTGTGACCGAACAGTTTAGTTGGTGATTTTGCTAAACTTGCATTTTGTTTAATCGACTTATGATATTCTTCAATTTTCCAATCGTTTTTTGATTAGATTTTG
>NZ_AMFF02000224.1 GCF_000297215.2 Piscirickettsia salmonis LF-89 = ATCC VR-1361
CTATTCGTCAAGATTTATACGATTCATGACAACATCAAAGACATTCATGCCACCGCCCTGTGATTTAAACCCGATCGAGCATGTATGGTCACCGCTTAAAAATAGGGTTCGCATGAAGCTTGATCAAGATGAAATAAATTTAGAGACAGCGCTTAGTCAAGTAATGAAGTCAATGTCAGAAACTATTCGTTGAGCGCTATAATGATTATTCCAGAAAAGAGCAAATTAACTGCATGGCCAAGCCCTGTGCTTTATGCAGCAGCAAAAGCGACAGCTTGGGGAGGATGTTATGGGGTAAGTAGCCATCAAAGCTTTAAAGAAAATTACAACAGGAGCATTAAAAAATATTTGGCTGGCCAAAAGTTTGAAGTGCCGCCGGAGGTGTGTAGATCTATTGAGCATAAAGGCCCAAGGAATAGTGAAGCAGCGCTTTCACAATTGGAAAAAATGAGAAGAAATCTACGAGTTCATTGATTAGGAGGAAAGAGGGAAGATGCTTGGAGTAGCAATAGATTCAACTGAGAGTTTAAATGATCGCTGTAAGCAGATCGTAAAAGCGGTTGATAGTTTTTTAAAGGGATATAAACTTGCAACAAACAAAAAACTCAGTGAGTTAGGAATTAACATTAAAGACCATCATGACCTAACGAAATGTTTAGGCTTAGAGCCTTATACAGAAATCAGTCGGAATGGTGTTGTCTTGTACGGAATAAAATAAATGCATTTAAATTCGATATCAGGACCATTTCAGAAAGTAAAGCTATTTAGGTCAAAGGAACTTAGGGAAGCTTCTAGGGGTCGTGCATGTATTCGCTGCGGGGACAGTTGTATATGCACATTACACGGGATTAAGGCAGCATGCATTTGGTAAGGGGCGAGGTGTAAAGTGTGGTGATTTATACGGTGCGGACTTGTGTGCGCGGTGTCACAGCTATTTTGATCAATACCAAGGGTGCAATGGTAGCTATGAGAGTAAAACGGCTCTTAGCGAAGAATTTATGTTTTGTATTTTAAAAACGCATGAGCGCAATGAGAGAGAGGGAGTAATCAAGGTATGCAAAAAGCAGTGAAATGTGAAGCTGAAGAAATTCAGGAGCGGATGCGCTTTGTGAAAAATAATTATAAATCGCTGACGGTGAAGCGGTTAAAAATATTGTGGGGTGTAAATTCTCTTAATGTGTATCAATTTTTGCGCCAATATGATTTGCCGTGGTTGCCAATTGATGAGTTAACAATTAAGCAAAGGGGGCGGATATGAAGAAAAGAATTAAAGCGACAGGTGCAATTGAGAGGGCTGCAAGAGCGGCAAAAATGGGTAGAAGTCGCCCGGCATGGAGTGAGAACTTTTTAAATGAGTTTAGTGAAGAGTGCAAATCGAGAAACTCTAAAAAACCTGATAAATACCAAGAAGTAAGGAGTAAATGATTTATACCATTGTCTTAGATGTTTTGTTTGTTTATAGATTAAAGCGGCCAGCGCTTCAATTGTTGGAAAACAAGAATAGGCTCGCACAGCTCGCGACTTTCGGATGTCCGTGCTAACACCCGTCACTTTACCGCTTATTAACTCACATTAGTTGTAAAACTCCAGATATG
>NZ_AMFF02000225.1 GCF_000297215.2 Piscirickettsia salmonis LF-89 = ATCC VR-1361
AGGTAGCGACGCTTACGAGCAGGTTTAATTTCATCTGTAGTAGACTGAGTAGCGGATATTTCCGGCGTTTGAGGTAGATTATTTGCGTGTATAGGTTGGCTGGGGGGTATTAAGCTGAATATTGTTGCAACGTGCTTTTTGGCATTTTGTAATGCTTCAAACTCTGTGCCCTTTAGTGCGGTTAATACTTGTTGTTGTATCAAGTCTATGATTTGAGCAAAGTTGTCACAGTTGCCTTTTTCAGATAACTGTAACAGTTGATGAGCGAAAATTTCCATGATATGTGTTGGATGGAATACTCTTAATGGTTGAAAACACATGCTTACACCATCAACCAACATTAAGCTGGTTCTTAGTGGTTCAAGGGATAAGTTACGTTTTTTAAGATTGCTCAGCGCTTGCAATAGTTGGCGTGTTTGTCTTGCCCTATCGCCTGCTTGTACGCTCTTGTGACAGATCGTGCAATGTATAGCTAGTTTTAACATTGTTAACCAACCTAATGCTTCGCCTACTCTATATTGAGAAATAGCGTGTGGATTTCGCATGGTACGGGTATGACTAAGTTGCTGTTGATACTCTTGAATTATACCTTGATAGGCAAGAGCAGGATGCATATAGAATGGTAATATTGCGGCACTATCTTGCTTATATATGTTAATTACAGAGAGCTTGGCTAAAGTATCAATCAGCCGGATTAATTTTTCTAATTCATTGCCTCCTTGATTTTGTATAGCACTAACATACAACCCGCGATAAATAGAAATAAGGTGCTGCGATGTGGCGATATCGTGACCATTGGCTAAGGCAACAAGTAAATCAAGTTTTTCTTGGGAAATTCCTTCTTTAACGATTGCTGTAATTAAAAAACCACAGGCAGCGACCTGGCGACGCTCTCCTTTATAACGTGTGCTTGAAGCCTTATCGATAATCCCTGCCTCGCTAAGGCACAGTGCCAACTTAAAAAATCCACTATACACCAAACATTGTAAAGCATTAACCCGTAGAGATGTGTCAAGGAAGTCAATTTTAAATGTTTCTTTAGCGTGTGGAAAGTGTATTTTTTGTTTATATAATACAGTAAATAGCCAGACAGCAAACTCTTCATCATCATACTTATATACATGATTGATAAGATGTTGCATAAAGCTTTGTCTTGTATTTTCAAAGAGAATTCTGTCAGGGTTTAAGTCCAGCCTATCTAGTGTTACTAATAGCCTAACATTGCCAAATTCAATTGCGGTTTTAATCAGGAGAACTAGGATATTTTTATGATGCTTTGCACCTGAAATTAATGTATCTTTTTGTGATATTAAGATATTTTTAAGGGTTTCACTATTTTCTGGTCGGCAGAGCATTATTAATGATTCTGTATCTAAATCAAATAATATGCATTCATTTGCAAAAATTTTTGCCTGTAAATATTGATCAAAGCCAGGAATATCTCCGGCTTTTAATGTGTCTTGTAGTTTATCAATAGTATGACGCCGATTAAGTGCTCTGTTGAGGATAATCTCTAGTTCGTCTTCTGCAGTGAGTGTTGGGGATTTATAGCACTCAACGAAT
>NZ_AMFF02000226.1 GCF_000297215.2 Piscirickettsia salmonis LF-89 = ATCC VR-1361
ATTGACTTCATTACTTGACTAAGCGCTGTCTCTAAATTTATTTCATCTTGATCAAGCTTCATGCGAACCCTATTTTTAAGCGGTGACCATACATGCTCGATCGGGTTTAAATCACAGGGCGGTGGCATGAATGTCTTTGATGTTGTCATGAATCGTATAAATCTTGACGAATAGCATTTAGCAATCCTTGAAAAGCTTTATCTCGTAATTCTTTAGGTCCATTGTTTGTTTCCTGCATCTCTTGAGAAAATCTAACTACTTTATCAGAACCAAAAATTTGACATTTTGCCTGCCACAGTGCATATGCCTTTGAATTTTTATCAGAGCCTCTAATTGCTGCATCATGTATTGATGTAAGCAGCCCTACATAAGCCGTCTTTTTTTCTTCATATCGCCGCTCTTCTTTTTTAGATTTTTGATTAGTAAAATGAGTGATTAAAGTATTGAGTAAGCTGCCAATTCCTAAACCACCAAATATAGCTAGAATTGTGTTAATTTCCATAAGCTCTCCAAGACTGTTCACTTAAATTGAGTATTTAAGATTTTCCAAGCAAAATATTTAATAAGTAATTTTCATCCCATTGAAGTTGTTTGAGTTTGAGTCGTACGCTTTTTTT
This sequence comes from Piscirickettsia salmonis LF-89 = ATCC VR-1361, assembly GCF_000297215.2. GTDB lineage: Bacteria > Pseudomonadota > Gammaproteobacteria > Piscirickettsiales > Piscirickettsiaceae > Piscirickettsia > Piscirickettsia salmonis. The sequence continues at coordinate 618 of NZ_AMFF02000226.1, forward strand.
GTTTCCAAAGTCATTTTTTCGTACTAAATTCACTGCAAGTCTTTTGATTCTGCTTATATTATCCACTGCATTTTTATTAAGCTTTCTGTCTGCATCATCATTTAAATGAACGTCTAATACCCAATGAAGTTTATTCTCAATGCCCCAATGATTACGAATATACTCAGGTAATTTTTCTTCTGAGGACTTGTGGCTGCTAATATAATAACGCCCGCTGCGAGCCATGGAGTGCTAAGCACGGGGTGAGTAGGCCGAGGTAGGTTCGGGTTTTTAACAGAGCGGAGTTGCGAAAGACCGTTAGGTCTGTAGCAAGCCTAACGAGTGTCTAAAAATCTATACGAAGCGTAGAGCCATGTGAGGGCACTGTTGCAAAAAATTTAGATTTGAGTAGGGTGTAGCAATCAACGGAAGTTAAGAGTGAATTGCTGTGGTAAAACGTAAACGATTTAAGAAGAATCAACCCTTTAAATGGAAGCATTATTCCGGTGAGATCATTCTTTGGCTGGTGCGTTGGTATGGCCGCTATGCCTTATCTTACCGTGATCTCAAAGAAATAGCAGCTGAAAGAGGTCTTGAGATTGAGCGTTCAACCATTTGTCGTTGGGTGCACGAGTATGGCTCGCAGATCGCCAAACGGCTGAGGCCCCACTTTCGTCAAACGTGTGCCTCTTGGCGGTTAGATGAAACGTTGGTGAAAATTAAAGGTCGTTGG
>NZ_AMFF02000227.1 GCF_000297215.2 Piscirickettsia salmonis LF-89 = ATCC VR-1361
AGGTAGCGACGCTTACGAATTAATTATATTATCGATGGTGTGGAGTTTTTCTAGTAAAATAGTGCTAGAGTGACTAAAATAGGGGTTGGAGGGTAATTATGAAGAGCATGAAAAAGCATTCTAAATTAGAGGCAGAAATTGCTATTGAGCCTGCAGATGTTATTGAAATGACAATGACAGAGCTTTCAACACGGCGTGCAGAGGCAATGGAAGCAATTGAAAGTGGGAAATTTATTCAAATCGTTAAGCACAAAAAACCGATTGGTATGCTTGTACCATTTTAGTTTATTGTTATCTGTAAATTTTATATCAAGTAAATTAGCTTTTAGTATTAACAATAACACTATATTTTTTAGCTAGTGTTATTTTTTTAATTTTAATTTGTTGTTTTTCAAGAGAAATGGCCGGGATATTCGTCATTAAGATATTATAATAAGCAAGCATCGCTGTATTTTATATATTTTGCCATAGAGTTAGCTGTCAGGTGTTTTAAAAAACAGGTTAAAGACAGGGTGATTTTGTTAGATTTTGACTGTAATTAGTAAACCCTGTATGGTGTTCATTCCGAAAGCTCATAGGGTGGGCGTTTGACTTACGATCAAATAGGTGGAACATTAATGAATCAAGTTGTTGTAGCGGCAATGTATAAATTTGCCCGGTTACCCGATTATAAAGACATTCAACCCAAGCTACTTGCTTTTTGTAAAGCACAGGGCATTAAGGGGACGTTGTTACTTGCTCAAGAAGGGATTAACGGCACGGTATCTGGGAGCCGCCAAGCTATAGATAATCTTTTGAATTTTTTAAAAAGTGATTCTCGCTTAAGGGCTTTAGAGCATAAAGAATCTTATCTTGATGCAGCTGAAGTACCATTTTATCGCATGCGCGTAAAACTTAAGAAAGAGATTGTCACTTTAGGTGTCGATGGTATTGATCCAAATGAGATTGTCGGTCATTATGTGAAAGCGCAAAACTGGAATGCGCTGATTAGCGATCCTGATGTTATTGTTGTTGATACACGCAATGATTATGAATATGATATCGGCACTTTTAAGCGGGCTGAAAATCCAAATACTGAGACTTTCCGTGAGTTTCCAGAATATGTAGAAAAGAATTTAGATCCGAAAAAACACAAAAAAGTGGCAATGTTTTGTACCGGTGGAATTCGCTGTGAGAAATCAACGGCTTATATGCTAAAGCAGGGTTTTGAAGAGGTTTATCATTTAGAAGGTGGTATTTTAAAGTATTTAGAAGAAGTGCCTAAAGAAGAGAGCTTGTGGGAGGGCGAATGTTTTGTCTTTGATAACAGGGTTTCGGTTAATCATGATTTAGAAAAAGGTCAATATGACCAATGTCATGGTTGTCGCTATCCGATTACTGAGCAAGAAAAGGCATCATCGTTGTATATTGAAGGAGTGAGCTGCCCGTACTGTTATAATAATCTTTCAGATGAACAAAAGGCACGTTTTTCTGAACGTCAACGCCAAATGGCGTTGGCCAAGCACCGTGGCCATCAGCATATTGGTGACTCCATAGAGTTGGCCAAACAGGTAAAGCGGCAAAAGCGCAAGGCGCAAGTTGAAGCATGCCAGACTAAGCAAAAATAAGGCTGACTATTTTAATTTAAACCCATGTCGTTGTGTTCTTGAAGGACCCTGATTAAGTTAAAATATAGGGTCCTTAATAATTAGTTATAGCACTCAACGAATAGTTTCTGACATTGACTTCATTACTTGACTAAGCGCTGTCTCTAAATTTATTTCATCTTGATCAAGCTTCATGCGAACCCTATTTTTAAGCGGTGACCATACATGCTCTATCGGGTTTAAATCAGGAGAATAAGGGGGTAAAAATAATAAGTGACAACCCGCA
>NZ_AMFF02000228.1 GCF_000297215.2 Piscirickettsia salmonis LF-89 = ATCC VR-1361
TCAGATGACGGAGGGCGGTTTCCTCTGCCGCTCGACCTTGTGCTTTTTTTAGCATTTCATGAAAAAGTTCAAAGTTTGAGTAAGCCTTATTAAATTCATTTTCGCTCGCCATTAAACGCTCGTTCATTTCCATCTCCTAAATTTTACAACTATAATAAGCTAATTATAGTTGCATAAATAAATACATTAATATGCGCTTGCTCTGCCTTCTTTTAAAGAGAGCAGCGCTTCAGGAAAATTACTTAACCCAGAATACAAAGAAACGAAATCCCAAATATAGCCGTTATAAATTTCGTTATTATTTTTAATTGCCGTGAACTCATTGCTCTCTGATAAAATATATAAGTCCTCCTTGCTTGTATTTTCTTTATGGGAAACATTGCCATCACTTACTAGTGTGAAACGGTTCAATGTAGAAAGCCTCCTTTTATTTAGCTCAAACGCTTTAACAAAAAGCCCAGCAGCACTTGCAAAATCAACAGCTCCATCCACAATCACATCACGATCTTTTCGTAAGCGTCGCTACCT
>NZ_AMFF02000229.1 GCF_000297215.2 Piscirickettsia salmonis LF-89 = ATCC VR-1361
GAATAGGGTAGCCTGATCAAAAAGCAGGGTTAGCACAAAGGTTAAAAGCACTCAGATTAGAAATATTAATTAAAGAATTTGATAAAGAACTAGAATGCGAACCTACTGAGATAGCAGATAAAGAACGAGACCATTTACAAACTGAAGAAACAGCAACACAACATCACCTTAGAAAGCTAGAAGACTATAGTCCTGAATTTCGTCAAGCTTATACTATTTTATGCCGACATCACCTTGAAAAAAAAATTTTTGGGGAGTCAATTACATCTGAACAAGATGGAGACAAAAAGCTTTTTTCTGCTATCTGTGATTTAGAAAATGCAGGAACATTATCTATTTTAAATTTAAACCTCATCACTGCACTAAGCTGTGATAATCCTCAACAAGAGGTTGTCAATATAGTACATTGCGACCAAGCCTTAACAGAAATTGTTGAACAAGCACGTAAATATAAAGAGCTATATACAAATGAATATAGGAAAATTGTCTTTAATAATCCTGACGGCCTTGAAGAAGACTCTTCCCAACTATCTAGACTTTGTCTATTAGAGCGAAAAGTCATGATACTAAAGACGATAATACGAAAAGCAACTGATCCATCAAAAGACACGCAGCAAAAGTTACTCAACACCTATCAGTTTGTTCACGAACCAGAAGTAGAAGTATTATGTGAAAATGACAGCTCACATATAGGCAAAAAATTCCTTAATTCTTGTCGAGAAAAACCGTAAGCGTCGCTA
>NZ_AMFF02000230.1 GCF_000297215.2 Piscirickettsia salmonis LF-89 = ATCC VR-1361
ATATTTCTATCGGGCTGATACTCGGACTCCCATGCAAATTTTTGGATCTGCTCATATTGTCGGAGCTGGGTTTTTGAGTTGGGGAATAGCTAGAGGAGTTGCTCCTGATTATGACGTAGTTTCTTATGCTGCTGGAATAACAGTAGCGCCAAATGACAATCCAGAAGATTTAACCGCAGGCTGGGTTTCTGCCTCTGGAGACCTTTATGGAGTGGAACATTTTCTAGATAATGAATTCTTAGGTAGAGGTAGGGGGCATCCTGATGTTTGGGTTTATCAAATAGCTCCTACAGAAAGGGCATATAGTGTAAACTGGATGCTCGAAGAATTACTAATTACACAAAATTTAGACCCCGAGGGCCGAGAATCTCTAGTAGAGTTATTGGATGACTTTGAAGGTGAGGATGAATGGGTCACTCGTGATAGAATAAGAGTGAATGAAATTGCTCAAGCTTATCTATATAGATATGATGCCGGAACAGGCGAATACCATCATGCTACTGCCGATGTTATCCAAAATCCACATTTTGTACCTCAACAAACCCCTCCACAACAAACTGTCAATCCAGCAATAAGAATACAAGAAACCCCAATACCAACTACATTTACTACTTACAATCCAAATAATGATACTACTGATACTGACGGATATGGCATGAATTACGGAGCAAGTTGTGCAGGGGTTGCTGCATCATTTAGTTCTCACCGAGAGAAAAGGTCCTTGGATAATCCTCATGGTGAAAAAATAGATATTCCAAAAGCTCCGGGGTGTAATTATTCAAAAGAAGCAGCTCATAAAATAAGATTTAAAGATTTACCTACAATACCAAGCCAGTTAATTACAACCCAGGGAGGTTACTGTTTAGCTCCAACTCAATCAAGAGACTCTTCTATGAAAACGTCTCGATCTTATTTATACGCTCAAACATGTTCTAATGTAGAAAGTCAAAAAGCTATTTATGATACTCTTGGCAGAGTTGCTTTCTCTAAATCTCAATTTGGAATCCCTCTATGTATGACTGC
>NZ_AMFF02000231.1 GCF_000297215.2 Piscirickettsia salmonis LF-89 = ATCC VR-1361
GAAATGTCAACGGAGCCTAATCATTAACATAAAATAATTAGCTTGCTATTGGAATCGCTTATTTACACAACATAGCATCAAACCAGGTTAAAACTTCTCAAGCGCCTTACTTTAGAGCACTCAAAATTAGGTTAGGTTAGATTAATAAATCACAATAGACCAATCACTTTATCCAGGCATTTTAATAATTTCTCGTGCTACCGTCATATCAAATTTCAACTTCATCTCTAGATAATCCATAAACACCTCACGAGCCAGCTCTCTTTGGACATCCGCTGCTGGGCCCTCTAATCTCATTAGAAACTCTTCGTAAATATAATTCCTAAACTCAATGGGTGCGTATTTTTTTAGGTTGTGAATATTATGACCCGCATCATATAGCAAATCGATACATTGACTAATTTCTTGATCACATACGGAAAAGACAAGCTCGCACACAGGCTCACGGTGAAAAGCCTCTACAGCTTCAACTGTTCCAGCAGACTCTGCTGCAAATTTTGCTAATGATTTTTTCTGTCTGGTGAACATAACTGACTCTCCTTGTTCTTTTAATAGATGTAGACCATTTTACTGCAAATAACCACCATCATTATAAACAAAAACAGACGGTACTGAGTTTCCTGAGCAAAGCCACTCTTACAAAAACAGCCACCTCACCCTAAAACATGTTAGAATAAGCTTCAGTCTTAACAAAAAACTCTATTTATACAGAATATTTTATATACCATCAATTCATTTAATAACCTAGATTTTATGTCTTTATTCCTTGAAAACTCGGAATTAAAAATAAAGATAAGGAGTAGAAATAATGACCTTTGGCATTTGGCTATCTTTATTTGCTGTATGTATATTAGGTGCGATGTCTCCAGGGCCTAGCCTTGCCATTGTTACCAAGCATAGCTTAGCCAATGGCCGCTGGCACGGCATTGCCACTTCATGGTCTCACGCACTAGGTGTTGGTTTATACGCAACACTCACCTTATTAGGCTTAGCTGTATTACTGAAAAAATCGCCCATATTGTTTACCATCATCAGCTATGCTGGCGCTGGCTATTTAGTCTATCTAGGAATAAATGCATTACGCTCTAAAGGCGGTATTGACTCTAAGCTTAACCTTGGCCAACCGGCACCACTTAAAGACAGCTGCCGAGAAGGCTTCATGATCTCATTGTTCAATCCAAAACTTGCACTATTTTTCCTCGCGCTGTTTAGTCAGTTTATCTCTGTAGGGCACCAATTATCGAGCCAAGTCATTATCGTTGCAACTCCGACACTGGTTGATGGGCTTTGGTATACCTTAATCGCCTTTATTCTATCCAATCCCAAGGTACTCAGTATTCTAAAAAATAAAGCTCAGCTAATTGACCGTTTATCAGGTATCGTGTTGCTGCTTTTAGCCAGTGTTTTTATTATATCAACGATTAGCCATTCTATATTCAATATAGTGGTTCAATGAGGATGGCGTAAGCGTCGCTACCTC
>NZ_AMFF02000232.1 GCF_000297215.2 Piscirickettsia salmonis LF-89 = ATCC VR-1361
CGAGCCATGGAGTGCTAAGCACGGGTGAGTAGGCCGAGGTAGGTTCGGGTTTTTAGCAGAGCGGAGTTGCGAAAGGCCGTTAGGTCTGTAGCAAGCGTAACGAGTGTCTAAAAATCTATACGAACCGTAGAGTCATGTGAGAGCACAGTAGTGGAGTGTGCCGATTCAAGGCACGTAACGCTGTGTGACGCGGACAGCCGAGGGTTTATAGTCGTCGCGTTTTGCTCGGCGATTTTGCATCATTGGATGTGCAAAATACCTACCGAGGTAGCGACGCTTACGAGGGGAATGACTGATGAGTTAATCGCTATTTTTGAAAGATTCACTGTTGATTTTATATGTAATTATGCCAGGCATGGTGGTTTTGAACGATTTTATATTTTAAGGAATAGCTTCTGTTATGAAAATTTGTTTTATCATGTACCCCTGGGCACGTATTGAGCCTGAAACAGATTCTACGTTAAGGTTGATTCATGAGTGTGCATCTCGAGGGCATACCGTTGCGCTGTCGACAGTGAACAATATGACGATTCGTGATAGTATTGCGAGTGTTTTTTGTGATGTAATTAAAAAGAACAGTAAAGTACCTGATAATATTCAAAGTTTTTATAAAAAAGTAAATTTTAGACGCTCTCAGCTGCCCTTGGCTGGTTTTGATGTTATTTTTATGCGAGCCAATCCACCGCTTGATACTTTGGCTTTGAATTTTCTTGATTCAGTCCGTGGTGATACGTTTATTATGAATGATCTGGATGGCTTAAGGATCGCCAATAATAAGCTATATACGGCTTCCTTTCGTGATGTGGAAAGTGAATTTATTCCGGCGACTCATGTTTCTAAAAATCGTGAGTATCTTGAGCGTATTTTTGATGAGTCTGAAAATAATAAAATGATCTTAAAGCCGCTAGATGGCTTTGGTGGTCGTGGCGTGATTGTTTTGGAAAAAGCTGCACGACAGAGTTTTAGCTCGTTGTTGGATTTTTATATCGGTGGTGATGAGCATGGTAAAGATAGTAATTACGTTATTTTGCAAGACTATGTTGAAGGGGCTGAAAAGGGCGATGTGCGTATTTTGATGTTAAACGGTGAGCCGATTGGAGCGATGAAGCGGGTACCCGCTGCCAATGATGTGCGGTCGAATGTTCATGCTGGAGGAACAGTAGTCAAGCATAAGCTAACCGCTCAAGAGAAGAAGCTATGTAAATATATTGGCCCGAAATTAGTGCGTGATGGTCTGTATTTTACTGGGATTGATGTGATTGGCGGTAAATTGATTGAGGTGAACGTGTTAAGTCCTGGAGGAATCACCCGTATTAATAAGCTTAACCGGGCTAAATTACAACAGGATGTTATTGACTTTGTTGAGAATGTTGTGAATGCCAAAGAATTAGTTATGAGCCGTAAATCGCAGTTTCGCCAGGTGATTGAAGATGCAGATGCTATCTGAGCAGCAGGTGCTTCAGGCGCTTAAAGCAGGTGAGGCGTTTGAAGGTGTCCTTGAAGATGGTTCTTTGTCGATTTGTGTGCGCGAATATGTTCCTTATGTATGCACGGCAATTCATGCTGGGCATCAGCTAAGACAGGAATTAATTGACTATTGTAATTTAGATGCAGCGCAGCGCTTACAAGAAGAGGATCCTTATACTGACCAGTTAATCGACTCATTGCCGATTGTGCTGATTGCCAAAGATTCACGTTATGAGTATGACTTAAATCGTGCGCCAGATGCGTGTATTTATGACCAAGCCTGGGGTGAGACAGTGTGGTCTCAGCCTTTATCAGAGCAAAATAAAAAAACATCACTAAGTAAGCACGAGCAATACTATCGGATACTCGGTGCCTTATTAAAAAGTATAGAGCAGCGCTTTGGTGGTTGTTTGTTGATTGATGTGCATAGTTATAACTGGCAAATCCGGCAGTATGCGAAAGCTCCGGTCTTTAATTTGGGTACCTCTCAGCTTGATACTAAACGCTGGAATCATATCCTGACTGCTTTTGAGAAAAAGCTCGCTCATATTGAGTTGCCTAACCTTGATGTTTCTATTGGTAGAAATACTGTGTTTTCTGGTAAAGGTTATCAAGCAACGTTTATTAGTAAGCATGCGCCGAATACATTGATTATTCCGCTTGAAATTAAGAAAATATTTATGGATGAGGAAACCGGTGAAGTGTTTCCTCTTGTGCTTGAGAAATTACAAGAAGGCTTATATTCAGCGGTACTCGATACGGCGGTGTGCTTTAATGAAAAGCTCAAGCGCTCTAAGCTGAAGCGCGTGGACCTTTTGCACTCAGAAATTGAGCCGATTGTCATTACAGTGGATCGCGGGCTATATAGCTTAGCCAAAGGAATGGAAACTCTGCGCTATGTAAACCCTATTAATATTCAGCAAGAGAAAAAGCGTGTCTTTGCTAATCGGCGCTATAATCCAGAGTTTCGCTATCGGCAATTACGCTTAGACCCTTATGACTTTCGAGAAAAGCTGTATAGTCTGCCGGTGTCGCAAATTCAAGATCCGATGCTGCGTGGCTTGTATCGCGCTGTGGTTGATAATTATGCGATTAAAATTGAGTTACTAGCCAGTGTTGGAACGCCTCATTTTCTTTATAACTCATTGAGATATTATGGTGAGCCGACTGCAAAAGACATTGCTAATGCGCGATTTATTCTTCATGCGGGTCTTTTACAGGGAGAGGGCAGTGTTGAGACGAATATTAGTGCTGAAGAGGCTAAAGGGACGTTTGAACAGGCGGTGCTTGATTATGGTTTTACTGACTGTCAGGTGATTGTCTCAACACGTATTGTGGCCAAAGCGATGGTTGATAACTCACGACGCGCCCTGTTAATCAATCGTAATGCACAGTTTTCAGCACTAGAAATCGCAGCCTTGATTCATCATGAATTAGGTGTGCATTTGGTTACGACGATGAATGCACTTGCTCAGCCACTGTCTGTGTTCAGGCTGGGCCTCCCAGGGGATACGTATACTCAGGAAGGGCTGGCTGTATTAAGTGAATACCTTTCGGGTAACATTAATTTACACAGGCTAAAACAGTTGTCATTACGTGTAGTTGCTGTTGATATGATGGTTAATGGAATGAGTTTTAGTTCGGTTTTTAATTATTTGATTGAAGAGCATAAGATTACTTTAGATGAGTCTTTTAACTTGACTATGCGTGTATTTCGCGGGGGTGGCTTTACTAAAGACTACTTGTATTTAAGTGGATTGAGAGATTTGGCTGCCTTTAGTCAGACGCGTGATGTTTCACCGTTATTAATTGGTAAGACGGGTTTGCAATTTATTGATACGCTTGATTCATTGTTAGAGCGGCAAATTGTACTTAAACCTCAGTATATTACACCTGCACTGAGTCAGAATGCTGGCTCGAAAAATGAGGTGTTAAGCTATTTAATTTCGTCAATTAAGTAAATATTTTGTAAGTGGTTTGAAAAGCTATTTACAGAAGTAGGTTGCCTTAGTAATATCATCTGGTCTAATAAAATTGGGAGCTAGTCTGCTAGGTAGAGTCCAGTTTATTTTGTTGAATAAATCTAATTTTTTTATTTTATTGTTGATCAATGTAATTTTTGTTGAGTTGAGAAGGCAAATGATTAAGCATATTGATGTCTTGAATGATCACGTGCTAGTAAGTAATAACTCTTTTTTTAGTGCTGACTGTGCACTACGTATCCGCGAGCTACATTTAACTCCACTGTTAACACAAGGGCATAAGGTTAATCTTGATTTTGAAGGAATAGAATCGATTAATGACGAGATTTTGTCATCTTTGTTTAAAGGCTTGGCCAATGAAACGGGATTGACAGAGAAAGAGTTACGGGGGCAGTTAATGAATCTGAACCTTGACCTGTTTACTTCAATTACTGCACGACAATATATGATGAAAGAAGCGTAATTTATCTGCTTACTCAGTTTAAATTTTTACTTGATTTAAGCAAAGGGCTGTTATGTTTAAAAAAGTTGTCTTGGCTGTGTTTTTTTTGACGTTTACTACAATTTTATTTGTGCAGGTTGTTTATCTGCTACATTAGTCTGTTTTTTAGGCTTCTGGCTTGCTAAGAAAAGGCAAGAGGCGTATTTTTTTATTATTATTTAGATAATTTTTGATCGCTTTGAGAATTGCAATGAAACAATTAGTATGCTTGATTATGGGTGTGTGGAGTATGGCGCTTGCTAACAGTGGATTGGCAAGCGGAGAAAGTGAGTATCCACAACATTCTTATTGTGACACTTGCCTTGATGAAAGTGGTGAGTTTATTGATAGTGCCCTAAGTGAAGGTGATGATTTTAACCCAAAGAATCTGTCAGCGAGTTCTACAGACTATAATTAATTTTGAGGCTGATACCTATATTTGATTTGTGATATTACCCCCGATTGAGTGGATATGTTTATGAGATACAAGCAACTCTCAGTGAGGTGTAGTATGTTTAAATCCAAGAGACTCGAATCGTAGGGATATGTCATCACCGTTAAAAAAAGAAAATGACTTGATATAGACCAAACTTTAGTCGACTTATTGGTTTGTTGTGGTTATGTTGGGAATCGGCTACACTTGCAAGGCTATGAAAGTGATGATAATTGAGGTAACCATTGCAATTTTCTTGTGACAACTGTGCATCATCAAGCTTATGTTTACCTGCGGGTCTTTCTCAAGAAGAAATGTCTGAATTGGAATCTGCGGTCACCCGTCAGAAGGTGATTGAAAAGGGTGATATTTTATTCCGCCAAGGACAACCTTTTAAGCATCTAATTGCCTTAAGGTCTGGCTCATGTAAGGCATACTCAACAGGTGGTGCTGGGCATGACCAAGTGCTGGGGTTCTTTTTTCCTGGTGATTTATTGGGTTTAGAGGCAATTCATTCTAATCAATATCAATATACCGTAACGGCACTGGATACTTGTAGTCTGTGTATGTTGGACTACAGTCGACTTTTGCAGTTATCCAGTCGCTTACCTGAGTTAAATAAACAGCTGTTGATGACTATGAGTAGAGAGATGATTCCTCAAACAAGTATTCATCTAAGCAGTCATGCTGATGAGCGGTTAGCGTCGTTTTTAATGAGCTTGTCTTATCGAATGCGTTTGCGTGGCTTTTCTTCACGAACCTTGCACTTGAATATGACTCGGCAAGATATTGCTAATCATTTAGGTCTCACTCTAGAAACAGTTAGCAGAACATTTAAAAAACTTGAAGTGGCTGGACTAATTGAAGCAACACGGCGCCAGGTGATTATTTTGGATCTGCGGCAGCTGCAAGTAAAAGCCTGTACTGCTAAAAAAACGATGGCCTGATTATGGGGCGGTCAGCTTTAATATGGGTATGCCTTTATCCGTAATCGTTTTATAAAAGTGCCATTCTTCTTCAAAAGATAGTGATGAGGGGAGTATAACTAAATCTGGGCGAGTATATGATAATGGGCATTCCAAGAGTGTATATGGACATTCACCTGTATGTAAGTATAGGTCTTGCCGTGAAATTTTTAGTAAACGACCTGCCGCTGTTAATTCTTCATAAGCATATTCTAGTATCTTATCATCTAGAACTGTTTGCTCGTTTTCTCGATTTTTTTTTGGGGGCTTGCGCGCGGGAATAAGTAAAGTCAAGGCTAAGCGAGATTTTAATCGTTCACTAAGTTGTTGTATATAGTTAATATCATCTTCGATATTATATTTGAGTGGCGAAATATAAAGGCTATATTCATATTTTGACATTGCTATAAGTTTATTAGCTATTTATAATTAGTATGAGGCAAACTGCCACTGTTACTTTGATCTAGATCAAGTTTTCTTATTATTAATGTTACAGGACTTACGCATTGACAACAAAATCCAGTTATGCACCTATAAAAAATTGGTATTTTCAGTACGTTTTTTTCATAACTTGCATGAAGTTTTGTCATAAACTCATATTTTTCACTCTCTTCGAAAGTTTGTAAAAAAGTGATTAAAAGGCTACAGCCATTGATATCTCTAGCTTTCATTTTTTCAAAAAGTTGTCAATGCGTACGCTGCGAGCCATGGAGTGCTAAGCACGGGGTGAGTAGGCCGAGGTAGGTTCGGGTTTTTAGCAGAGCGGAGTTGCGAAAGACCGTTAGGTCTGTAGCAAGCGTAACGAGTGTCTGAAAAATCTATAGCGAACTTCAGAAAGGTTATTT
>NZ_AMFF02000233.1 GCF_000297215.2 Piscirickettsia salmonis LF-89 = ATCC VR-1361
ATTTCTTTGAGATCACGGTAAGATAAGGCATAGCGGCCATACCAACGCACCAGCCAAAGAATGATCTCACCGGAATAATGCTTCCATTTAAAGGGTTGATTCTTCTTAAATCGTTTACGTCTACCCACAGCAATTCACTCTTAACTTCCGTTGATTGCTACACCCTACTCAAATCTAAATTTTTTGCAACAGTGCCTAAAAATCCGAATCATGATGATTCTGAGAAAGAAAAATTGACAAAACAACATGAAAGTTTAAAAAAAGTTATAACATCATTGATGTTATAGAGGGTTGGACAATCATAGGATCATTTGTTTGTTTTATTATATCCTCATTATTAATAACTATTTTATTGATTATTTATACACCTACAGATGACTCCCTACATAAATATAAGCCTCTATTAACTAACAACATCAAGGAAAAAAATATTGAAAAAATCAAAGCCAAACAAGACAAACTCGAAAAAAAATCGTAAAGTGGCACCTAATGCTAGAAAAAGGAAAAGCAGCAATGCTAAATTATTATCGTCACAAAAAAAATCACTTGACATCTCAGATGAAGAATTACAATTTCCTGAATCAAAGCCTCCTCGTGAAGCTGAAGAATAAATCAAATTACTGATTCCACCCATCCACCAACTTAGTTAAATATACAACATATGGCAATCAAATAACTTTCAAACCATATAAAAGAGTCATCAGTCACAAAGATTTCTTGTTACCAACTCCTGTTCCATACTTTCCAATCAATATTGAAAAAGAGTTAAGGACTAAAATCACAAAAATAGTTCATGCATAACATATAGATACAAAAAAAGGAATTTTAAATGAACGGCTCAAATGCCCCTGAATGGGAACATCTCCGGCTATGGCTTGAAGACCATAAAAATCAACCTTGTGTTCTTGGCTTTGGGAAAGCTATTGAGTACGAGGTGAATCATAATAAATCATGCTTAGAAATAACTTATAAATTGAGCAGATTAAAAATCCACTTCAAATATGTACCAATACATAGCAATTCATTTGACATTATAAAAAACCACCTTATATCAAAATCTAATCAAGATAATTGGTTTATATACGATGGAAAAAAATTTAAGGAGATAAACGAAAGTCAATTTTAATAATATTACTAAAAGTGCAACACCTAATAGAAGCCTGTGCATCAGGTAAATTTATAATAAAGTTTAATATTCAGTATATTTAAGGTTAAATCTAATGATATTAACAGCAGAACAGCTTGAAATTATTGAAATGGTCTTGAAAAAGCAACTTCAAAATGATCCAGATTATTTATTTAATCATATTAATTTAACTGTTTCTCAAAACACAGCAGAGGAACTTGAAGTAACTATTCAACAAAGAAGGCCAGTGATAACGAATATAGCTCATCCAGCTATTGAGAGAATTATGGGAATAAATAATTCTGACCCCATGGATGCTGGAAGAAAAGAATATGATGAAAATTTTACTAAAAAGCCAAGGGAAAATAGATCAGAAGTAGAAAGATGTAAAGAAACTATAATTTACACCCCTGCGTACACTGCAAAAATATTTCTTCAATGTCGTAGCACTCTTTTACATCAAAGAGGTACTACAAGCCTATTTTCTGATCATCAAGCCAATATATCTCCAGAGAGAACAACATCAGTCGATAATGAGTCTTGTTCGGTTCTTTAACCTTGCCTCAACCTCCTGTTTTAGATGTTATTTTCTATTTCCGGTAATATCCTTTATCGGAAGTAGAGGGCTGCCTGTGGATAAGTTTATCTTACTTTCAATTCGCCCTCCGTCATCTGAAGTCCTAACTTTTGTTTTAACGGAGATAAGATTGCTTTCGCAACTCCCATTGAAAAAAATGATTGATCGAGATTAATGAAAACTGAATTCATGAGTATGCTTGAATTGAGAATCCCGGCCAGGGGTCATAAAATGACGAAAAGCACGCTTACACATTGTAAGTAACGTAGGGCACTGTTGCGAAAAATTATAGTGAACTTCAGAAAGGTTATTTTCTTGTGCTCTCTGCTTAGAATTAAG
>NZ_AMFF02000234.1 GCF_000297215.2 Piscirickettsia salmonis LF-89 = ATCC VR-1361
CCATGGCTCGCAGCGATTGATAATACTGCTTGTACTAATAATATAATGCTTGAAACAGCAAGCACTCATCCTTATCGCCGTTTTCAAGGAATGGAAAACAGCGTCACTTATCTTTTAAATAAGACAAAAATGACTGCAATTATGGCAGCTATTTTAGCTAATGGTGACGAGATTGCATTTGTTACTGAGGGCTTGCTTACTAAAGATGAAATGAGGAGTTTTTGCAGGGTTGAATTAGGTATTGAGTTGCCTGAGAATATTCAGTATTACAATAATACTCAAGATACAACCTCAAAGCTTCAACAAATAGCACATGACTTACAGGCAGAATATAAAGATGTCATATTGATTGATAATGGTCACGATCATATTCGAGATGCTAAGGATGCCGGCTTTGCAACCATTCCAGTGGATATGAGTTATGCTCCTTCGGATTTGGTTAAGATTGATGTTGATTCTGCGAATGGAACTTTATATATTAAAAAGCTAGAAGAGATGATTGCCCGACAAGCGCATGCGCTTAAGCATCAGCAGGGTGAGAAAAAGCTTGCTTGGTTTAAAAAAGCAAGTCTACGGGTTGCAAATGAATCTGTAAATCAGGTTACTTTAATTTTAGATTTAGATGTTATTTTGTCAAAAGGGCGTCAACCGCTGCGAGCCATGGAGTGCTAAGCACGGGGTGAGTAGGCCGAGGTAGGTTCGGGTTTTTAGCAGAGCGGAGTTGCGAAAGGCCGTTAGGTCTGTAGTGATCAGGCTACCCTATTCCGGACAAATAAATTACAATAATCCGAGCCGGAGGA
>NZ_AMFF02000235.1 GCF_000297215.2 Piscirickettsia salmonis LF-89 = ATCC VR-1361
CCATGGCTCGCAGCGTATGAAAATTAAAACCAGAATAATATTAATGAAGACATATAGACATATGCTAAAATTAGCCTTTAGCACAATGTTTAAAAAGAAAGTTCCAATTAAAGAAGTAAACATTAAAACTCATAAAATAAGAAATAGTCTCTATTTTTACTTATCTACTCCTTTTGAAAAATGCAAATACACTCCCATCGAGCTCTACAGATCAGCATACTTTAATAACTTATCAGAAGAAGCACAAGACAGTATCATTAGAGAGGTTTTTGAACTTTATCAAGTAACCTCTAAAATGAATTATAATCTAATTCATGTCCAACATAATATCTATCAAGTAGTCTATCAATCAAATCAAGAATTAATAACAGAGGATAACGCATTTAATTTAATGAAAGACTACGATATCATTCAAAACCTTGATGAAAATTCATACAGCCAGCTATTTAATAGTGCCTTTAAGAATAACAGTAGAAAAATTATACATAGAAACTTTAGCGTTAAAAACTAAAATGTTTTATTAATAAAATCACGTAAGCGTCGCTACCT
>NZ_AMFF02000236.1 GCF_000297215.2 Piscirickettsia salmonis LF-89 = ATCC VR-1361
CTGTTGATCGAGCGCTATAAACTATTAGAAACAGTTGAAGAGCCTTTTAAAGTGCTCAAGCCATGCCATGAGGGTAGGAGCTTTACATGATTGTGCAGCATTTTTTAGTTGCTTTGTCCTTTGTTTGATGCGCTTCATCTCGTGTTGGTTCTGCTTGCTGTTGTTGGAATAGGCAGGATTGTTGAGGGGAAGAAGTATGGCTAGCTGCTGTAAAAGAGCTTGCAACGCTGTTATTTAAAGGCATTTTTTCTTGTGTTTCTGCTTGAGGTTCTGGAGTTTGATCGTTTGTAGAAAGACTTTTATTGGAATGTTGTTGGAGGTGATGCATAGCAGAAGCCAGGTCCATGTGTTTAATAGAGCTGACGAGTTGTCGATTTGTTAGTGCTTTTAACTCAGACTTTCGTTGTGTAATTTGTTGTGCGAAGATGCCGCTAGACTCAAGGTGTTCATTCTTTTCGCCATTTATATAAGCCATAATGTTTAGCCCTATTTTTACTTTAAGAATTAAAAGTTTTTAATTGTGTTATAGCACTCAACGAATAGTTTCTGACATTGACTTCATTACTTGACTAAGCGCTGTCTCTAAATTTATTTCATCTTGATCAAGCTTCATGCGAACCCTATTTTTAAGCGGTGACCATACATGCTCTATCGGGTTTAAATCAGGAGAATAAGGGGGTAAAAATAATAAGTGACAACCCGCA
>NZ_AMFF02000237.1 GCF_000297215.2 Piscirickettsia salmonis LF-89 = ATCC VR-1361
TGTGCCGATTCAAGGCACGCAACGCTGTGTGACGCGGACAGCCGAGGGTTTATAGTCGTCGCGTTTTGCTCGGCGATTTTGCATCATTGGATGTGCAAAATACCTACCGAGGTAGCGACGCTTACGTTATTTTTATGATTGAAGTTGCAAAGTTACACAACAAGCGTTGATTTATATAAAAATACCGAGGAGGTTGGCCTAATTGCTTAAGTTCTAGCTAAACTTTAGAACTAAACGCCTCACTTAGATTAAAGTCGTTTTATTTTTTTCGAGAGCCTTTTATCAGTGCTAAACGCTTTTCTTGAATCGCTGTGCCAATTTGAGCGCCCTGTAACCCTTGCTGGATAAATTCGTCTGGATTAATGCTTTCTACTATTTTAATGTAGTGCTGTAATTTTTCTTTATGATCGGATAATTGATTTAGGTTTAGATTTAGATTGCAAGAATCAGCGAAGTTATTTAATTGCTGAGTATTTTTAAATGCACTTAATTGATTGAGTAAATCTAGAATTTGCGCTGCATTTTGTTTGGGCAGGCTATAATAAATAGGGTGTAATTGGGCTGTTGTTAACATAACTGAGCTAAACGATTTAGGAATGCGCAAGCGCTGAATGAGTGACTTAAGGTTTGATTGTTTTGAGTAATAACTGGTCTTGAGTGCACTGGCAAAGCGAATTTGTGGTTTTTCCTGTTGATCTAAACAGTTTAAAAAGTGTGACCAAAGGTTGCATTGTGGCTCCCAAGCGGTATCTTTGACTTGATTGATTAAGGCAGCTATCTCAGGGAATAATATTTTTAACGCACCACATTGTTCTAGTGTAGAAAAAAAGGCGCTGGGTGATTTTTCATGTAGGGCTTTTGATAATTCTTGCCAGACGCGTTCGGGAACTAAGGTATTAACTTCACCGGCTTGAACCATTTGGGCCATCAGTGTGCGTGTTTCTGCTGCGATAGTAAAGCCCAGATGATGATAACGGGCGAGAAAACGGGCGATGCGTAAAATGCGGACTGGATCTTCGCTAAAGGCCGGGCTGACATGACGTAGTAATTTATTTTTTATGTCGTGTTGGCCATGATAAGGGTCAATGATCTTGCTATGGTGGTCTTTGGCCATCGCATTAATGGTTAAATCCCGTCGCATCAGGTCCTCTTCCAGGGTAACACTTGGGTCAGCATGAATGGTAAAGCCATGGTAGCCTTGAGCGGTTTTGCGCTCGGTGCGTGCTAGCGCATACTCTTCTTTAGTCTGAGGGTGTAAAAAGACAGGAAAATCTTTGCCTACAGGATGATAACCTTGTTTTATCATTTTTTCAGGTGTACTACCGACGACGACCCAGTCTTTGTCTTCGGTGGGGTAATTGATTAATTCATCGCGGACGGCGCCACCAACTAGAAATATTTTCACAAGATTACCTGATTAGTTATTGTTCTCAAATTTGATTTTACTATGACTGTTTTATTAATTACTCACCTTACGCACATGTCA
>NZ_AMFF02000238.1 GCF_000297215.2 Piscirickettsia salmonis LF-89 = ATCC VR-1361
TCCATGGCTCGCAGCGATAGTGATAAATCTCTCGCCTAGCAGACCTATGTATGCTTGTATGAGTTAGAAACTATTTAAATAGGTCAGTGTAAATATTTACGCAACTAATTTACACTCAATATTTAGCATATAAAGCAATGCATTTGTTAAGAAGCAGAAAAACCGTATAAACGGTGTAAATTAGATTAGTCGCTATTTAACTTTAATGGAACACCCCAGAAAAAACACCTGACTTACATATAAATACAATTTTTTAATTTAAATAAATTTAGATTTTTTAAATTAAATTTAACATGGTAAAAATCAAACATATTATTTATACTAATCATTAAGATTGCCATTAATACTCTTTAATAATTATTTAATTTTAATAATATATTACTTAAATTTTATTTAAAAATAAAAGTTTATCTGGAATATTACAATATACCAATTAATTTATTATTAACAATAAAATCAATAAATACATTCATTTATTCATTTGTTTTCATTGACATAAAAACAATTACAATAAAATAGCGATTTCGACACAATTTTATAAAATAAATGACGGTATTATTATTATAGTGACATAGACAGTAATTTGTTTAAGTTAAGCATTCGCTTTATTAATTAGCAGATAGTTTCTATATAAAAATAGAGATAAACTCTAAATACACTATTAATGTTTGTGATGATTTTCAGTTTAAATTATCAACATTAATTTAATTCTATTAGTAAATATGCTCAAGATATTGAAGTATCGCCATATGCTATTAAATTGTAATTTATTATCTTACCTCTTGTATTAATTAATATTAATTTCAAGATATATCCATATTTCATCTAAAACTTATCAATATATTTACACTTTGGAGTTATATATGCCTAAATATACATTTGTTCCATTTGAAGGTGAAAATAAATCAATGCCAACTCTTGCTCGTCGCTGGCGCCGTGGACAGTATACAATAAAAGAGGGGGGGCGCCGGAGTGACTGGCCTAAGGTGCGTACATATGATAAAACTTCTGATCAACTATCCGATATTGGCCCAGGTGATAAATTATATATTTATGCTCATGGGCTGATAGGTACTGGGCAAGTGCGCAGTACCCGGCATAAAGTAGCAGAGTCCGAGTATCTCACACCTGAAGAATTGGCCGATCGGCTTATTACAAGCGGTTTAAGACGAGATAGTCCACAAATTAACTTATTTATGTGCGAGAGTGGTCGTACTTACATTGGTAAAGGGCATCCTGAATTAGAGGGAACGTCAATTGCGGGAAGGTTTGCCGCCAGGCTTTCACAACAAGGCTTTCGTAATGTAACCGTAATCGGTTATACCCAACCATTACAGCCAGCCATAGGTCCTGCAGTAACATTAGCTGGAACTACTAAGCTTTGCTCAAGATACAAAGAGATACGCAGGACAGTTGATGATTCAGAGTTAGTCGGACCTTTGAGAAGAGCAAAAGAGGTACAAAGAAGATACACCATCGACGGGGATGGCCATGTAATGGACTCTAGCACAGGTGAGTACTCATATAGAAATAATGGACCCATCAGATTGCCACGACACTTGTTTAGTCGCACTTTTGCTAGTAGTCCAGCCAGCTCTAGCCTTTATGACAGTGCGCTTAGAGCAGTTAAAACACCATTAGAAGAACAAATTGATAAAACACCAGAGCCAACTACATCATCAACATTGATCTTTGATCATGTTGCAGCCAGTGATTCTGGCCTTTATGACAGTGCACTTAGAGCAGTTCAAACACCATTAGAAGAGCAAATTGAAATGTAAATGGATGTAACCCCTTGCCCACGGAGAGGGCCTAATGTTGCAATTGGATAAATAATACGACCAGTATAACCCTTTAAACGTAAGCGTCGCTACCTCGGTAGGTATTTTGCACATCCAATGATGCAAAATCGCCGAGCAAAACGCGACGACTATAAACCCTCGGCTGT
The DNA here is from genome assembly GCF_000297215.2 of Piscirickettsia salmonis LF-89 = ATCC VR-1361. GTDB lineage: Bacteria > Pseudomonadota > Gammaproteobacteria > Piscirickettsiales > Piscirickettsiaceae > Piscirickettsia > Piscirickettsia salmonis. Next base: position 1,949 of record NZ_AMFF02000238.1, read on the forward strand.
CCGCGTCACACAGCGTTACGTGCCTTGAATCGGCACACTCCACTACTGTGCTCTCACATGACTCTACGGTTCGTATAGATTTTTAGACACTCGTTACGCTTGCTACAGACCTAACGG
>NZ_AMFF02000239.1 GCF_000297215.2 Piscirickettsia salmonis LF-89 = ATCC VR-1361
TTCGTTGAGCGCTATAACGTTAATAATCACCCACACCAAAATCAAGTAAGCGAACCTGAGCAATATAGTAATTTTAATCACGTTGATAATCGCCAACACCACAATCAAATAAACAAATCTAGGCAACGCAGAACCAGTTCTCTCAATTACCCAATAGAAGGAGAAAAAATCACTGACGAAGGGATAAAAGTCACTACTGAATATGGTCAAAGAGAAGGGGAACACAGTCTTCCCACAATGAAAACTTCAATTCACAGAATTCTCAACTAAAATCATCAAAAAATAACTATATGTCTCTTGGCACCCCTTTTCACAATGCCAGCCATATGAAAGAGGACGTAAAAGACACAGACTGTTGCTGTGTCGTGTTATAAGAAACAAAAATAGCAGCCTCTGATACCCAACTAGAGATCTGAGGCTATTTTATCACTGATACACCACCACTGTTAGAGGAAAACTACACTCAGCCATAAGCTGGCGTTGAGGTTTGGTGTGGTAACAAAGGCTCATGTCCTTGGCCAGCACTAGCATCGCGAAAAAGCTTTGACTCTTTAGGGGCAGGTGATGGTGATTGATCCATCAACATACCACCTATCCAACGCCCAACTTTAGCACAAGCCAGAGCAATTACTGGAACTGCAGCGCATGCAAGAACTGCCCAACCCACAGGTGTAAGAGCTAATGCCGATAAAGCTGCTGCTGCAGCAACTGCTGCACCTGTACCCACAACCCCAGCTGCAGCTCCCATCAAAGTCCCCCATCCTCGCCGTGCAGTACTTACCCTATGGTGTTCATGAAGAAGATTAGAGTCTGTTTTTCTGTCTATTCTGTTTAAAAGTTGATCTGATAACAAAACAGATGTATGACCAGTCTCTGGGAAATCCAATTCCTGAAGTTCGCCATTTGAAATAAAACGTTCATGATAAAAACCACCCCCACTGGGATCCGGATGCAAAATCATACTCTCTTCACCCTCGCGAGGTACAATAATCGTCACACCCTTTGTAGCTAGCTGCTGATACTGATCATAAGTAAAAGCATCTACTGAAGAAACTAACAGCACCTCACCTCTTCTATCACTGATGTCATCAATTGCACCTTTCACTTCTTTTGCTAGATAATATGTGCAAATAACTGAGCACACAACGAATGCAGCAACAGCTACAGCAACAGCTACACCTGGCGACTCACAAAGCTGACTAGCAGCAGCTGCATGATGATGCCCTCCTCCAGCGTGATGGTGAGGTCCAGGCCCCCATCCAGGGTGATGATGGCCTCCTCCAGCATGATGCTGATGTCTTCCTCCAACATAAATAGGATAATAACCCAGAGAATCAGGGCGTCGCTTTACACGATCAGAGCCATCTTCTACATCTTCGTCACTACTACTCTCGTCAGCACCATCAACTCTTTTTTGTCTGCGCTGCCTTCTTAAATCTCTTGACTTTCTTGATTCTTTCGGCATTTTTTATCCTTATAGTTTTTAAAAGAGGCCTCCTGCGT
>NZ_AMFF02000240.1 GCF_000297215.2 Piscirickettsia salmonis LF-89 = ATCC VR-1361
CATTTTAAGGGAGGGTTACCCCCCTAAACGTCAATTGTTTGGCTTGGATTCATATAAAAACTCTTTCTTCTTACAAAAAGACAAAGATTTAAGCCGTGAGTATACTATTAATATGCATACTATGCACAGAAGAAAGTCTTTACTTAAAGATGAAATCCCTTTTGTAAGGATAAATTTCCCTTATAAAGAAGATCTATCTAGAGAATGGAGAGTAAGTTTAGATAAAACAAATAAGCAAGTTGCTGATGAGATGGTTAAAGCGGTGTTAAGTAAAGCTGAGCCTTTTACCAGAATTTATCTTGACATAAATAGAGTGAGTATTGACTGTTTCCAGCAAGTTACTTACCACAGAAGAGGGAATAGCTCGCATGAGGTTAGCACTAAACAAGTTGCTGAGTTATTAGCTCAAAGTATACCGGAGTATGCTAAAAATAACTTACAAATAAAGCTAGTAGTATCTTATGCAGAAATTTTTGCAGAAAGCTTAATGAAAGAGCTTGATCTACAAGGCTTCAAAAAAACATCTGTAACTCACCTTACGCACTG
>NZ_AMFF02000241.1 GCF_000297215.2 Piscirickettsia salmonis LF-89 = ATCC VR-1361
TTCAAATTCTTCAATATAAATTCTTCAATATTAAAGTAAAAAGAACACCTTCTTTTGCTTTTGGTTTATTGTAAAATTGGTCATCGATCAACATCGCTTTATTATTATTAAGATGCTTATCAATAAATTCTTGCTTATTCAGCGCTTTAGACTCACCAGCACCAAAATCAAAACGGTTAAAATAATTTACTCCGTGTTGTAGCTTAATGTCTATATCTAACTTATTAAAAACTTTTGAAATCGTCTCGGGTGGATATGCCCCAGCAGTAACCACTTGAAGATCATGACCATTGTCTAAGAATTTTTTAACCTCTAAAAATGCTCTTTCATCGACAAAGAAAATACCAGAACTTGTATGAAAACTCATTTGTTTAACGTTTAAAACATTAAAATATCCAACATCAACTTCTTGGTCCATTCTTTTGTTTTTTTTATGATAAGAAAAAACATTCTCATCTAAATCCAAATATAAAGTAACTTTTTCATTATTACTTTCATTAATTGGACAGCTTGCTTTTTTAAACCAGTCTTCGCGAGTCATAGGCATAATTTAACTACCTTCTAATAAAATTTTATTAAATCATCATTAAATATAAGTTTAAATTATAAAAAAATAAATTTATTTTAATAAAATAAAACATTATTTAAAATTTTTATAAATCATTAATTAATGATAAAAATATACTTTTAACTTCTTATTAGATCTATTTAAACTGAAGTTTCATACATTACATAGCAGCTCCGATCCCTATCAACAGGCTGCAGATTCTGCTCATGCTGCTGATGAAATAACATGGGAGACTGCACAGATTCACACTGCTGCACTTGGGGTTTATCACTGACATTAGCAACTGAAAATCCAGTATTTAAGCTATCGATAGAGCAATGTAGAGCACTTAAGTCCTGCTTTAACTCATCAAACAGACAACAAACCAACCTCTTATTTTTATAAGTTATTTTTTCCTCATAAGCCTGACTAATTTTTTCTTGTATGAGCTGGACAAATTCTTTAGTTAGTTTTTCTTCAGGTTCTGTAAAAATAATCCCTAAAACATTCTGAAGGTTCTTTAATTCTTTTACACTTTTCTTTCTGGTAGCGGTTTTAAAACAAAGATTAACTTTTTTTTCTGATATTTCATCAATTGTAGATTGTATTTTCTGATTAATTATATAAATTAAATTTTTACTACTAGTTTGTGCAGTTGCACTTAAAACACCCTTTAGTTCGCTATAGTTAACGTTATTCTCTTGCTTAGAATTCCTGCTAGAGTGAAGTAAATCATGGTTCTCCTGACGTAGCAGTAGCAGTAGCACGTAAGCGTCACACAGCGTTGCGTGC
>NZ_AMFF02000242.1 GCF_000297215.2 Piscirickettsia salmonis LF-89 = ATCC VR-1361
CGGTCCAACAAGTTTTTTGCAATCGCTGCGAGCCATGGAGTGCTAAGCACGGGGTGAGTAGGCCGAGGTAGGTTCGGGTTTTTAGCAGAGCGGAGTTGCGAAAGGCCGTTAGGTCTGTAGCAAGCGTAACGAGTGTCTAAAAATCTATACGAACCGTAGAGTCATGTGAGAGCACAGTAGTGGAGTGTGCCGATTCAAGGCACGTAACGCTGTGTGACGCGGACAGCCGAGGGTTTATAGTCGTCGCGTTTTGCTCGGCGATTTTGCATCATTGGATGTGCAAAATACCTACCGAGGTAGCGACGCTTACGAGCTCCCTACAACTTTTCGCAACAGTGCCTCAATTTTAGTATTGATGGCAAAAAATTAAAATAGTGATCAGAAGGAATAAATCTATGAAACTTTCAAAAGAAGAAGCAGCACTAATAATTTGGAATTTTTTTAAAAATAGTAAAATTAGAAAAAATTTTAAAAAACCTAATTCTGATTTTTTAGTAAAATATCCAACATTTGCTGTGGGTAATGATCCTTTACTTCAAACTAAAAAATTGATAAAACCTCAAAAATATTTTGCTGTGGTAGGTACAGGAGGGTTAAGAAATGTATTCCTAGCTAAGGAACTAACTTCAGAAAGATTAACGTTGAACCCTCATATCTTTATAGTTGATAACTCCTCTGATGTACATGAATTTTGGAACTTGACAAAAAAACTTTTTATAAAATCAAAATCATGTGATGATTTTTTTGAAAATTACAAAAACTCTGAATTAATTAAATCAAACTGTTTTAGAAAGTTTTCAAACTTAAAAAATAAAAATTTATTTTTTAATAAATTGGGAATAGATTCTGAATCTTATCACAATAATGAAATTACTAATTTTTTTAAAAATTTTTTCAATGATAAAGAAGAAAATTTTAAATGGATGAAAAATTCAATAGTTAATAGATTGATTTTAATAAGACAATCTTGGATAAGTCATGAAACTTTTAAATTCATAAAAAATATTTGTGATTATCATAGTTATGATGTTTATTGTTATCCTTCAAATATAGCTGAATTTTTAAATAACGATGATGATATAAAAAAATTTCATGAAAATATTAACTATCTAAATCCTAAGGCTGTTATTGAAACAAGTGGTTGTCATCAAACTGGGGTCCCTCATAAAGTTCACCATTATATTCAAGGTGTACATTCGCTAGTTCTTGACACCAAAGTAGAATTAAATAAAAAAATAAAATTAATAAAAATTAAAGAATATCTACAAAATTCAATGACAACAGAGTTCAAACAGATTTTATTTGATAAATGTAAAAATTTAAAAGATTTATGTTTTGTCTCATCATTACGACAGAGTGATTTTTTTTCTCAACAAAGTACAACTACAGGAAAAGAACTAAAGCGATTATTAAATTTAAATGAAAACTATTTACTTAAATTAGAGATTCATCCAAATGGTGATTCTGTTCGTATGCGTGATATAAGAAACTATGCTTTATATGAACAAAAAAGTAATAGTAATTATTTTTTTAATAATCAAGATAAAGAAAATATAAAAGAATTTTCTTTTTCAAAAGACAAACAAGAACCTACGTTAATCTTCACAAATAATTTAAAAAGATTAACTTCTAACGTTACGCTTGCTGGCACTGTTGCAAAAAATTT
>NZ_AMFF02000243.1 GCF_000297215.2 Piscirickettsia salmonis LF-89 = ATCC VR-1361
TCCATGGCTCGCAGCGGTTGATCAAATATTTTCTGAAATTACAGTACGTTGCTATAGGGACATCTATTTGAAAAATGCCCAGTTGATAATATACGTCCAATGTCCTTATTAAACCGAAAAATGGCTTTGCTAAAATAAAATCAATCTCGTGACTATGATTATAGGCCTGCGGCAAACGTTCGTACTGAAAAAATGTAAACTCAAAATGACAATCAAGAGGTGAATGACTTGCTAACATAATCCCATCAAAGCCGCGATGACTCTCAAAACTTCCTATGCATTTTAAACCCACTAACTGCTTTAGTTCAGTTTTAACTTTATCTAAATTATTTGTCGGTGCTGCAATTCTTGCTTTATAATTTAAATAACGCCCTGAACACAATACCAGACGAAAAGCATTACCAATCACAAACGTCGATCCAAAATCATTCCAGTAGGGGTTAAATGCTTTTACTTGTTGAACGCCTTCCTGCTTTAATTTTTCACATAAAGTTTTAAACTTCTCTACACTATTTATAGCGCTCGATCAACA
>NZ_AMFF02000244.1 GCF_000297215.2 Piscirickettsia salmonis LF-89 = ATCC VR-1361
TGCGGGTTGTCACTTATTATTTTTACCCCCTTATTCTCCTGATTTAAACCCGATAGAGCATGTATGGTCACCGCTTAAAAATAGGGTTCGCATGAAGCTTGATCAAGATGAAATAAATTTAGAGACAGCGCTTAGTCAAGTAATGAAGTCAATGTCAGAAACTATTCGTTGAGTGCTATAGTAAATTTGCGATGCCAGTAATCCTAATTTGCAAGCCACAATGCTCCCACCAAGCCGTAAGTGCTACATTTGGATTGTTACTTATTTCATGCCCTTTATTTGAAGTAAGGTAAGAGCAAAATACAAATCCATTATGATCAGCTTTTTTTAAGTCAACAAATCTAGCACTGGGTCGACCTAATCTATCTATCGTTGATAAACATATTGCATTCTTTAATTTTAATGGAGACTCTGATTTTGAAATATTCCACCAAAGATTAAACTTCTCTATTGGATCAACCATTACTTTGACTATCCTGATATCATCAATTTTCCTATTAGTTATTTTGATATACTATCAAAAAAGCAGAGTTCAAGCTTTATTTTTTATTCTCTAAAAGCTTTTCAATCCTATCCAAACGCCGTAATAACTCATCTGTACGTATTTGCTCAGCCTCACGCTCCTCACTACTTTTTAAATAGGCTAATGCATCAACAACGATACCAATTAAAAAATTTAATAGTGTGAATGCTGAAATTAAAATAAATGGAATAAAATACAACCATGCATATGGGTAGATAGCCATTATAGGACGAGCAATCCCCATTGACCAACTTTCTAATGTCATAATTTGAAATAAGCTAAACATCGCTCGTCCTAAATGACCAAACCACTCAGGAAAATGACCTCCAAATAATTTGACTCCCATAACGCCAAAGACAAAAAAAACGAGTAACAATAAACAAGCAGTAGACACCAAACCCGGAATAGAAATTGCTAATGCACTGACCACCCGCTTTAATGCAGGGACATGCGCAATCAGTCGAAATGCTCGAAGTATGCGTAATGACCTAAGCACACTGATAAAGTGACTAACAGGTAGTAATGAGATGACAACAATAATAAAATCAAATAAATTCCAGCCTGATTTAAAATAGCTTGATCGATAAACAGACAACTTTAATACAGCCTCAATAACAAATATAATCAAACACATGACATCAATATAAATTAATAACTGCTGCGTGCTTGCAGATAAATTAACTAAAGTCTCCAAAGCAAGCGAAGCACTATTAATCAAGATGATCATTAAAATAAAACTATCAAAGCCAATATGATTGACAAGCCTATTGATCATTCTTTATGCACCCTTTCATATTAATTATTTAACTATGTACAACTTAATAATATAATTTTATCGCCGAATATGCCGTTGATTAAAGAGAGAGATGATTTATTTAGATGAAGTATAAGTTTAGTAAAGGCAGTTAAAACCATGAATAATAAACTTAGGAGCAGATAGGCTCTGCTCACTCATTTATCAGAATAAGAATTTACTTAATCTTGCGATTGATTAATCTTTAATCTCAGCTAATAAACGCTCATCAACAACAAGTTTACGTACGCCATGCGCACTGTGCTCCTTGAATGGATTCGCTTCACACCACTTAGCTAAGCTGTTAATGTCGACCTTAGCGCATTGTGGCCTAACACTCCACGTCGCCTGAACCGATGAGCATTTTTTCGCGTTATAACTCGGTCCAGTTGTCGAACCAATAAAGGTAACAGGTGTTCCAGTATCAGTAGGCAAAGCCTTTGGCTGATAATAGCCCGCGACTTTATTCCCAGCATAATTAAATTTATTAAAATCAATTGCTTGAGCATCATTGACCACAGTAAAAACTTGAGACTCAACACGCAAATTAGGGTTTGCACAACTTTTAGAAAGGCAAGAGCCGAGCCCTTTCCCAGGCTGAGTAGCACATGAAGTAAACACCCAATGCACCTCGATGGTATCTCCTGGCTTGATGCCATTACACACATTGCCTTTGAACGGGATTAATTCCTTATTGGTTAACTTCTCACTGATCGCACATTTATAACCACCACCAACACCATGTTTACCAGAGCCTGCATAAATCGAAAAATCTTTCGCCTTATGTTCAGCATTTTTATGAAAATGGATATTACACAGGTTCATATTCTCATATTTTGGTGCAATCGAATAAATTTGCTTATTCTTACCATTGTCATTATCAATATCCCTAGGGGTTTGTGGTCCATAACCAACGCAAATAGAACCACTTGCACTGGAAACGCCATAAAAAGCCATCATCATACTAACAGCTAGTGTGCTTTTAATATATTTACTCACAACTATTTTATCCTTATAGATAATTTTATAAATTATAAAAAATCAAATAATATCACATTTATTTGATGTTGCTAGGTATAAAAATGTTAAAAAAACTAACTCAATAATCATTAAATCCCTGAGGCTAGCTAACTTAATTTATTCTCTACTATAAAATTAATAAACTAATCTAAACAAATTATCAAATACCAGCAGCTTAGTCTTTGAGCACAAACAACCTTTAATAACATATCGGTAACCTACCATGAAATCACTAAAATGATCAGCAATAATAAGTTATGATCAAAAAATTAGATTGATTATTTTAAATAAAATATATATACATCAATAATAAATAATTTAAGTTATGAGAAATAGATAGAAAGTATATCCATCAAAGAGTTAAGCGATACACGTCAAATGTTTGTTTAATACAAACTGTGGATTCTTCTAGTTTTATTACCCACCTAGATTAACCATAACTTTTGCACTAAAGCTGAGCTGGGCTTCAGGCCTGAACTTAAAATATTTTAGATTATACCAAGGAGAAAGTTATGCCTACGATTAAATTCGTCAAAATAAATCACGGAGAAATTTCTAAAAAATATCAAGGTGATATGCTTAGCACAGAGACTAATTGTGGCATCATTTTCAAGAACTCTACTATTATTACCGCACAATCAAAACAAGGAGACTATGGTCTCCTTCATACCACAAACCTCAAGATTCAGGTCAAGGTCAAGGCCAAGAGCAGTGATGACCCAACAAACAATACTGAAGACCTAACAAATAACAGTGAAGGCCTGAAAAACAGCAGTAAAGATCTGACAAACAACAGTGAAGATCTGAATAACTGGCTTGAACAGTTAAAAGAAGTTCTAGGCGATGAAATCACGTTTCATCTCATCGATCCTCACCAGAATCAGCCAGAACATTATCGAGATGATTTAGAAAAGTTATGTTTGAAACATAAGATCACACCCACTATTTATTTTTTTAAAAATACGAAACAAGACCAAGTGATCATGATCGATAATGAAGCAATCCATATAAAAGAGGTTGAATCATCTAAAAATACAGAAACTCCAGCCCCTTCCTTAGAGCCATCTTTATCTAAAAAAGTAAATTCTAAAAAGACAGCAGCCACTCTAGTTACTTCCCCAGAGCTAAATCAAAAAGACTTTATCCAAAAAATTAATCTACAGCTGCAAACTGTAATAAATGAGCTAGAAGTCACTATAATAAAAAATAATAAAAACAGTAAGCTGATTGATAAAGTCGCAAGGAAAAAAAAGCAGTAGCAGAGTTATAGCGCTGGATTAA
>NZ_AMFF02000245.1 GCF_000297215.2 Piscirickettsia salmonis LF-89 = ATCC VR-1361
CGAGCCACGGAGTACTAAGCACGGGTGAGTAGGCCGAGGTAGGTTCGGGTTTTTAGCAGAGCGGAGTTGCGAAAGGCCGTTAGGTCTGTAGCAAGCGTAACGAGTGTCTAAAAATCTATACGAACCGTAGAGTCATGTGAGAGCACAGTAGTGGAGTGTGCCGATTCAAGGCACGTAACGCTGTGTGACGCGGACAGCCGAGGGTTTATAGTCGTCGCGTTTTGCTCGGCGATTTTGCATCATTGGATGTGCAAAATACCTACCGAGGTAGCGACGCTTACGTCAACATATTAATTGATTTAATTGCATAAGCTAATTGGAATAAATAAAGTCTGACAGCGTCATGCAGTAATCTTAATTGTAATCTGTGTAGCTGACTTGTAGACCTGCTTTATTTACTTTATTATTTAACTATTTGTTTTTTAATAAATTAATGATGGTTATGGCCGTTAAAAGTTAAGATTAAAAAATTGACAAGAAAAAGTAAATTAGATTACTCTTTATTTGATTTGATGATATTTTTCTTTTCTTTATAGTAAAAATAATATTATTTGTATCATTTTTTTCTAAGAATTATGTTAGAAAATATGATGTTATCATGGTGCGTGATTAGCTGTTTATCTATATTAAGGTAGGCTATGATATGGTGAGGACAAGAGAAGAAGTTGTTCGCGAAATTGAGCGTGCTCGCAATAGTTTAGGCAGCGCGGCTCGGATTAATCTAACTGGTTGGAATTTGGAGAGTGTAAACTTATCGGGTTTAAATTTATCCGGTGCTAGGTTGTGTGGCGCTAAGTTGTGTTTTGCCAATTTATCAGGAAGTTATTTAAAGCAAATTGGCTTAAGCGGTGCTGATTTGTCCGGTGCAAATTTATCTGCTGCAGATTTACATCAAGCGAGGCTGATAGGTGCGAATTTAGAGGAGGTAAACTTTAATTATACGAATTTATATAAAGCAGATTTAAGTGATGTTGTTAGCTTTCATAGAGCAGAGTTTGATCATACAATTCTTATTGATGCACGTTTAGGGCGTGCTGATTTAAGGCAAACGAATGTTAGCGATGCTGTTTTTAGATTGGCTGATTTATCTTATGAATTAAGAAGCTTTATCATGGGGCGGCCGCAGCCTAATGTGCCTCTTATTGTTGGAGACTCTTATACAACATTTCAAGCTGCACAGTTTCCAGATGGATTTTCACCAAGGTTTCGATCAATAAGAGGTTTTGAATCATTAGCGGCTATGCCACTCAGAGAAAGCCTTGAAAAGTTATCGATGTTTTCAGCAGTTGATGTAAATACTGTATTTCCGCTGCCTCGATTCTTTGCTGGCCTGAGTGAAGAGCAGCAAGCGGAATTTATTAAAAAAAGAGAGTTAATTACTTGCTGTGGCATCAGCCATGATGAAATCATCACTCCTGTGACCATTGGAAAAGAGAAACAACATTATGACTGTAAATACTTCGCCCTCCGTCATCTGAAGTGCAACACTACTCTATACTAAGCCGCCATCAAATACTCTAAAAAAACATGATTAGGTGAGCAATAATTCAAACTCGCTCTTCTTCTGGTGTTCAATGTATGCTCTATTTTTGGCACTGTTGCGAAAAGTTATCGTGAGTTTCAGAAAGGTTATTTTCTTGTGTTAGCTACCTTAGAATTAAGCAGCTAAT
>NZ_AMFF02000246.1 GCF_000297215.2 Piscirickettsia salmonis LF-89 = ATCC VR-1361
GGTAGCGACGCTTACGTGGAATCAGCGTGTTTAGCGCGATAGTTCCACCAAGCACTTCGATATTGAAGTACGTGCTTCAGTGTGAATTGAATTTGATAGGTTTCACCTTTCTGCCGCTGGATAACCATTGAGAACAAATTACCATATTAAACAACGAATCAGGATAACAAGATTAGATCAGATCTAACAAGACTAATGTGAGTTAATAAGCGGTAAAGTGACGGGTGTTAGCACGGACATCCGAAAGTCGCGAGCTGTGCGAGCCTATTCTTGATATAAAGTTGAATTTGGTGATTGAAGAAGTTGTTGAAAATATTTTTAACAATAATGCTAATATTGATTTATATGTCAAAATAACTATTAATTTTTCTGTCGATAATAAAGGAAAAATTTCTATTTTATTTTGTGATAATGGATCTGAATTTGATTTAACTAACTATCAATTTAAAGGCATACCTAATCAAGACGTGTCACGAGGTCGTGGTATTTATCTAATTAAGCACTATGCAAGTAGCATTAGTTACTCACCTTACGCACTGAC
>NZ_AMFF02000247.1 GCF_000297215.2 Piscirickettsia salmonis LF-89 = ATCC VR-1361
ATATGGAAGCATCACTCGTCAATGATGCTCTGTTGATGGCCTTATGGAAACGAAAGCCTAAAGCTGGGTTAATTTGGCATTCAGATCGCGGAAGCCAATATGCTTCAGAAAGTCATCGTGAGATTCTTAAAGATCATCGAATTAAGCAAAGTATGAGTCGTAAGGGAGACTGCTGGGATAACGCTGTTTCAGAGAGTTTCTTTCATACCTTAAAAACGGAGTTAGTTCATCACATGAATTTTAAAAATCGACAGGAGGCTAAATCAGCGATCTTTGAGTATATCGAAGTTTTTTATAACAGAAAACGCATTCACTCAGCTAATGATTATTTATCACCTGAGGAATACGAGCATAATCAAAAAATAGTGTGCAAATATATTTGAAATTATCGGGCTACACACTGAGCCTTGGGGAACTCCCTCATCGCTCATTGTCAACTCACCTTTTGATAAAACCCCAGCTTTGAACATCCGAATAATATATCGGATAAAGCGCTGGTCTTTAATCTTAGTTTCTAACATATCTATCAACAGATTGTGATCACGTAAGCGTCGCTACCTCGGTAGGTATTTTGCACATCCAATGATGCAAAATCGCCGAGCAAAACGCGACGACTATAAACCCTCGGCTGTCCGCGTCACACAGCGTTACGTGCCTTGAATCGGCACACTCCACTACTGTGCTCTCACATGACTCTACGGTTCGTATAGATTTTTAGACACTCGTTACGCTTGCTACAGACCTAACGGCCTTTCGCAACTCCGCTCTGCTAAAAACCCGAACCTACCTCGGCCTACTCACCCCGTGCTTAGCACTCCATGGCTCGCAGCGACAGATGAGAATGATGTGGTTTGTTGGCATTATTCACACAGCAAAAGCGCTCATGTAAAGGGAATTAATATTTTGACAAGTATGGTGA
>NZ_AMFF02000248.1 GCF_000297215.2 Piscirickettsia salmonis LF-89 = ATCC VR-1361
TGTTAATCCAGCGCTATAGCTATGAAGTCACGCCACCAATTGTCGGCAGTTTGAAGAAGATGTTTGACTGTGTTGAGCAATTATTTTTCTCTTAAAATAATGTCCTATAGTAGTGATTACGTTGAATTTAGCAAGGCCTTCCTAAAGCTGCCGACGCAGGAGGCCTCTTTTAAAGATAAGAAAAACCTCTTAGTTGCGGTACAAATGTTACAAATGCAAATTTATGCGTCACAAAGCTTTAGCCCAACTAGTTCGTTTAGCATAAGATTGGCATTTTTAGAAAGAAAAGTAGCTGAACAAATTGAAGCTGAGTTTGATAAAGCTATTGTTGGAATATCAGATAAACTGCGGTATAGCGAAGTTAGGGAAAACTTAATAGAGGAAATAAATGCATTACAAGTGATCGCGTCACCGTTAGAAGTAGGGTCTTGTTTGTTTAATTCGTTGAATATACAGTTGAAGCAATTAGAAGCGAGGGTAGGTCAGCCCTCTATGTTTTCTAAGGAAGTGGTTAAGGAACATGAGCACGTAGTGGAAATGGAAGGTACACGAGAAGCGTTAATGATGCAAAGTGTGCTTAGTCAGCCGGCAGTGCAAGCAGAGTCTGCGCCCGGTTATAGTAGTTAGTAGTTCAGGTTTGATCTGACAGTTTTCAGCGTTTGACCAGGTGACTGTCGGATCAGATTGAGTTAAAACCTTTTCGGTTGTAAAACTGACTGCTGTGATAGACATTTAATCCCTTATAGTGATAGATTTCTGATTAGTTTTTAGATCCTATGCTAATGTAATTTCTAATTTCAATGGTTAATGTGAAGGCATTATGCATTAAATAGACTTTTGGGCCTTATTAAGGACATCAATCGCGTAGTCTCTTATTAACTCTTCTTGATCTTTGTTTGATAGGGCTAGACGGTCATTGGGTATATATTTTTGATAAAGATAAGAAAGGTCCCCTGTTATACAAACCGGCAGCTTATCTTCTATTTTATTATCAATTTCTAAAATATACTCTTGTATTTTCTCTCCCCCTAGATTGATGATGGATTTAGCTTCTTGGCACTCTTGGAAGTATTGATTTTTAAGTATATTTGCAGCTTTATTGTAGGTCTTGTTTGGTGTGTTTGATATTTGTTCAGAAATTTCATACAGATTAAAATTAAATACTGCTAAAATTTTGTCAGATAATTTTGATCTATTTTTTAAATTTTCTCTAACTTTTATTGCATAACGTATAGCTTGCCAACCGAGCCAAAGGTTTCCACCTTCATCAGCAATTGGAAACCCTAAACCCTGAGTCTTAAAAATTTGGTTTTTGTTTTTTTCTTTGTAGCTAATTGATAGCCCATCGTTTATTACAATACAAATGCCGCTTTCATTATTAAAGTTTGCATGGTAATTTGTTTTCCAGTCAGGGTAAGCTGCAAAAAAATTAAAATGCTTTTTCCCATAACTTATTAATAGTTCCCTTTTTTTTGAAAATTCGTATTCTTGAACAGAGCAGAATATAGCCATATTTTTAAAATTAGAGTTAATAGTTTTTTCTATAGTGCTCTTGATGTTATCGATAATATCAATATAGTTTAAGCTGCAACTAATAATAAATTCTGTAACAAAATAAGATGTTTCATCTGTTATTTTATTATAGAAATAACAATATGTTGAATCTGCTGAAGAGATAAAAATACCATAATATTCTATATTATTACTGAGCTTTTTACTTGTTGTATCACGTTCTGTATATGTTTTATTAAGTATTTCATTAGGTGATACATTTAGTGCTTCAGCAATATTAATTAGTTTTGTTATTCCAAAATCCCTTACCCCTTGTAATATTGGCACGAGAGTTGGGTAGCTAATGTTTGACCTATCAGCTAATTGTTGTTTATTTATTGGGGGGTCTTGATGTTCCATAATTTTCTTTATGTTGTTGGCTATTTTTTTTAATTGCTTCTCTTTTGACATAAAATTAATACAACCTGTTCCTTTGACTTTGTTGACAGCAGTTTTTACTTATGTAAAATCTTATTAGATTGTAATCTAATAAGGTCGGTTGAATGTTATGTATGTTAATTTTTACCTTTACTATTTTCATCGTGCGACCTTAGATTTTACAGACAATTTAAGGCTATATTCAAGGATATGCAATGGATAATTTTAAAGGCAATGGAGAAATTTTAACTTTTATGTTTTATCTTTTGGATTTTTAATGGTGAGTTTTCCACGAAGCTATTTGTATTGGAGAATATGAGTATACTGAGAGAGTAATAAAAATTTAAGCTAGTACAATATAGAGTTTCTCATCTTAATTTGGATGGGTGGTGTAACACTCGAGCAAATAGCAGCTTAAATAATCAAAGGAATAAGTAATGAATAAGACAGAAGCGACAGCTATGGCACATTCTATAGCTGAACAGGAGTTGTTACCTTTTTTACGCTCATTAGAATCACAAATGATTACTGATGAGGTGTTTTTATCATTCGCTGCGAGCCATGGAGTGCTAAGCACGGGGTGAGTAGGCCGAGGTAGGTTCGGGTTTTTAGCAGAGCGGAGTTGCGAAA
>NZ_AMFF02000249.1 GCF_000297215.2 Piscirickettsia salmonis LF-89 = ATCC VR-1361
ATGAAGTCAATGTCAGAAACTGTTCGTTGAGTGCTATATCAAAGAAAAAGAATAGGTTAAGCAAATAGATTAATAAAAGGCTAGTATTTTACACTCAGCGTCTGCGCATCAGTCATCGCTTCAATTCCCCATACTCCACCTTCACGGCCTATACCAGATTGCTTCATGCCACCAAAAGGTGTCAAACTTGCTTCAGTGGTTGATGTATTGACACGGACAATGCCCACTTCTAAACGATTAGCAATCTGTACAGCCAAATCATTATCTTTAGACCAGACATAAGCACTTAAACCCATAGAACTATTATTCACGCGCTGGATTACCTCATTAACGTCATCAAATGCTAAAACAGGTAATAATGGGCCAAATTGTTCTTCATCAATTAAGCGCACACCTTCTTCAATACCTGAGATGATCGTCGGCGGAAAGAAATAGCCTAAGCCTTCTTGAGCCACACCACCACAATGCACAGTGGCTCCTTGCGCTTTTGCATCATTTAATAACTCAATAATACGCTCATATTGCATCACATTATTCAATGGCCCCATAGTAACTTCACTATCTAGACCATTACCTACTTTAACCGTTTTAGCAATACGCACCATCTCATCTAATACATCATGATAAATAGCACGCTGAACGTAAAGGCGCTTAACCGCCACGCAAACTTGTCCACAATTAGAAAATGCATTCCAAAATATTTTTTCAGCAACTTCTTTGACATCAACATCATTAAGTACAATTGCTGCATCATTACCACCCAACTCTAACACCACTCGCTTTAAATCTGCTGCTGCAGCTGTAGCAATATGCTTACCAGTCGCTACTGAGCCAGTAAAGCTAATGGCAGATATTTTTGGATGTTTCACTAATAAAGCACCGATCTCATTATCACCACTGATAATATTAACCAAGCCAGCGGGGATAACATCTTGAATTAATTCACCTAATTTTAAAGTCGTTAACGGTGTATACGGGGATGGCTTAATAATAATACTATTGCCGCTATAAATCGCTTCAGCCATTTTATTAACAGCAATATAAAATGGAAAATTCCAAGGGGTAATTCCTGCAACCACACCCAATGGCTTACGTGTAACCGTCACTTGTGCTTGTGTATCATCACGCAATACTTTTTTAGGGATATCCAGCTCGCATTGCTTACGTAATAAGCCAATTGCCCAACTCACTTCATTTTGTGCTTGGCTGATCGGCTTGCCTTGCTCTTTAGTTAACAATTGACTTAATTCTTCCTGATATGCTTCGATCTTGTCCGCACAAGCGCGTAACAATTCTCGGCGTTGTTCCAATGTTCCAGTGCCATCAATCAACGCTATTTTTGCAGCATTAACCGCCTGCTCTAATAACTCAACACTCGCTATTGGACACTCGGCAATCACTGCTTCAGTTGCAGGGTTTACAACCGCAAAACTGTCTATTCCTGAATGAAGCTGACCGTTAATCAACATCGCATATGAACTCATAATTCACTCCTCAAGCTTTAACTATGGCTTTGTTTAAAACAAAAATTACAAGATATTATACACAAAAATCAATTTAAATAAAAAATTAAAACTAAATTAAAAAATAATGCTATAAATTTCACCTCCTAGCTCTTATCAAGCTGATTTTCATAACATTATTATTAGTTAATATCTATACATAAATTATGAATAAATAGTGAATTCACTCCCGCAATCGTCGCCTGCAATAATTCCCTATTTAAACGCTGAACAGGATGATCTGCTAATACAGACCGGCCACCACTTAAAGCAGCAGCAAGATAAATACAATCACGTGTATATTTATGAATTTGCGCACGCATTTTCTGAACCTCTTCTTGAGTATTCGTATGAATTAACTGATTCCGTAATAATAAACACTGGTTATTTAATTGGTTAAATTGACTCAGAACAACAGTATTTTTCTTAAGAATACTCTTAGAGTTACCAATAATATTTAAAGCCGCTTGAAAAATCCCCATCAACATCGTTGCATGCGTAATCGATAATATCGAACGTTGCTCGATCGCTCTACCCGGTTGATCAATCATAATATCCTTATTCACGAATAAACCAATCATTAAACTCAATAGCCACGGTATTCGTTGAGCTAATTGCAGTAACCTCTTGCTTTGGCCCAATATTAATTTCACCCGATAGATACTGCTGTGCTTTAAAAGGCACTAAACCAACCACTTCATGGTTTTCCTGACTATTACCTATATCAATGATAAAACCCAAGGCAATATAATCAAAAATATCAAATCCTGAAATCCAATCTAAGCGACCACTCACACGATAACCGCCAGCAACTTTTTTCGCCATAATCATAGCGCGCCTGGTATGGCTACGTAAATGATAAATACCAACTCCAGCTCTAAATTTTCCTTGCACCATTTCCGGTAATAAGTCAGCTTTTAGCTCTTGATTGTTACCTTTTTGCAATAAACTTGCACAACTTTCATGCTGAGCAGTTAAAAATGCAAGTGCATATGAGGAACGTGCTAAACGTGCAAAATAATCATGGTTCAAGGCTCGATCTGCTGCAATACCATTAAACTCTGATGCAACTTTTATTGCTAATAATTTTTTTTCACCTAACTCAGAAAAACGTGACTTTAATATCATACTGTCAATATCCAGCTGATTCGCGTAAGGATCAACACGAGATATTAAAAAAGTATCAAGCTGTTCAAGTAGCACTATTACTTCCTATAATTTAGAATCATCTAAATAAATAACTTAAGTAAGACTAAAGTCTAACGATTCTCATCAACCAAAGCAATTGTAACTGACTTTAGCTTGACTTGACTTTACTTTCTTTAATATAGCCATCTAATTAATATATGAATTAAAATAATAACAAGAATAATACTAGATAAATGACCATAAAATACGGTGATATAGCTTCTGCAATCAAGCTAATAGTAACTTGAAAAAACCAGACAAAATAACAAAACTGAGTAAAGTAATAGTACAGTAAATAAATATATCACCTACTATTTTTCATGTTTTTTATAAAATAATTTATCAAATAAATAATTCACATAGATGCTCGACCATTTATTTAATAGAAAAATATCTTTTCATAAAACATTCATATAAATATTCTTTATAGTCAGAAAATTTAACCAATAATAAAATACGATTTTGATAAACCACTCCAACAGTAACATATAAAAACGATATCCATAAAGACCGTCCAAACTGGACCGTAAAAACAATACAGATTATCAAAGCTAAACCACCAATCAACTTAGCAATCAAACTTTTTTCCAAGCGCAAATAAGCAAGAATACAAAAAATATATAGCAACATACTGCTCTGGCTGGCTAAACAAATTAGTCTTGAAAAAGAAAGTATATTTAAAGCATAAAGTAACAGAGAAATGAAACTCAAAACTAAAAAAATAAGCAACGCATGCAAAGGTAACACTTTTTTATGTGTAAACTTTGCTAAATCTAAACGTAAGCGTCGCTACCTCGGTAGGTATTTTGCACATCCAATGATGCAAAATCGCCGAGCAAAACGCGACGACTATAAACCCTCGGCTGTCCGCGTCACACAGCGTTGCGTGCCTTGAATCGGCACACTCCACTACTGTGCTCTCACATGACTCTACGGTTCGTATAGATTTTTAGACACTCGTTACGCTTGCTACAGACCTAACGGCCTTTCGCAACTCCGCTCTGCTAAAAACCCGAACCTACCTCGGCCTACTCACCCCGTGCTTAGCACTCCATGGCTCGCAGCGATTGCAAAAAACTTGTTGGACCG
>NZ_AMFF02000250.1 GCF_000297215.2 Piscirickettsia salmonis LF-89 = ATCC VR-1361
CATGGCTCGCAGCGGAAGCAGAACCCTTATTCTCAGAATTTAATGAGTTTTTTCATAAAAAAACAGAATATAAAATTGACACTGCAAGGATACTAGGGTTTTCAAAAGAAAGAAATTTTTTATCTGAAAAGCTCTACGATACTCTCCTGCTAGACGCTATAAATTTTACATCATCCTCAAAACTAATGGATTTTTTCTCTTCAGCTTATCAGGAAGTCAATCCTACTGAACTAAATGATGAAGGCCAAGCTTTTAAAGCTCTTAATAAAAAACTCACAGATGCTACAACTGGTTTTTTAGAAAAAATTGATATCTCTTATCACCCAGAGTTATTTAAACAATTAATAGAATTTGGCTTAGGCAACCAGCCTTCGTATATTTTAGATATACTCGATTGTCCTCAATTTAAGAGCCTAAATAATCAGCTTCGTTATATTAAAGACCATGCACCTACGCCTACTCAAGCCTCAAATAGCAATCCACAACCCGGTACGTTTTTAAGTCGCTTTTGGTCTAAACCCTCTGATTTCAATACTTGCTTCAATCAATATCAAACAAGTGTTATGCAATCAGCCTTTAGTTTTTTATTCTCTAAAGAACGAGATATAGTCGCATTAGAAAAACAGCTTACTCAACATAAAGAAAAATTCTTATCTCGTTCTGGCCTAAAAAATAGCTATCCAGACTTTCAAAGCCATCACTTAAAGCTTTTCAATCAATTGCGGTCTCAAGCCAATCAACCTGAGCCTGTTGCTACCTATACGCTGTTACATTCTCAACATGAAACAACAGTATCAGCGAATATTCCAAGCCAAGAAATGTAAAGTATGGCACAGTGCTTTCTAGGTGTGAAAGTCTGAACCTAG
>NZ_AMFF02000251.1 GCF_000297215.2 Piscirickettsia salmonis LF-89 = ATCC VR-1361
ATACCTACCGAGGTAGCGATGCTTATGGTTAATATTAAAAGGCCTTTTAAAGATGAATATATTTGTAAAACAAGCCACTTTTCTTCAACCTCCCTGTTTTTTTTCGGTTTCAAATTTGGCTGGTAAAAAAATTACAGGAATTATTGGATATATTTTTTTTTCGGTTGGTGTTTCTTACCAAATAAATAATTCAAATCAAATAAATTTTGATTTAATACAGCCAAATGAAGATATAATACTGGCATTTGATGGTCCATCCGTTCCAAAAACGCTAACTTCTTTTGCTAGTCCATTAACATTTTTAAATGAGGCAATAGTTCATGACTATTTATATTCTGATCAATCATATGACTCGATTCAAGGAAAAAATAGATATGATTTTGAAAAAAACTCAAAAATTATTTGGAATGATAGAATTAGAAAAAAGTATGCAGATGATATATTTAATATGTTACTATCAACAAATTCAGTAATTTCACATATACAAAAGATGATGATTTTTTATTCTGTAAGAAATTTTGGAAAATCTTCATTTAGAAATAAAATGGAACTTCAACGAAATAAAGAAGTTATCAAATCCTACGAAACTTTAAATTACTATGTGCCAAAACCGCCCTCTGATATTTATAAAAAATATCAGTCGTTTTTATAAAATCTATTTTATAAAATAAAAATATGAAAAATAAAATTTTTAATCTTTTAATTTCACTTTCAGTTTTTTTAACTAGTTGCAATCATAAACAATGTAAGGAATCTGTAAATAAATTAAATAATCTAAAAATAGATAAAAAAGAAAATATCAGCTCAATACAAAGAGAAATAAATAGCAAAGAAATATCTAGATTAAGTCTATATATAAAAAACAGATGTAATCAATAATAGGGTTCGTAAGCGTCGCTACCTCGGTAGGTATTTTGCACATCCAATGATGCAAAA
>NZ_AMFF02000252.1 GCF_000297215.2 Piscirickettsia salmonis LF-89 = ATCC VR-1361
GGTTTAAAGACACCCTCTATAAGCGTACACTCCAACTTCATCTTAATAATTTTCTTGCTGAAAAAGCAAAAATAGATGCAAGACGACGGGCTGCTGCCAACCCACAGTGACAAGGGAAAAAAACTAAATCTCATTATAAAAAAAAGCGTAAAGATAAAGTCCAGAGTAAGTCACCCACAACTCAAGTAAAAAAACCAAAATTTACATTAAAGGACTATTTAGATAAATCACAAAGGAGATTTGCAGCTTATCTCAACTTATCAAGAGCATTTACAAGATAAAGCACTCCAAAGTGAATGTATATTATTTTTTCTCTCTGCAGATGATTTAGACAAACTCTGCCAGCCAGAAAATAGCGAAACTTTTGAAAATATAGTAACTTTATAAAATCTGATCGCTATAAGCAATGGTTAAGTCCTCTTCAATATGCAGCGTATAGTGAACAATATAACTTGGCTCTAGCGTTTACCATGCACAAAGGCATCGTTGACCGCCTTGCAGTAAGCACCCGCCAAGAAGTCATGGCCATTGATTTTATCACCGTATCTATTTGATCAGGCTACTCTATTCCGGACAAATAAATTA
>NZ_AMFF02000253.1 GCF_000297215.2 Piscirickettsia salmonis LF-89 = ATCC VR-1361
TGCGGGTTGTCACTTATTATTTTTACCCCCTTATTCTCCTGATTTAAACCCGATAGAGCATGTATGGTCACCGCTTAAAAATAGGGTTCGCATGAAGCTTGATCAAGATGAAATAAATTTAGAGACAGCGCTTAGTCAAGTAATGAAGTCAATGTCAGAAACTATTCGTTGAGTGCTATATCTCGCAGAGAGCCAGCTGGGCCGTAACGCTAAGCTTGAACTCATTAACTGTTTGACTTTGCCTTACTCCTCGCCATTAGAAGTAGATCGATTAGCTATATTAAAAAAGTCGCTGCATTATTTAAAAGGTAAAAAAATTATTTTGGCGGTGAAATATCAAGATGTGGTTGAGAGGCGCAGCAAAATTAGTCGGCTAACTGATTTTAAAGTACATGAAGGCCAGGCGCTTTCTTATATTGCAAAAAGCTGTAACTTGCCAATGGATAGTTTTTATACAGATACTAGTTTATGTCATACGAAAGAAAATAACTATTTTGATCTTGTTGCTGTTAGCAAAGCACAGCTTTACTCGCGTATAGCACTATTTTCTAAATTAGGCCTTAGTGTCTTTGCTGTAAATATTGATGTATATGCATTATTTGATCTATGCAAAAAGCTACTAGTCAAGCAGTCTATTGATTCTGGTCTAATTATTTATATGGGCGAAGAAAGCTGCTCTTTTTATTTGATAGATGATCATCGAATTTGTTTTGAGCCGGTGCATCGGTCGATGACTAGCAAAGACAGGCGAGAGGAAAATAGTACTAGTATTGTTGATTTTATTTATGAGGTCATTGAAAGTATTTTTATGTCAATCGAGTGTAATAAAATTGAAAATATTTTTTTGTTTGGAATTAAGAATAAATTAATTATTAATAGGGTAAATGTCTATAATATGTCTGACATTATTGAAGAGAAATTTTCTTTAGTATTGCCATATGAGTTAATATCATTATCACTTGCTTTAAGCTATAAAAAATTATGAGAAATATTAATTTTTTAGAAAAAGAAAATTTTTTTAAAAAATATAGATTGATTAATAGCATGAAAACTTCTTTATTGCTATGTGTTTTTCTTGTAAGTGCGAGCTTATATTTGGTGATTATTTTGAAAACTAGGCCTAATAAAGTCGAAAGGCAAGGCAGTGATCATCAATATCAGGAAATATTAGCAAATATTCAGTTGAAACTGCAAGGGGTTCAACTAAAACTTAATCAGCTGGATAAGATTAATAATCAAAAGTATCGCACTCTTTATACATTGTATAAAATTTATCAAATTACGCCAAGAGGTGTTTATTTTAAGAGTATGTCTTATCATGACGGAGTGATTGATTTGCAGGGAGCCTCTAGACAAAGGGCGTTGATCAGAAAGTTAATTAATGATATTGAGTCTTCTGCTGATTTGGCCATTGATTCTGTTAATATTTCGGATGATGTTAGCCGGGTGACTATATCAGAAAAAATTAGATTTTCTTTAGTGGCTCATTTTTTATGATTAAGAATAAAGTGTTGTTTAATAAGTTTGGTATTTTTAATATTATTATATTTGGAATGTTTATTTTAGTGTTAATTATATTATTGGTTAATATTTTTAAATATGGTGATCATAAAAAAATAAATTTTATAAAAATAAGAGAAATTGAAAATAAAGAAAATTTTTTACAAAAAATTAATTCGGCAAGAGAAAATTATGAAAATAAATTAAAGAAAATAGCAAGTTATAATATTGAAAGTACTAGTGAAAGTGTTGAGAGGTTTTTAGATCTGCTTTACCATGCTGAGGGTATGACAAAATCGCAAGTGAGTAAAGTAAGAGAAAAGCCAAACGGAAGCTTTGATAAGGTCTCTGTAAGCTTGTCTGTTATTACTGATTATCTAACGTTTATTCGTTTTCTTATTATCTTGCAGCAGTCTAATCTGTTATTTTCTATCGCTGCGAGCCATGG
>NZ_AMFF02000254.1 GCF_000297215.2 Piscirickettsia salmonis LF-89 = ATCC VR-1361
TCCATGGCTCGCAGCGGTAGAAGAGCGCTCGACAGGCTGATTATATGCAATTTTCACATGGACTGTACAACTTTGCTTATCAATATCAACATGCAGATTAAACTGCTCTGGGTCAAGCCTCTTTGCTACTTCTCTTTTAATATATTTTTCTACCTGAGCTGCTTGCAACAGGCTTTTGATATGAGTCGCTGCATTATTTAAACGATTTGTTTGGGCAAAGCGTATAATATCTTCATCTGATAAATTCTCTGCAATTTTATGTCTAAGTACTTGGGGTAGATCCCTAAATCCTGGCATATCCGCTTCCTTGTTTCTCTGTTCCCTTCATCTCAGCCATCTTATCTTATCATAATTACAGGCCTAACTAAAAAAGCCTAAACAGGCCAAGCCGAAGCCAACATTCAATCAAAAACAAGAAAATTCTCAGAAAATTTCTGCAATCCCTAAAAGTTCGTTAAAATAGCCTCTCCTTAGTATAAAGTTAGAGATTCAACAAGCTCATGAGTATTTTAAAAAAGCTATTTGGCCGTAAAAAAAGCCAACAGGCTGAAGAAGAAGCACGTCTAAAAGCTGAAGAAGAAGCACGTCTAAAAGCTGAAGAAGAAGCACGTCTAAAAGCTGAAGAAGAAGCACGTCTAAAAGCTGAAGA
>NZ_AMFF02000255.1 GCF_000297215.2 Piscirickettsia salmonis LF-89 = ATCC VR-1361
AATTTTGGGGATCATTTCAGTATTTTGAGTGACGCATATTGCTAATAATTACAATTAAAATTAATAATAAAATGATTTGTCGATTTTTGAGTTCTATTAAATAGAATACCAGATTGATAACTTAAGGCTGAAGTTTGAATGTTTTTTATTTCATCTAGTTTTTCTGTTGAATTTAAATCCGTTCTATCAAGAACGCCAAGAATTAGTCGTATCCTTTTTGGAACTTGATAGTTTCTTTCGTTTACAAGAACAGTATGTCGACTACCGAGAACTCCAAGCTCAAACCCTCCTTTTTGAATCTGATACAAAATAATACTTTTGATATCCTGCAACTTTTCTTCCTTCGTCATTCTCTGCCTTTTTGGTTGTTGATTACTAGCTTTTGTATCTTGACTGCTTGTCATTGGTTGTTTGAATTGAGGCGATTCAGTCTTGGAAATTTCATCAAATAAACTTGGGTTATTATCTGTCGATATTTTTCTCTGCTCAGTATTCTCCTTCTCTGCTTCCATCTCCATACAAACTATCAAATATTCTTCTAACAATTGATTTTGTAAAGCAAGCTCTGGTGTATTGAGAAATTCTGTTTTTTTTAAATATAATAAAACATTGAGAATATGATCAAAAGATGCTGCTCTAATGAGTTCTTCTTCAACTTCCTTAAAATAAAGTAATTCTTCACTTTCTAACCTGAATATAGGTTTAGATTTACGAGTTAAAACAATAGCTTCCAATAACATTAATGCCTTAGATTGCAAATCTTTAAATAACATATCTATCTCCAATAAATTAGTATTAGAACTTTTTCGCTCTCGCCCTCCGTCATATGAAGTGCAACACTACTCTAT
>NZ_AMFF02000256.1 GCF_000297215.2 Piscirickettsia salmonis LF-89 = ATCC VR-1361
CTCGCAGCGTATGACATTGCTAACAATTTTTCTCTACAGAATATTGGTTAGTTATATAAAAATCTGAGTTATATTCTAAAGAAAGAGAAAAATGACATTCCTGTTGAATAAACTCCTTCACTACTTGCTCAAGACTATAAGTTAAACCTTGTGAAAAATTATCATCTCGATGTGGTTTTTTTAATAAAAACACAGAAACTAAAATATGACTATGTTTATAAAGTGAAGTAGCATACGCTCGACTTTTACACACTCCAGAGCTAGAGTCATATTCATTAATTGTATTTTCAATCGCTTCAAAAATTTTATTAGTATCAATGATTAGATCATCAGAATATTTCAATTCAATATGTGGCATTTTACATTCCTAAATTTTAACAGTTGTTAATTGTATGTTTTTGCAAAAAACGCCAAACAGCTTGATGATAAAGCTCCGGTTTTTCAAAAAATGGATCATGTGAACAATCATGCAAGACAACAAGCTCTGCATTAATTAAGTTATCTCTAGCATGAGTTGCACATTCAACGACGATATAATCATACTCACCATGAATAACTAAAATAGGCGTATTTACTTTTTTTAACTCTTCAGTGCGATCGTAGTTGCGCAATAACCCTGTACAATTAAATAAATAGTTTCCAAATACTTTAGATAGTACCGGCTTTGCAATATTAGCCATTGAGAAAACCAAACTCTCCGGCCAAACCTCCGCACGACAAATATGACGATGTGCAAGCAGTGTATATGCGCCATAATATTCTGGATGATCTGTTGTCCCTTCTGCTTCACGCCTTGCCATCATCCGGCATGTTTCAGCTCCTAGTGCCATTTTATGACGCTCAAAACCACGTTGCATAAGTGGTATATTAAATGAACTATTCGCACTAATAAATGATTTCACCCACTCAGGGTAAGCTAAACAGTATTCCAAGCCTAAAACTCCGCCCCAAGATTGGCCAAGTAAATGTACTGCTTTTAGATTGAGCTTACGTCTTACATGTTCAACTTCTTCAACAAAACGGGGTAACTCCCATAGTGCATCATCATCCGGTTGGTCAAATTCTCCACAACCTAACTGATCCAAGTCACAACACGTAAACCTTTCTTTACATAGAACTCAAAATGACTTTCTCTCATATAGTCAGATGGTACACCCGGCCCACCATGTAAAATCAATAGTGTTTCCTGGCCTGCACCAGTACTATACGTCATTATTTTATAGCGCCGATATTCAAGCAATTGCCGCTCAATATGAATATTCATCACTATCCTTCCTTGCCTCTTAATTCTTCGTACAATACAAGCGCTATATTAGCACAATTAAAAGAGCAACAATGATGGAATCATCTTGATTTCTTCCTGAATCTAATTTGAATGCCTATCCGCATAACGTTTAAACGATTCAAATTTAATAGTTATAGCGCTCAACGAAT
>NZ_AMFF02000257.1 GCF_000297215.2 Piscirickettsia salmonis LF-89 = ATCC VR-1361
AATTTTTCGCAACAGTGCCTCTTAATCTTCAATTTAGTCATTAATTGACTATCTTACTCTATATCAATTTGTACATTAAATTTTGATCAGGAAAAGTTTTTATTAATTTAATATAGACCTGCATTGTAAGTTTTCAAGCCATATACGACAATAATAACGACGATGAGAAAGATGAAAAGCCACCATGACTTCATAAGTTCTCCAAACTTTGTTTTTTCCACCGTAACACTTTCTATTGCAAATAGATATATTGAAACTTGTTTGTTATATCTTAAAAAATTAGTTTAATTAATATTAAGCACTTCTTGAATTCATTACAAATCTTTAAACTGCTCAGAAGGAATAAAACAAAATTTTTTCATTCTAGTGCTTTTCACTTCTCCACTTACTACTTTTTTTCTCATTTTCTCAAGTGAAACTCCCATGGTACGTGCGGCTTCACTCTGTGAAAAATATACAGTATTTACGTCTAAGTAAGAAATAAAATCAGGTGCACTATCAACATAAACTAAAGTCAACCTTTTCATACCTATATGAGGTTGATTGAATTTACGAAGTTTCTCATTATTAACAAGCTCATAAGCGTCTTGAATTCTCATTTCGTTAATTTTTGCATAATCTTCAATTGTAATTAGTTTCAATATAACCTCAACCTAGTTGGACACTATAACTTAAAATTTATAGTTTTCTAAAGTCATCGAAGTATTTTAGATGCTAAAGTTAATTTTCTTTAGATACGACTCTAATCATAGTCACTAGTTTCATTATAAAAGTTTATCGGCTATGCGGCAATTTTCTTTTTAGATATTTTTATATCTGTTTTATAGGTAAATAGTAACACGATGTTAACAAATAGAAGTTTTTAATAGGACATTTTGAAAATGCCAAATTTCAGTTTTCTAGCCCAATCCAACCAGACTGACGTCATGATTTATCACTCTATAGAATCCGGTGATGCGGCGTATTTCATCGATAAAATAAAAACCATTCCAGAAGATCATACGGTCAATATTCGTATCAACTCCCCAGGCGGCAGTGTCACCGAAGGTGCTGCGATGATTAATTGCATTAAAGAACTGGGTGATCGTTGTATTGCCACTGTTGAGGGGGTTGCTGCGTCGATGGCAAGTTTAATTGCTGTATCTGCAAGTAAAACTAAGATGGCCAAAAATGCCATGATGATGATTCACCACCCCATGAAAATAATGCAAGGCAATGCCAAAGAAATGACGCAAACTGCTCAAACACTCCAAGGCATGAGCGAAATTATGATCGAAGGCTATAAGGCAAAAACGGGCACTGTTGCGAAAAAT
>NZ_AMFF02000258.1 GCF_000297215.2 Piscirickettsia salmonis LF-89 = ATCC VR-1361
TCGTTGAGTGCTATAACATTCCGCCTTCTGTCGTAATAAAAGCAACAGGAATGTCAAACAGTTTACACAACCACTTATATTTATTTTCTCGAGCTTCAGTTCGTGCTAATGGGAAAATGACCACACCATCATCTGCCGTAATCGTTTCAAATTGAGCTCTTCGCCAAGGCAAGAAGTCTTTAACTGGCTCTAAGTTAAGATACTTTGTCATCTCTAAAACTATCTCCAGCAAAAACCCTGGGTGCTCGGGGTTTGATGACGCCCAAACAGGATCATCACCCATTTCAAGTATTACTTTTTCTTTTGCATATGAGCTAGTTAAAGCAAAGGCTGAAAATGTAATGACTGTATATAGAATTATTGATAGCCAAGCTATCTTGTTCACAATTATGTGCTTGCATGATTTAAACAAGTCTACCCCTCCACTAAAATTATAAGCAGCTATTGATAAAAACATTTGCCAATGCACACCCTGCATGATTAAATAATACGGCCAAATTAACTCTCGTAAGCGTCGCTACCTCGGTAGGTATTTTGCACATCCAATGATGCAAAATCGCCGAGCAAAACGCGACGACTATAA
>NZ_AMFF02000259.1 GCF_000297215.2 Piscirickettsia salmonis LF-89 = ATCC VR-1361
GAACCATATTTATTACAGTATTCTTGGGTTTTGCAGATTGGAAAGATTAAACGTAAGCGTCGCTACCTCGGTAGGTATTTTGCACATCCAATGATGCAAAATCGCCGAGCAAAACGCGACGACTATAAACCCTCGGCTGTCCGCGTCACACAGCGTTGCGTGCCTTGAATCGGCACACTCCACCACTGTGCTCTCACATGACTCTACGGTTCGTATAGATTTTTAGACACTCGTTACGCTTGCTACAGACCTAACGGCCTTTCGCAACTCCGCTCTGCTAAAAACCCGAACCTACCTCGGCCTACTCACCCCGTGCTTAGCACTCCATGGCTCGCAGCGAAGAAAGCGGCTATGAATGCATTTCGTCGTCAAACTTACAATCCTTTTGAAGCCCATGGATTTAGCTTGATCACTTGCGAAAATAAATCTAAATTTCTAGGCGAATTGTCTCAAAAAGTAAAAAGCATGGGGCTGCAAACTTTGAAAGATTTACGTGAAGACCTCTTAGAGGGTCAAACTAATCCAAAAAGCCCATATCGCGAACTATGGCGTGAAAAAAGTTTATTTAAATACAAAAGTGACAAGCCAGAAAATCATAATTCAACAACTAGCACAAGAGAAGCATTGAAAATGCTTGATCAAGAAATTCAAAGAAAAACTCCATCCCTCCCATTTAAGAATGAGAGTATACGAGCTTCAGGTCCAAATCAAAGTACAAGCCATGCAAGTAATGTAAGTCCATGATACTTTCCGACTAAAAAATTAACTGAAAACATATAACCCTTCATTATTGGTCAGCTACTTTAGTCTTATCGCTTGTAGTAGCTGTAAAACGGCACTGTTGCGAAAAGTTATAGGGAGCTTCAGAAAGGTTATTTTCGTGTGTTCGGGGCCTTAGAATGAAGCCGCCA
>NZ_AMFF02000260.1 GCF_000297215.2 Piscirickettsia salmonis LF-89 = ATCC VR-1361
TGCGATTAATGTAAAAAAGATCTTCACAAACGAAGATGGGTCAACAGGTCACCTCTATTTAATAACAAATGATTTAGAGACGGATGGTGATGGGCGTTACAAACGCTTACGCAAAAACGATGGAAAATTGAAGAATATCATAAGTCGATTAAACAAAATGCAAGTTTAGCAAAATCACCAACTAAAACTGTTCGGTCACAATGCAATCATATTTTGCATCAATCGTGGCATTTGTAAACTAGAAACATTGAGTGTAAAAGCACAACTTAACCACTTTGCACTCAAATATAAATTACTTGTGCGGTCAAATCAAATAGCTTTTGAAGAGCTTAGGCGATTAAAATGTTTATGACCTGTGCGTAAGGTGAGTATATAAAAAACTAAATCATATAGCGCCTTATTGATTTTTAATTTACCCATAACCGCAAGCCCCGCCTTGGGAATCATTACCACCTTTAGGGTATCGTTGATCATTTCCAGGAGGCAAAGATGCCGACGCACCTTCCTCAGCACCGCTATTACTGCTATAGCGATCATAGTACAACGAAGCTCCTGATTCCCCCATATAAAGATTTGAGTCTTGATAACTTGCATGAACTTTAGTCCAGTAGGCGGTTGTAAAAATTTCACTCCATTCTTTATCACTGATATCCAAGTTTCCTCTCGCTATTTCGAGATCTTTCTTAGCAGCCTCATAAGATTTTGATGCAAGAAACCCTGATTTACGATAAAGTAAACAAGTAATATTCTTCAAGATAGCTTTTAACTCTTCTTGCTCTATTCCTCTACCCCTTGGTTCGAGTTTTTTCTGAAAAAACTCAATTATTTTTAACTTTGTCAGGCTATTTCTTCGTAAGCGTCGCTACCT
>NZ_AMFF02000261.1 GCF_000297215.2 Piscirickettsia salmonis LF-89 = ATCC VR-1361
TATTCGTTGAGCGCTATAACCATGCCTATTTTTCTCAATGAGACGCAAACAACACTACAGCTATTTAAAATAATAAATATTCAGCTAAATATTTAGGCCTGTTTTCAATGTAATATCCACTCGATAAACGTAAGCACTGTGCAAAGTGATTTATTTTAAAAATAAAATTTATGATCACCTCAATTTACTAAAACTTCCATCTCTCACTCTACTTGAAAAGTAAAAAACAATATTTAATTATAATACAGACCAGTAAATCTACCCTAGTTAATCTAATCTATTCCTCACGCTCTAAATCAGCCCATAGTTAAGGTTGAGCAAATTTACATAACCTTGAAAGTACAACTGTATGTTTTTAATATATAAATGCTTTACAGAAAGAAAAAACTATAACGTGCAAAAATTTAAGGAGTAAGCATTATGCCTACACTAAACAATGATAATAACCACTCAGAAGTTGATGTTGAAAAAGAAGTCAAAGTAAGCGATGAGAATAACGGCGCCATGACAGAAAATGGTGTCGAGGGAGAAGTCCAAGTGTCAACCCCCCATAAGTGAGACAGTTTAAAACTGGAATTATCCCTCTGTTTTTGTCGAAATTTTTTCTAACTGTTTTTCACGTTTCTCAGCAAATGTGTCTGGTGAAAGATTCTTTAAAGATTGATGTGGTCTGATCATATTATTCAACG
This sequence comes from Piscirickettsia salmonis LF-89 = ATCC VR-1361, assembly GCF_000297215.2. Classification (GTDB taxonomy): domain Bacteria; phylum Pseudomonadota; class Gammaproteobacteria; order Piscirickettsiales; family Piscirickettsiaceae; genus Piscirickettsia; species Piscirickettsia salmonis. The sequence continues at coordinate 690 of NZ_AMFF02000261.1, forward strand.
ATCCAACCATCGCCAAGTCATCGTCAACTTGCTGAACATGAAGCAAAGAGTAAATTGATTGCAATCTAAAATA
>NZ_AMFF02000262.1 GCF_000297215.2 Piscirickettsia salmonis LF-89 = ATCC VR-1361
GCAGTCATACATAGAGGGATTTCAAATTGAGATTTAGAGAAAACAACTCTGCCAAGAGTATCATAAATAGCTTTTTGACTTTCTACATTAGAACATGTTTGAGCGTATAAATAAGATCGAGACGTTTTCATAGAAGAGTCTCTTGATTGAGTTGGAGCTAAACAGTAACCTCCCTGGGTTGTAATTAACTGGCTTGGTATTGTAGGTAAATCTTTAAATTTTTTATTTTGAGCGGCTTTAAATGAATAATCGCATCCAGGTGCAGGTGGAGGTACTTTAATTTTTTTATTCATAGAATCTAATGATCTTTTTTCTTTTAATGAAGGCAAAGATGCTCCAACACTAGCACAACTTACAGCGTAGCTATAAGAAGTAGGTGAGTTATTTGTATGGGCTTCAGTTGTTTCGGTAGCATTATAAGTAATAAACGATTCATCTGTTAATGCTCGTTCAGTTAAAGCAGGATTTTCTATTTGTTGAGAAGGCAATTCTGTATGAACAAAATGAGGGTTTGTTATTGTTCTTCCAGTTGGATTGTATTCAATAAAGCCAACCTCATATTCTGCAGCATCAACAATTTCTTCCGGCCTAATTCCATCTCGTACCATCCACTCTTCTTCTTCTTGGTATCGTGATAATAGGCTCATTGCTATTTCGTGATCTCTGGTGTTAGTAGATGGAGAATTTATATAATCATCTAACATCCAATTTACACTGTAAGCTCTACTTGTTGATTCTATCCTATAAACCCAATAGGCTGGATTAGTTTCAGTTTCTCTTTGTAAAACCTCATAATTTAAAAATCGCATAACCCCCTCAAGAGATCCTGCTACAGAAACCCAACCTGCAGTTCGAGCACTATACGGTCCAGGTGATACTGTATCTCCAGCAGTATAACGAATAACATTGTAGTTAGGGCTTACATCTCTTGTTTGTGCCCAGGTCATAAATCCAGATCCAATTTCTTGTTGGTTTCCAAAAATTTGATCTGGTGATCTTGTATCAGCCCGATAGAAATAT
>NZ_AMFF02000263.1 GCF_000297215.2 Piscirickettsia salmonis LF-89 = ATCC VR-1361
ATGGCTCGCAGCGAAAGTATACAGATAAATACTATCTTTGTTATCAATACCTCGGGACTTCATTAGATCACCTATTCGATAATTCATCAAAAGACAATCAATACATCAGTGCCCAAAACCGCTTTAATTATGCAATAAAAATATGCAGACTTCTAGATAAGCTTCATAACGGAACACTCTCCAAAAGCGGTACAACCTATGCTCACCTTGATATTAAGCCAGGTAATATTACTAAAGACCATCAAGGCCAATTTCACTTTATTGATTTAGCCGCCTGTGAAAAACTTGATGGCAAAGCATCCAACAAACATGACAATGATCATGGTACACGTGCCTATTTGCCTAAAGAGTATCAAGGGATTTCATATCAAAATTTAGATATATTCGCCTTATTAAAAACATGTTACCTTGAAGGCGCTCCCTCTTTATTTACTACAGAAATGCTAGCTACAAATCAATCCCTTGAAAAACTCTGCCAAAGCAATATTCAAGACAAGATAACTCCCATACAGCTTATGACTCGCTTTATTTTAATAACTCACCTTACGCAC
>NZ_AMFF02000264.1 GCF_000297215.2 Piscirickettsia salmonis LF-89 = ATCC VR-1361
TCGTTGAGTGCTATAACTCAAGATACTATAGAAGCCGCAAAGGTCGCTTTAGAGCGATCTAAAAAGGCGCTACAATTATCTCAAACCACTATCGAGACGTCTCAATCACCATCGCAAATAAATCTAGCAGCACCTAAAACTGCCTTAACGGCATCTCAAGCAGCTGTGGACTTATCCAAAGAAGCTGTAGAATTATTTCGTAGAGAAGCTCTATGGTTCACCGAAACTGTACCAGAATCAGCGCTAACCTTAGAATCTACTCAAAAAGTACTACAGTCATCCCAAGCTACTTTAAGTTTAGCTCAAGCCGCTTTAGAGTCGGCCCAGGCTGTAGCATCAACTCAAACAATGCCATCAACTTCAGAACCAGAATCAAAATCAGAGCAAAGCTTACAAGAGCCACCACAAGAAAGCTCAGCCGGTGCACAAGCAACTCTAGCTGCAGAAAAAATTGCTCTTACACAACAACAGCTCTTGGCAATTAAACAAGCACTTAAAGCCTCAGGCACGTCTGCATCAAAACAGCACATTATCGATAAATGCCAAACATTACAACAATTATGTTTTGCTGCATCCGTTCAACAAAAAGGTGGCCTATTTCATCCAACGCATACCACAACAACAGGCCATCTACTGCTACAGCTGTTAAAGCGTCCTGAAAATAGAGAACTAAAACAAGAAATTTTTCCTGGGAATACCAGTGCTTCGATGAGGGGGATTCGCCATTACGGGCGATATGGACAACAAGTACTACAACAACACGGGTATTTGCTAAGTTGTAAAACTCCAGATA
>NZ_AMFF02000265.1 GCF_000297215.2 Piscirickettsia salmonis LF-89 = ATCC VR-1361
ATTAGATCTAAAGTTCTACAACTGAAGTCTGAAAGAAGTGCAAAATGTAATAGCGCTTTTAATAAAATTTTTTCTCAATTATGTAATTTAGCAGGTATAGAACCCGCTAAATAAATACTTTACTGATCACTGCTGTTTATTGTTAAAGTAACGGGGAAATCAGCTTTACAATTTCTTTTTAACGTTACCTTAAGTGTATTTGGCTTGATTGTTTGTTGTATATCTTTGTAGATTATATCTATAACTTGTTCTAAATATGTCGAAGAGCTTTTAAAAGCTTCAATATAGTTTTTTAGAGAGAAAATCTCTAGTAGTAGATTATTTGGTACATACTCAATAAATATGTTCGCTGTATACTCTATGTTGTCTTTAGCGCTTAAACTAATCAAGGTTAGATTTTCTAATGAAATATTTAACTTAAATGATTGGTTAACATTTAAAGCTTGAAGGATATGTGAATGATTAATCTCATGATTATGATATGGTAATATATTTTTATGCGCTACAATAGCTGAATTCATGTTAACCTCTTCTATTATTTTCTTGTGTGTAGCTGGTTTCTAGTGAAAATGGCGTGAATTTTGTATTTATATCATAAATATCAATATGCTCTTTTCTTTTTATCCAGCCAATGATCGAAAGAGTAAAGGGAATAAATAATATTTCACAAGCAATACGAAATAAATATGACTCTATAATAATCTTTGGAAGCTCTAAAGTAGGTATTATGTTAAAATAAGCGATACTCTTAAATAAAATGCAGTCAACTAACATACCTAAAAAACTAGAAGATATTGTCAACCCCCCATAAGTGAGACAGTTTAAAACTGGAATTATCCATCTGTTTTTGTCGAAATTTTT
>NZ_AMFF02000266.1 GCF_000297215.2 Piscirickettsia salmonis LF-89 = ATCC VR-1361
TATCTGGAGTTTTACATATAAATACAAAAAAGCACCTACTTTGAGGTGCTTTTTTTATTTTTTCTGGTAAGTTTTTGCGTTTCGCTTACTTACGACGTGCACGTGTGCGTTTTTTTTCAAGAATCTTAGCCCGACGTTCTTTTTCACGTTCAAATTGGCGTACTAACTTCTCACGATATTTTTCAACCGCAACTTCTAGCTGCTCAAGAGCACGCTCTTGACGCATTTCTTCTTGAATACGCTCTTTTTCTAGCGCAACAACTTGTGCACGTTCAGAGCGTGCAAGTTTTAACTCATCTTTCGCTTCACGCAACTTCGCAGTAGTCGCATCTTGGGAATCTTTTACTTTAACAAGCTTATTCGCATTTGTTTTAGTATTCGACTTTTTCAAAGCAGAACGAGCAGCAGCAATTGATTTTTTATCCGAAGTTAAATCTTTTGTTAATTTTTCAATTGTTGCAGTTAATTTTGTAATTTCTTTGTCAAGCGCTGTAATTTCAGTTGAGCTTACTGTCGGAAGTTTTGGACGACCACGTTTTTTCAAAGCCACACCTTTGGTTGCTGACTTTTTAACTGTTGTTTTTTTCGTCGCCGTTTTTTCCGCTACTTTTTTTACAGCTACTTTTTTAGTTGTTTTTTTGGCTGCTGTACCTGCAGCTTTCGCAGGACGGCCGCGTTTTGTTGTGGTTTTCTTTGTAGATTTCGCTGCTGCTGCAACTTGAATATCTTTTTCTTCTTCCATTATCACCCTACCTAACAGTTACTTTAATAGATCATAGTACAAATTTAAGTCATAGAGGATATTATAATTTCTCTTTAAAATCAAAATTTTTAGCCCTCTTTACTTAAATTTTCATCATTATATTTCATTTTCTCCTCTGTTTTTCAATAAACTCAATTAACAAAAGCTTAAAATTAAGCCTTAAAGCCTTAAGAATATAAACAAACTTGATAAATTAAAATAAAGTGACTAAACATTAATAATAAAAATTTATATCTTTAACAAAAAATTAATTAATTAAAAACAACTTAATTGTATCACAAAAACAACATAAAAAATATTTTAAATACTTTAAAGTGATTTTATTAACATTTTAAAGAATAAAAATCAACAGCAGAAAATAATAAAATATATCAAAATTACATAAAGTATTTTAATATATCTATCTACATTCGATATGATACCCCTCATATATAACATCACTACAGGAAGCTCTCTATAGAGATATAAACTCAATCAATTTTTTCTATATTATTAATAGATTTTACCAACCCTTTTTATCCAGCTCAAACACATGGTTACTTGAATGGCAAAATAAATAGCGACCAATAGGATGATAACTACCATGATTTATTTTCATCAGTTACACTATAGATACTTTCAAAAGCTATTATCAAAGAGAAATACAAAGACACTTGAAAAAATATTTCCCAAAAAAGTCAGTCACACTCTATTTCTTTAATTAATACCCCTGACTTTGCCAACTCAACCACATTGCAAGCATATCATCATAAGCACAAAGCTTTTAAATCTAAACAAGCAACAGCAGCTAACCATGCTAGAAAATATTATTAGCAATAACACTTAAATTTATTAAGAGTTATTCACTCACCTTACGCACTGA
>NZ_AMFF02000267.1 GCF_000297215.2 Piscirickettsia salmonis LF-89 = ATCC VR-1361
CGCCCACTCCAACTCCGCTGTGCGTTTGCCCAGTTGACGGTGAAGTTCATTCACTTCTTTTTCTTTGGTTTTAATTTCATCCTTAAACTCCGCCACAGCGCTATCGATATTAAAAGCCAGGCTTGCATTCGCTAAAAACACCTTTTTCCAGTTTTTAACAGTTTTAGGGACTAATGGCACTACCTTAAGAGCTAGATCTGAACAAAAACGCACTTTAGCGCAATAATCACTTGAAGTCAGCAACCGTATAAGGTTGTATATTTTCGTCTAACAACTCAGACGGAAACTGACAGATGCATTATGTAATTAATAAACTAAAATCACAAATTGAAAAACAAAAAGCAACCCTTTTAGATGATGAAGGAAGTCTAAGCATTGAAAGCCTTCTGTCCTCCGATAAGTTTCAAAGCATCATCAACAATTGCCGAAGCTTTAGATCGCGTTTTTATACGCCATTTGTAACACTCATACTATTTATACGGCAAGTACTCTCTCCAGATAAATCATGCAAAAATACGGTTGCTACTTTCCTTGCATCAGTGTCGACAGAGGATAATAATAACATCCCATCAAGCAATACAGGACCTTACTGTAAAGCACGTCAAAAGTTACCAATAGAAACGCTTGAATCACTCGTTAAACTCAGTGGAGATAGTTTATCTAAAAGCAGTAATGCACGTTGGAAGATTTATAATCGAGAGGTGAAGCTTATTGATGGGACAAGCCTTACGATGGCAGATAGCGAGGAAAATCAATCACGTTATCCTCAACATGATGCTCAAAAGGCAGGCGCAGGCTTCCCTATTATGCGACTTGTTGCCATTATGTCACTTACAACGGGAGGCATTATTGATTATGCAGTTGGCGCTTATAAAGGTAAAGGAACGGGTGAACACGCGCTGTTAAGACAAATTAAGGACAGCATTCATAAGGATGATATTGTGATGGGTGATCGGTATTTCCCTTGTTTTTTCGTGATGGGTGATTTGCGGCACTGTTGCGAAAAATTTAGATTTGAGTATGGTGTAGCAATCAACTGAAATTAAGAGTGAATTACTGTGGCTAGACGTAAACGATTTAAGAAGAATCAACCCTTTAAATGGAAGCACTACTCTGGTGAGATCATTCTTTGGTTGGTGCGTTGGTATGGCCGGTATGCCTTATCTGACACAGAGAAATGACAGGTGAAAGAGGTCTT
>NZ_AMFF02000268.1 GCF_000297215.2 Piscirickettsia salmonis LF-89 = ATCC VR-1361
AAGCTGAAGAAGAAGCACGTCGCGCCGAAGAGAGCGCTAAAAAAGTAAAACAGGGTGGGCGTCTCTTCGGCCGCAAAAAAGACAAGATTGAAAAAAACAACGCCAATAGTAATAGTGAGAAAAAGCAAGGCTTATTCGCCCGCTTAAAATCAGGCCTCAGTAAAACCCGTGAAAATCTAGCCTCAGGCATTACCACACTTTTAATCGGCGAGAAAAAAATCGATGATGAGCTGCTGGAAGATTTAGAAACTCAGCTACTCATGGCAGATGTTGGCATTGATGCAACGACTCATATCATTACTGACTTAACCAAGCGTCTTGATCGCAACGAACTTACAGATACCCAAAAAGCGATGGAAGCGCTCAAAGAAAATTTATCTGGGCTGCTCGATCCATGCAATATTCCCCTAGAAATTCCAGAAACAAAAGATCCCTTTGTGATTTTAGTCGTCGGCGTGAATGGCGCAGGGAAGACCACAACCATTGGTAAACTTGCCAAATATTATCAAACCCAGGGTAAAAGCGTGATGCTTGCTGCTGGTGATACCTTCCGTGCCGCCGCGGTTGAACAATTACAAGTCTGGGGAGAACGTAACGATATTCCGGTAGTTGCCCAGCATACCGGTGCTGATAGCGCATCAGTAATTTTCGATGCGCATAACTCAGCCAAAGCACATGGTTATGACATTCTAATTGCCGATACCGCAGGCCGACTGCATACACAAAGCAACCTGATGGAAGAACTAAAAAAGGTAAAACGTGTGCTTGGCAAAGTCGACAATACAGCACCGCATGAAGTTTTACTAGTCCTAGACTCAGGCACTGGACAAAACGCTATTAACCAAGCTGAGCAGTTTCATCAGGCTGTCAATGTCTCAGGCATTGTCATGACTAAACTCGATGGCACGGCTAAAGGTGGGGTCATTTTTGCTATCGCTAAGAAAATGAAGTTACCTATCCGTTATATTGGCGTCGGCGAAAAAATTGATGATCTACGCCCTTTTAAATCAGATGAATTTATTGAGGCTTTATTTGGCTAAGACATAAACAACCCAAATCTGCACTTTAAAATTAGAGTAGTATCTTTTATACATTACCACTCATAAGAGATACTCAATTAACCTTAAAATACTCTGCATGATAATCTACATTATTAACATATAAAAAACGACTTAAAAAAATAATCAAATAATAATTAAAAGTTATTTTATTAAGATTTTATTGTTTTAAATAAATTGAAATAAATATATCTAAAATAAAATATTAGTGCAATAATCACTTCCAAAATCCTCAAGATAAACTAAAACCCTTACGGTTCTATTGTAACTCGCGCCCCTGGATATTGAGCAGGGTACTTTTGATTCTGAGCACAAAAATAGCTTTCAAGAAACATAAGTGCAGTCTTATCTTTTGAATATGAGAAAAACTTCTCATTATGTTTATCTCTAGTATCATCTTGAAGGCAATCTGCCGCACACCGACGCAGGTTTCTAAAGTGGACCTTGCCATCATCAGCTCTTACTAATGCAAAAAATTTCTCATATTTTTGTTCAGTATTTAAAATCGTACACATATTTCTACCTGAAGATGTTGTACTCTTCGGGCTCCACTTTTGCTGCTTAACAGCAACATAACTGACATCTTGAAAGGTTGCTGCTCTTAAAAAACACTCTGCCTTAACATCTGAAATCTCAGATTTAGCTAATAAATCACTCTTAAAATCTTCGAGCAACATTCTATCTTTGATCTGGCAACCTTTTTCTAGACAAATTTTTAACTGATTTTTTGATTATGCTCGTATTCCTCAGGTGATAAATAATCATTAGCTGAGTGAATGCGTTTTCTGTTATAAAAAACTTCGATATACTCAAAGATCGCTGATTTAGCCTCCTGTCGATTTTTAAAATTCATGTGATGAACTAACTCCGTTTTTAAGGTATGAAAGAAACTCTCTGAA
>NZ_AMFF02000269.1 GCF_000297215.2 Piscirickettsia salmonis LF-89 = ATCC VR-1361
GGTAGCGACGCTTACGTTTTAATTATTTATATAGTTTTAAAGAGTAATTTATCTCAGCGCCAGTATGCTGCTAACTGATTTCTTTATAGTTTCCTGTTCTTTTGCATCACTTTGTATTGTTTTAAGGTGGATTGAATTAATCATATTATAATAAATTTGATAAGCGACGTATTGATTGGCTATCGTTGTTAAGTGGGAATTATTCCAAGCAAAATAAGTTTGGTTATTATTATAGTTGCAATTATTAATATCAGGTTGTGGATTTGTTGCTGTTGCAACTTGATTAATACAAGATAAACCATTTTGTACAGAATGATAAAACTGTGGAGTTTGTGCAACTTTATCGATGGTTTGGCCGATAGGCAATACGTTAATGATAGACTGATAAGTGGCAGTATTAAATAAACTGATTAATTGTTTATTATAAGTGCTTACAACTGAACTAATTAGCTTTTTCAAGGGCCAGCGGATGAGTGGTGATGATGATTGATTGGGCACTGTTGCAAAAAAT
>NZ_AMFF02000270.1 GCF_000297215.2 Piscirickettsia salmonis LF-89 = ATCC VR-1361
TTTTAGCAGAGCGGAGTTGCGAAAGGCCGTTAGGTCTGTAGCAAGCGTAACGAGTGTCTAAAAATCTATACGAACCGTAGAGTCATGTGAGAGCACAGTAGTGGAGTGTGCCGATTCAAGGCACGTAACGCTGTGTGACGCGGACAGCCGAGGGTTTATAGTCGTCGCGTTTTGCTCGGCGATTTTGCATCATTGGATGTGCAAAATACCTACCGAGGTAGCGACGCTTACGACTTTAAATTTGAGGGTTTCAATTCGAGGTTTGGCGTTATTTATGGGTGTAAGGAGAGCAGGGGTATGGCAACAGCAGTAAAAGAAAGTCAGTGTTCCCCTCGCTTGTTTGCATATGTGTCTAAGTGGCAGATGCTGGTTATTACTGTATTGTTACTGTCGTCTTTCATTGCTCTTGCTTATGGGGTGTTTATGCCCCTGATTTCTGTTGAAAAGTTGTGGTTGTTTGAAAATACGGTTTCATTAATTTCGTCTATAGTGACTTTGTTTAAAAGTGGCAATGTCTTTTTAGGGATAATCATTGCATTGTTTTCACTGATTTTGCCCTTAGTAAAATTGATCCTGCTGATGTATATTTGGTTTTGGGGTAGTTTGGCAAGCAGCCAGCGTTGGCTGAGTTGGTTAGGTCACCTTGGTAAGTGGTCTATGTTGGATGTTTTTATTGTAGCGGTGATGATGGTGACGGTAAAACTGGGTGCGATGGCCGAAGTCACCCTGCATTCTGGTCTGATTGGTTTTGCTCTTTCTGTGCTCATGACTAAAGCCCTTACGGGGTATTTTTTCCGTTTAGAAAGCCAGATTCAGACCATAGAAAAAAAATCAGCTAAAAAGTGTTGACCGTAGGATTTTGGTCTGTATAA
>NZ_AMFF02000271.1 GCF_000297215.2 Piscirickettsia salmonis LF-89 = ATCC VR-1361
TTCAAATTCTTCAATATAAATAAAGCAGCTCCCACCTCAGCAACAAAAAAACCACTTAGCATCACTAAAGCATATGCCAAAGCCAAAAGCAGACTACCGATCAAGATAGACCGGCGAACACCAACAATATTATCAGCCATAAAGCCCCCCAGCATCGGGACTAAATAATTCATCGCCTGACTTACCCCCATAAATGCATAGGCTTCAGCTTCAGACAAGCCTAAACCATCTTGCCAAAGGGGACGTGTCAAATAAAGTACTAGAATAGTATTTAGCGTGTAAACAGCAAACTGGCTCCAAAAAGTAATCATCGCAACGGTATTCACCTGACGCTGTTTTAAATCAAAAAAATGAGTGAAAAAGCCACGGTTAGCAGTCTCTTCAAGTTTCTTAATTGTTTCCAACATTAAGATCCTTTAACAATTTAAAACACCTAGTAATACAGTAATCAGCATAAAATTACAAACAGCGCTGCAACATAAACAAGGAAAACTCATGCTATTGATCAACCTACTAATCACAAATTAAACTATTTATAAAAAATATAATTAGGCTCCGTTGACATT
>NZ_AMFF02000272.1 GCF_000297215.2 Piscirickettsia salmonis LF-89 = ATCC VR-1361
CCTGTGCGTAAGGTGAGATACCAATGTAAAAGCCAATTGTTTTTCTCCTAGGAAAACCCTCTTAGAAAATAGATAAATGAATTAATATCGGAATTATAATTAATGAATCAGCTTAAAATAAAAAAAATAAGCAAGAAATTATTATATATAGCAATCCCATTCATATTGCCAATATTGTATGACTATTCTTTTTCTTCTATTACCACCAATGTTGAATTAGTGAATGCTACTCCTGTTCATATAGGGTTTGACTGGAGCTATGGACACTGCATATATAGCAGCCACAGTAGAGATTGGGATGGTATTTCTTATGATTCACTAGATAACCTTACTCGAGTAAGCTTGGGACCTGGAGAAGTCAGTTATTTAGAGATCGATGGCAGACAAGCTAATACCTGTTATGATGAAGCGCCTGAGCTTGGCATTAAAAGCTATATGAAATCTGCACCTTACCTGTATACACAGCATGACTATCAATTAAATAGTGCTGCTATGGGTAACTCTGGAGATAGTAATGAAGCTGATTTTTGTAATGACTACAATTTTAACCAGTCAACTTACAAAACCACTTGCAATAGCCATGAAAGCTATGCAGGTGGATCCACTGATGGACTCCAGCAATTTATTTGCCCAATGGGGAACAACACAGATGGAAGTTCAGATTCGGGGAAATTTCTATTAGTTATAGTCAGCGAATTTGACTTTAAAAACACCTTTAACTACGACACATTTTGTAAATGTGTTAAAGATAACATTCCTACGTTTTCAGGCGCATCAGGGAGTCGTAAGCGTCGCTACCT
>NZ_AMFF02000273.1 GCF_000297215.2 Piscirickettsia salmonis LF-89 = ATCC VR-1361
GCGAAGTTCTGAGTGACACACAGTAAATCATAGAAATCATGTTAGACATAAAAACAAATCATCTTTTTTTTACTTTTATATTGTTTTTATGAAAAATTAAGTTCTGGCTTAAGCTAAAATAAAAGGTATATTAGACTTTATCATCATAAAAATGATAATTATAAAAACAGCAGTAAATCAATAACTAGAATTATAATTTAAATATCTATTATAGATCTTCTGGAATTCACCCTCCTGCTTTATACTGTTTAATGCTTCTTGCCATTGTTTAATAATATTATTGTCTGTTAATTTAGAAGCTGCGATATATAAATCAAAACTTGCTAACTTTATTTGAGTATTGACTAAAGTATTTAATGGCATATGACTTTTTTTTAAAATATAACGCACCCCAAGTTCAGTAAAGGGAATCAGATCACCACGACCTTGGGCTAACACCTTAATTTTTGTTTCTGTACTAGATGCTGATTTATCGATATTAATAATTCCCTTATTAATCAATGAATTTAAAACAAAACCTTCATGACTAGCCATAACGGTATAATTCATGTTAATAATCTCACCGAGAGTTGTCGCTTTAATATTTTTATCTTTCATTTTAAAAAAATAAATATTTTCAGAAGCTAACGGCCCTATCCATTTATAAATGGACTCACGCGCAGGAGTTCTAAAAATTGAAAATAGCAAGTGATTTGGCTTTGTTTTTGCGTAAAACTCGCCTCTTGCACCAGGGTAGACATAAATTTTATATTCTACCCCGAGCCGCTTCATGATCGCCCTGACAATTTCAGTTGAAAATCCTGTTAATTTATTACTTTTATAGCGCTCAACGAATA
>NZ_AMFF02000274.1 GCF_000297215.2 Piscirickettsia salmonis LF-89 = ATCC VR-1361
TCAGATGACGGAGGGCGGTTTCCTGCTTACTTGGCGCAACCTGATATTGCTGAGCGTGTTGGTTTGGCGATGGTTCAGCAAAAAGAAGAAAACCAAAAGAGTGATCAAGGTGATTTAACGGCTCGACCTATAGAGCAGCATATGGACTTTTTGTTCAATACAGAGTGGTATTTAGGATATAAAAAAACAGTTTCGACAGGACCTTCATTCTCAGCACGGTTGGCGTTAAGGGATATTGTTGATGAGCTGATAATGGATACAGATTCAAATGCCTACTGCCTTGGATTATCACAGTTAAAGCATGCAGTGGTTGTATTTAAGGTTGCTGGAAAAATTTGTTACTTTGACTCTAACTCTGGTGTATTTGCATTGCCTAATACAAAAGTTGAATCGATTATAGCTGAAGAGTTGGCTGTATTGATTGAAAGCGATTTGCAAGGTAATCATGAACTAGAAGAAGAGATTATATCTTGTGTTGATAAGCTAAATATCGGTGTAGTCGAGGTAAGAAAGCTTAATATTCCTTTTGTGCTGACAGCAGCAGAAGCTGAGCTTGGCCGGAGTCAAGAGGAATGGCGGACTTCTGAATTGGTGTTGCGCCACCAAAGGCAGCAAGAGCTTGAGCTTGAGCAAGAACAGAGCCATGAACAAGAGCTATTGAGAAAGTCTGAAAAATTAGAGAGAATGTCAGGCTTATTTACAAAAGCGAGTACGAAGTCACCGGCCCCTGCGACTCTTTTTGAAGGTCGCAATGATGCGTTTATGAGCGGCTGGGAACTTGAGTGTGCAGATCAGATTAACCAAGCAGAGAGAGCTGATTTTTGTGAACCAGTCATCGAGGAAGCGGTGCCAGCAATGCCTCCGCTGCGAGCCATGG
>NZ_AMFF02000275.1 GCF_000297215.2 Piscirickettsia salmonis LF-89 = ATCC VR-1361
TCAGTGCGTAAGGTGAGTGAAATATATGGTAAAAAGGCTATATGATTATAACGTGTTAGTAGCTTGCTTGTTTATTTAAACAAGCTACTAATTTTATTAAAACCTCAGTAGATATTGTTAGCTACTCATGTTGGTGATTTTTTGACCAAGTTGGACATACTTATGAATAGACTCGAATACGTATTCTGAGATTTCAGCAGTATCTTCAGCGGATAGCTCCCCAATATCATCTTCACTGAGACCAGAAACGATTTTCATCATCGTATGCATTTGATCTTCTTCAGGTAATAGCATGACTTTTCTAAAGTCTTTATATTTTATTGCTTTTAGATTTAACTCATTTCTTGAAAATTCCTGATCTTTGCCTTCTTTTACATTTAATGATGGCAAGATAATTTCTTCGGATAGAGAGATAGATTTCATTAAGAACTCCTATATTTAAAAACGATAACTTAAATTAGTTTCTGATTTAATAAAAAATTTATGTTCAGCCGAGTAAAGGTTCGCTGGGACTATAACCTGGTTTACTGCCTTGAACCTGTGATTGCTGCTCTCGCTGGAATAGCCCTGCCGTATATTGATTGACTCTACTCGCGTCACTCGCTATGAGAGCACAGTTAGTGGGGTGTGTATCGGTTGAGCTGCTAGGGTCTAGAGGGATATCTGCTGTGGCATTTACATAGCTATTGTAAATATTCCTAAATGGGAAGCTTAGCCCATATCCAAGACCAACAAACATCCCTACAACTAAGCCTGGAAGCCCTGCATTTTTGCAGCCAGTGACTAATCCACCGATAGTCTGGCCTACTGCTGTGAATGGTGCGGCAATCATTCCAGCAATTAAGCCACCCGTGGAACTTACAGCAACATCTGTGTATTTTCGTATTGCACTAAAATCCATAGCACACTTACTGGCCATATTTCGGAGTGTATTTATAGGTTGGCCTAGGCTAAATTTATAACCAGCAACAGCAGAAGCCATATCCTTTGCGACGGTTTGCTTCATCCAAGGCTTACCACCAAAAAACCACTTAGTTGAAAATGCTTTAGAAGACTTTGCCAAAGTCCCATTTTTTACCGCCTAAGGCTTCATAGACTTTAGAGCAGACTTTGCCAAAGTCCCATTTTTTACCGCCTAAGGC
>NZ_AMFF02000276.1 GCF_000297215.2 Piscirickettsia salmonis LF-89 = ATCC VR-1361
TGCGGGTTGTCACTTATTATTTTTACCCCCTTATTCTCCTGATTTAAACCCGATAGAGCATGTATGGTCACCGCTTAAAAATAGGGTTCGCATGAAGCTTGATCAAGATGAAATAAATTTAGAGACAGCGCTTAGTCAAGTAATGAAGTCAATGTCAGAAACTATTCGTTGAGTGCTATACCTGTTTACCCAGCCTGGTAATGCACGGCTGGGAATTTCTTAAAACCTGGACCATCATATAATTTTATATCAATAAAGATGATTTTTTAGTGAGCATATTTTTACAACACACTATTAATTAGCTATCACTTATTATTTATGCACAAACAGTTCAATGGGCTCTATTTCATCAATAGAATCATTAAACCAATCTATAGATTTTTGATAAAATTCATCTTCAATCTTATGTAAAAACTCAACTAAAGATAGCTGAATGTAATCCCTATGCAGCTTAAGACCATAACAAGTGATATCATTAATTTTTTCTGCGCCAGCACGCAATAAAGCATGCGCCCAACAAAAAGGGCTCTGAAAACGAAAATAACGGATTTGATGTTTATCCAGTTGAGCTCGCAATATTTCGATATCAATAATCTCAATTTTTGGCTGTAAAATTTCTACAGCCAACTGCTCTAAGCGCCACCATGTTTTTTGCTTTAAACTAACATCGTACTGATTCCAATCAATGACTTCATGATAAAAACGTTTACAGCCACGACACACATCATCACCATATACAGTTGAGCATAAACCAACACAAGGCGTGGCTTTATCATCGATCATTACGGCAACCTCTTTTCATACTGCTATCATTATTATGCGAAAACCTTGCCACTCTGCCAAGCGAAAAAAATTACTTTAACCAGGACTTACGCATTGACAACAAAATC
>NZ_AMFF02000277.1 GCF_000297215.2 Piscirickettsia salmonis LF-89 = ATCC VR-1361
AGCCCGGTAAAAAATCAATACGAATTAACTTTATAGGTGGTTTGCGCGGCAAGCAATTTATGGCACCAATGATGGTTGAAGGCTAACGTTTGTCAGGCTTATATCGATCAGTGCTTAATTCCCTGTTTATCTCCTGGAGAGACTGTAATCATGGATAATGCCTCTTTTCACAAATCAAAAGGGGTTAAGGAAGCGATTGAAGATGCGGGTTGTCACTTATTATTTTTACCCCCTTATTCTCCTGATTTAAACCCGATAGAGCATGTATGGTCACCGCTTAAAAATAGGGTTCGCATGAAGCTTGATCAAGATGAAATAAATTTAGAGACAGCGCTTAGTCAAGTAATGAAGTCAATGTCAGAAACTATTCGTTGAGCGCTATAACTCCTAAATACTGGGATTAATGTTTTATATATGTAAATATTCAAGTTAAATAATTTAAACATTATTAAATATATTTTTTATAAAAATACCTCCGTTAAAAAAATTAATTTATTAAATTTACTTTAAAATTTATATATTTTTCATATATTAGATATATACCTATAATAATTAATATTTATTTTTAATAAAATTAATTTATAAATTAAATGTAAGATAATTTGTTAATTTATATCTATGAAAACGGCAAACTAAATCAACTTAATTTTATCTGTTAAATTATAGGTTAAGTATTTAATATCTTTTGTTATGTAAATGCTATCATAAAATAATTTACATTATTTGTATTTAATAATATAACAAAAAATAATATAAATTAACAAATATCTTATACAAAAAAACGATTGGTATTTAATAAGTATAATTTATGAAGATTAGCCGTATTTTTGAACAGTAACTATTCTTTATATTTTTTGGTATTTTGGATAATGTATCTCACTGATTGATATGGCATAATAGGCAAATATTTAAGCGAAGGTTCATGACTTACATTGAATTAAGTGTTTAACACGGAGGCAATTTTATTTTCGAAAAGCGAGACAATGCATGACATGATAATTAGGTTGTTCATCAATAAATTTGAGTTTAGTAAGGTGATTTAGATTTGATAATCAAAGGGATGCATTACCCAAGGTTTTAAATATTATAAGCATTAGATGAAGATTCATAACAATAGCCTTGAGAGGTAAGCTTAGTTTTTAAGTAAAATTAATTTTGGCCATATAGTTCAGTAGACATGCTTAAAATGGTTGAATCCCTTCTAAAGCCGCCATAAAATCGCTCATATCATTTTCTAACCAGAATTCAATAATTTTACCATTTTTAATATGGTAGAATCCCATGCCGGTAAACTTAAAGGAGCGCCCTGTGGCGGGCATACCTTGGAATGTGCCCGTGTGTGTGCCTTGACCCGAAAAACGGGCAGCAACGCGGTTATTATTATTAATAATCTCATGACAATGATGTTGTAGGTTAGAAAATGCTGTTTGCATTTCGATAATAAAGCCTTTGAGTGCGTTTAAGCCTTGAGAGGTGCCATCGGTTGTGTGAATGATGACATCTGTAGAAAAAATGTCATTAGAGGGTGTCTTTAAACCC
>NZ_AMFF02000278.1 GCF_000297215.2 Piscirickettsia salmonis LF-89 = ATCC VR-1361
AATAGGGTAGCCTGATCAAATAGACTTTGAAGAAGCCAAAAAGCGCTTTATAAAATACCCTAGTATAAACCAAGAATATCACTCTTATAATGGCACCAAAATAACATTTGCTAATTTTTCAAAAATCTATAGAGAGAATGGCAAAGCGACTATTCCATCCTTATTCCATCAATAACCATACTGATGAAAAGCCTGGTAAAATCTATTACCCTGTCTAGATGGTTTTGTGCATTCTAGCTTTAACCCTTTCTAAGTTTAGATGTAAACTCATACCTAGCTAACCTGACATCCATTAAATTTATAGTATATTTATCAAAAAAATAGACTCATTCTACAAAAAATTTCCTAATCATTATGGGAAATTACATATCGCAATCACTTCTCCATACATGATAACATAAGTTCATTGTTTTAAGTGATATTTGGAATGGCCAAAACCCATGCAAAAAACATAAATAATACTTTGGTCCAATAATTACAGTCAAACAGTTACTCTCAGCTCTACCCCAAGCCCAACACACTATCAAGGTTAAAACTATAGGAGAAAGTGAATATGCCAATGACAACAAAAGAAAGAAAAAGAACGTAAGCGTCGCTAC
>NZ_AMFF02000279.1 GCF_000297215.2 Piscirickettsia salmonis LF-89 = ATCC VR-1361
TCCATGGCTCGCAGCGAACGACATGTTCTGGAGCCGTCATGCATACTGGCAGTCCAGCCTCATCATTAGAGAAAACAACTCTGCCGAGGGTATCATAAATCGCTTTTTGTTGAACGAGGCCGGTGCAGTCCTGTGCATGTAATAAACTACGTGCCGAATGTGAACCATCCTTAGAACCAGTAACTTGAATTCGGTAAGGTGATAAGCAAAAATTCTTTGCTTTCATTTTGAGTTTTAATTGACTTGGGTTAGTTGGTATGTCTTTAAAGTTTATTGTATGCTTTGCTTTTGTTGTGTAGTCACAACCAGGAGCCGGTGGAATATCTGTTCTTGGATTATGCTGAGTATCTAAGGATCTTTTCATCACATGAGAATCAAATGATGCGCCAACTCCAGCGCAACTGGCCCCATAACTTATACCAGAAACGCTAGCAGCAGCAGAATCAGTGGCATTATAAGTAGTAAATGTTGTAGTTACCGCTCCTCCAGCTTCTACTATCATAGGGTTTTCAGTCTGTGGTGGAGGAGGAGAAGATTGATTAACAAAGTGTGGATTTTGTACAACGTGGTCAGTTCGCTCATATCTGTATGATAGCCGGTTAAATTGATATTCTACAGCTTCAAAAATTTCCTCCGTCCTGATACTGTAAAGCCCCCATTTTTA
>NZ_AMFF02000280.1 GCF_000297215.2 Piscirickettsia salmonis LF-89 = ATCC VR-1361
AAATTTTGGGGATCATTTCAATCTTTTGTTTTTTGCTTTTCTAGGTGAGAGAATTGCCCTTCTTTTTTGACGCTAAATTCTGCGATAAGCTGTGAAATATGGAAAGGCAAGGGAGGGGCAGATTTTTTTGCTAGCGCATCGGTGATATTTTTCCGAGTTGTTATGATAACTTTATATTGATTAATTAAATTTTCTATATTATAGAACAAGCTGGATTTATTAAGCATAGGAGATAAACCATCTCTTATATTTTCACAGTATTTTTGCAAACAGTTTATCTTGAAAGATAATGATGTTCTAAATAAATTATCATTTTCTTTATTCCATACTTTGCTCGCTAATAATTTATCACTTTTTGACTGGATTGTATCATGTGGGATTTTTTGTATTAGGTTCTCTATTGCTTTTCTTTGTTGTGAATTTGTTTTTTTACCTAAAGTAATTGAACGTATTTTTTCAAGATTTTTCACTAATTTTATTGCTCTTATTTGAATATTTTTATTTTTATACAATGTTTATAACTCCTACAACCGCTGCGAGCCATGGA
>NZ_AMFF02000281.1 GCF_000297215.2 Piscirickettsia salmonis LF-89 = ATCC VR-1361
GAGGAGGCAAAAATGTTGATCCCTCACCGGTTCCTCCCCCCTCCATCCCCCGATGTTATCCTTCCTTCCCTTCTCCTCTCTCCTTCTCTCCCGGTGCGTGCCCTCCCTCTTTCCCGTTCTCTTTCTTCTTCTCTCTCTCCTTTCTTCTCTCTTTCCCCCCCCCTTCCTCCTTCTGTCCCCCCTTCTCCTCCCCCTTTTCCTCTTTTTTCTCCCCTCCCCCTCCCTCCTCTCTTTTTTCTTGCCCCCCTTCCTTCTCTTGCTTCTGCAAAGACCGCGTTTGTTCCTTTTTCCCTTTCTCCTTTTTTGTGTCGCGCTCCCCCCTCTTCTTTCTTCCCCCTTTTCTCTCCTTCTCCTCCCCTTTTTTTTCTCCTTCCCCTTCCTCACACACCCGCCCCTCCTTTTCTCCCTCCCTTCCTGCCTTTTTTTTTCTCCCCTTTCTTTTCTTTTCCCCCCCTCCCCTCTGCCCCTTTCCCCTCTTTTTCTTTTCCTTCTTCCCTTTCCCCTCTCCCTTCCTCCTCCTTTTCCTTTTCTCTCCCTTCTCTTTCTTTTTCTCTCTTTCTCCCTTCTCCCCCCCCTTTTTTTCTCCTTCTTTTTCTCCCTCCCTTTCCCTCTTTTCCTTCCCTTCTTTCCCCCTCCCTCTCCCCCCTCTCTCCTCCCTTTCCCCCCCTCCTCAGAGCGAGTTTTCCTTCTTTCTCCCCTCCTC
>NZ_AMFF02000282.1 GCF_000297215.2 Piscirickettsia salmonis LF-89 = ATCC VR-1361
CTGCACAACATTGATTAACGCCCAATCTTTTTGCTCAGACTCTAACTCATTGATACTCATTTATAAACTCCTTGCAATGTATGTCGTTTCAGCTAAACGGTATCAGCAATGTTTATGTAAAGAAACAGTAAGATAATACTCAACCCGATGTTTGAGTACGGTCATCATCTGACACTACAGACTCTGGCATCGCTGTGAAGACGACGCGAAATTCAGCATTTTCACAAGCGTTATCTTTTACAAAACCGATCTCACTCTCCTTTGATGCGAATGCCAGCGTCAGACATCATATGCAGATACTCACCTGCATCCTGAACCCATTGACCTCAACCCCGTAATAGCGATGCGTAATGATGTCGATAGTTACTAACGGGTCTTGTTCGATTAACTGCCGCAGAAACTCTTCCAGGTCACCAGTGCAGTGCTTGATAACAGGAGTCTTCCCAGGATGGCGAACAACAAGAAACTGGTTTCCGTCTTCACGGACTTCGTTGCTTTCCAGTTTAGCAATACGCTTACTCCCATCCGAGATAACACCTTCGTAATACTCACGCTGCTCGTTGAGTTTTGATTTTGCTGTTTCAAGCTCAACACGCAGTTTCCCTACTGTTAGCGCAATATCCTCGTTCTCCTGGTCGCGGCGTTTGATGTATTGCTGGTTTCTTTCCCGTTCATCCAGCAGTTCCAGCACAATCGATGGTGTTACCAATTCATGGAAAAGGTCTGCGTCAAATCCCCAGTCGTCATGCATTGCCTGCTCTGCCGCTTCACGCAGTGCCTGAGAGTTAATTTCGCTCACTTCGAACCTCTCTGTTTACTGATAAGTTCCAGATCCTCCTGGCAACTTGCACAAGTCCGACAACCCTGAACGACCAGGCGTCTTCGTTCATCTATCGGATCGCCACACTCACAACAATGAGTGGCAGATATAGCCTGGTGGTTCAGGCGGCGCATTTTTATTGCTGTGTTGCGCTGTAATTCTTCTATTTCTG
>NZ_AMFF02000283.1 GCF_000297215.2 Piscirickettsia salmonis LF-89 = ATCC VR-1361
ACCGCTGGTAGCGGTGGTTTTTTGTTTGCAAGCAGCAGATTACGCGCAGAAAAAAGGATCTCAAGAAGATCCTTTGATCTTTTCTACGGGGTCTGACGCTCAGTCGGAACGAAAACTCACGTTAAGGGATTTTGGTCATGAGATTAGTCAAAAAGGATCTTCACCTAGATCCTTTTAAATTAAAAATGAAGTTTTAAATCAATCTAAAGTATATATGAGTAAACTTGGTCTGACAGTTACCAATGCTTAATCAGTGAGGCACCTATCTCAGCGATCTGTCTATTTCGTTCATCCATAGTTGCCTGACTCCCCGTCGTGTAGATAACTACGATACGGGAGGGCTTACCATCTGGCCCCAGTGCTGCAATGATACCGCGAGACCCACGCTCACCGGCTCCAGATTTATCAGCAATAAACCAGCCAGCCGGAAGGGCCGAGCGCAGAAGTGGTCCTGCAACTTTATCCGCCTCCATCCAGTCTATTAATTGTTGCCGGGAAGCTAGAGTAAGTAGTTCGCCAGTTAATAGTTTGCGCAACGTTGTTGCCATTGCTACAGGCATCGTGGTGTCACGCTCGTCGTTTGGTATGGCTTCATTCAGCTCCGGTTCCCAACGATCAAGGCGAGTTACATGATCCCCCATGTTGTGCAAAAAAGCGGTTAGCTCCTTCGGTCCTCCGATCGTTGTCAGAAGTAAGTTGGCCGCAGTGTTATCACTCATGGTTATGGCAGCACTGCATAATTCTCTTACTGTCATGCCATCCGTAAGATGCTTTTCTGTGACTGGTGAGTACTCAACCAAGTCATTCTGAGAATAGTGTATGCGGCGACCGAGTTGCTCTTGCCCGGCGTCAATACGGGATAATACCGCGCCACATAGCAGAACTTTAAAAGTGCTCATCATTGGAAAACGTTCTTCGGGGCGAAAACTCTCAAGGATCTTACCGCTGTTGAGATCCAGTTCGATGTAACCCACTCGTGCACCCAACTGATCTTCTAGCATCTTTAACTTTCACCAGCGTTTCTGGGTGAGCAAAAACAGGAAGGCAAAATGCCGCAAAAAAGGGAATAAGGGCGACACGGAAATGTTGAATACTCATACTCTTCCTTTTTTCAATATTATTGAAGCATTTATCAGGGTTATTGTCTCATGAGCGGATACATATTTGAATGTATTTAGAAAAATAAACAAATAGGGGTTCCGCGCACATTTCCCCGAAAAGTGCCACCTGACGTCTAAGAAACCA
>NZ_AMFF02000284.1 GCF_000297215.2 Piscirickettsia salmonis LF-89 = ATCC VR-1361
GCCGCCCATCCCCCGACCGCCGTGCCGCTTCCCCCGGAGCGCCGTCGCCGCCGGCTGCCTACGGTGTGGGTCGCCGTCAGCTGGGCGGTGTCGTTGATCGCCGTGGCGCTCATCGCCGGCGCGGCTGCCCTCGCTGCGGCGCCGCCCGCGCCGACGACGGCCGGCGCGCGCCACATCGCGACCCTTCAGGAGTCGCCCGCGTTCGTGTGGCCGCAGTTCTTCGGGGAGGAGCCGCCGGGCGCCCACGGCTACGAGGACTTCTTCGGGCTCACCCCCGATCTCCGCGGACTTCTCGTTCACGTCGGGCAGCACCGACACGTGCATGGCCCTCGTCCTGTCGGCGGATCTCGGGCCGGAGTCGTCGTCCAGCCAGGGGTCCCTGGTTTCCGGGGTGCGGGCGCCGGGCCGTTCGCGTCAACCGTCCAGATCCGTGGTGACGGGCGACCGTGCCGCCGGAGCTTCTCAGCGAGTTCCCGGAGGGAACCGCCCTGCAGTTCGTGCTCGACGGATCA